>CALFJG010000053.1 GCA_937877625.1 uncultured Prevotellaceae bacterium
GTCCGATTGATTTTAAAATCAATCCGATTGATTTTAAAATCAAAGGCTTTGATTTCAAAATCAATCCGACTAAGTTTAAAAGCCGCCCGACCAAATTTCCTACAAGAAAGAAGCAGATTAGACACCGAGGCATCTAATCTGCTTTTTTCTTGTAGGATAAAGAATTTATGCGGCTTAGCAGAGTTTGCGAGCACCATCGCCGATTACTACATCGATAACGATGGGCTTTTTGCCGTATTTTTCTTCAAACTTTTCGACCACGACTTTCTTGAAGTTTGGAGCGAGCTCATCGGCGACGAGGTTGATGGTGCAGCCACCGAAGCCGCCGCCCATAATGCGCGAGCCTGTTACGCCACATTCCTTGGCTACGTCGTTGAGGAAATCGAGTTCCTCACAACTTACCTCGTACTCTTTCGACAGTCCGTAGTGTGTGTCGTACATCATTTGGCCGACTTTTTCGTAGTCGTCAATCTCAAGGGCTTCGCAGACAGCCAGTACGCGTACTACTTCGCCAATGACGTAGCGTGCACGTTTGTATTCTGCGCCGGTGATTTCGTCTTTCACCTCATCGAGCATCTCCATTGTGGCATCGCGTAGGCTTTCCACCTCGGGGTGCTTCTTGGCGATAACCTCTGCCACGTGTTCACACTGCAGTCGGCGCTCGTTGTAGGGCGACCCTTTAAGCTCGTGCTTCACACAACTGTTGACGAGTACGAGTTGATAGCCTTTCGGATGCCAAGGGAAGTACTCTATCTCACCATTGCGGCAGTCCATACGCATCAGGTGGCCGGCCTTGCCGAGGCAGGATATGGCTTGGTCCATAATGCCGCAATTTACGCCGATGTATTTGTGTTCGGTGCGCTGACCCACCCGGGCGAGCTCCATACGTTCTATCTTGTTGTCGCCGAAGAGGTCGTTGAGTGCATAGGCGTAGGTGCTTTCCAGCGCGGCACTGCTCGACATACCTGCTCCCAGAGGCACATCACCGGCAAAGGCCGTGTTAAACCCTTCAACGGGTACACCCAGTGCCATCATTTCGCGGCATACACCGTATATATAGCGTGCCCACGTGGCGTTGGGGCCTTTTTCATCGTCAAGCGAGAATTGCACGCGGTCTTTCAGGTCAATACTATAAGCATCTACGTTGCGTGTGCCGTTAGGTTTGATTTCGGCAATCATACCTTGCTCAACAGCTCCGGGGAAAACGTAACCGTTGTTGTAGTCGGTGTGCTCGCCAATGAGATTGATACGACCAGGAGAAGCATATACGCTACCTGTGGTGCCACCGAAGTGTTTGATAAAACGACTGCGAACGTCGTCGATTGTAAGTTTCATAAGAGTGATTATTAAAGGTTAGTGGATGAGAGTTACAGACTTGTATAGTCAAAGCATTATTGTGTCTGTACACTCATTACATAATTATTTATTCTTTTTCTGCCTTTTTTGTAGGACGGCTACCAACGAGCGCATAGAAGAGGATGTAGGCGGCACAGAATACTACTACCCAGAAACTGGTGATGTAGTTGGTGGCATCTGCCACAGCACCTTGAATAGCCATCATTACGGCGCAACCGAATACCATTGTCATAAAGATACCCGAAGCGATAGCGGTGTATTTGCCAAGACCTTCGACAGCCATATTGAAGATAGCCCCCCACATCACACTGGTGCAAAGACCAACAAGCAGGAAGAGGAAGATGCCTACGGGTATTTCTTGCCAGATGAGTTCAAGCTTGCCCCAGTCAACGCCCGGGAAATTCACAAGAACATCCGTCGGAGCAAACATACCTCCGAGAACGAGTGCCAACGTAGCAATGCTAACAGTGGTAACCATAGCGCGACTACTTACCTTGCTTCCAATGGCAGCACCGGCGAAGCGGCCTACGAGCATCATAAACCAGTAAACAGCCACGAGCAAGCCAGCCACACCAGCACTTATAGCCGAGAAGCCGTTTGCCTCATCGCCCGAGGTGAGGTATTGCAGCACGTAGTTGGGTACACCGACTTCAATACCCATATACAGGAAGATAGCCAGCGCACCGAGGGCGAAGTGGCGATAACTCATTGCGCCCTTAATGAGGCTTACCTCTACGGGAGCTTGTTCGGGTTCTTCAATCTTTGTAAAGAGAATGACAACGAAAGCGATGGCAAAGATAGCCAAAGCAATCATCAGTGCTGGCGTAGCATCGGAGATTTTGGCTTTTGTGGCATCGGCAATGAGTGCACCCATAAGAATGTAGCAGCAAACGGCAGCGGTGCTGTTGAATACGCCGCCTATCTGAATGAGTTGGTTACCAGCGTTGCCGCCTCCGCCAAGGAGGTTGAGCATTGGGTTTACCACGCAATTGAGGATACACATCGTCAGTCCGCTAATGAAAGCCCCGAGGAGATAAACGCCAAAAACAACGCCGATATTGGAACCGTCGCCGTTGTCGAGCAGGCCACTACACCACTGGATAAGGATACCCACGATGCCGACGACGAGGCCGATGAGTGCCGTCTTCTTGTAGCCGAACTTGGCGATAAGCATACCGGCGGGAATACCCATCACGAGGTAGGCCACGAAGTTGCCGTAGTTGCCAATCTGTGCGAGTACGTTGCTGATCTCACCTTGGTTCTTGATGATGGTTGCCATTGGCGTGCAAAGGTTTGTCACGAAGGCAATCATGGCGAAGAGCGCTATCATTACGCATATCGCTCCCCATTGTTTAGCTTGTTTTGCCATTGAGTTTTTAAGATATTAGAATTAGAAAAATGTATTTCACAAGGTTTTGGCGCGGGCAAATTTAACTACAAATGCCACATAAAGCTATCAAAAAAGCCAAAAAGTTTCTTCTTAAGCTGGATTTTCTGTTTTTTGTGGTGTGTGCTTCGTTTTGCGTTCCTCCATATAGAGTGCGTATGTGCGTGCGCGCGCGCGTAGTATTTTGTAGCGGAAAGTAAGGCAACACGTTAGGAAATACACTGCTGCTTGCAGCCACAGCGCGTCCCACTCGGTGCGTACCTCAAGGAGGCGCGCCCCCATCGTGTTGATATGTACAAAGCCGTTGATGCCAAAGGTGCTGGGGAATAGGTAGGAGAGGAAACGTATCCATTGTGGTATGCCTGCCGCAGGCCACGAGATGCCGCTCATAAAAAGTAGCGGCACGCTAACAAAGACACCGATAAGCATCACATTCTCGCGCTCGCGTATCAAGGCACTCACAGTCATAGCATAGAAAGTGATGGCCAAGAGGAATGGCATCATAAAGAACGCCAGTGTTACGGGGTTGCCTATCTGTGGCAGGCGGAAGAGGTGTGGTATAACGCCCAGTGCTATTACGCTTTGTGCTGTATATATAAGGAGGTAAACGGCACTCTTTCCAAACACGATGCGCAGCAACCCATGATGGCTTCGCTCCACAGGTATAAGCTCGTGTAAGCGGTTGGTTTCGCGTGCCGTGCCGGCCAACATTCCCACACCGAGGAAGAGCGTTTGTTGCAGCACAAGGATGAGTACGGCGGGGATAAGGAACGATGCCATACCGCCTTGAGGATTGTAGAGGCTTACTTCTTCATAACTGATGGGTTGTATGCTCACCTTGTCTTGTTCGTTCGTGGTGTTTCCTGCTCGTTCCACTTTTATCTTGGCGTTGAGGCTGAGCGACACGTTGGTGTTGGCTATAAGGATGGCTTTGTAGTAAAGCAATCCGCTCATATCTGCAAAAAGGCTAACGTGCGTCTGCAGGCCTTTTTGCAGGTCGTCGTCAAACTCCGCAGGCACGTATATTATCCCATAGACTTTACGTCGGCGCACCATTTCTTTCGCTTCTTCGAGATTGGCGCAGTAGCCCACGATGTGTACGTCGGGCGTGCCGTCCACGCGTCGCAAATAGTCGCGGCTCAAGGTTGTGCGGCTCATATCTACCACTGCCACGGGTACCTCGTGAATGGTTTCTGTAGAGTATATTAGCGTGTAAAGAACAGGATAGAAGATCGGCACAATGATAAAAAGAAGCACCACGCCCTCATCGTGAAATACCGCTCGCAACTCCCTGTTGAAGATATACAGGAAGGAGCGAAAGCTTTCTTTCCAATACTGAGCGCGTGAGAAGCGTATCATTTTTTTATGCTGTTCTATTATTAAGGCACATACGTATAGTTCAGCACGCTATATTTCAGCCGTGGCAGCAGGGGTAGTGGAGCGGCGGCGAAGAAGACGAGCGCGAGCAGATTCCACATAGCATATTGCCAAGGGAAGCCATCAAGTGCGCAGTTTACGTAGATAAGGAAGTAGTGGCGCAGGGGAAAAAGCAGGCTCAATCCCTGCAATGCGGGGTGGAATGCCATAACGGGGTAGGACATACCGCACATACTAAAACTCAGCACTCCCCAGAGCGAACATATGCTCATACTCATACGCAGCGACGGCAACAAGGCGAAGAAGAACGTGCCTAACCCCTGCCCCGCGAGTACGAGGAGTGTCATCGCACCGAGCATAGTGGGTATGCCGCAGTGACAGGGGAAGTGGAGTACGGCGTAGAACAACAATACATAGATAGCCCCCATCAGCCAAAATATAATGAACTGTGGCACTAACTTCACCCAGAGTGCACGCTTGATGCTGCCGCCTGCCAGTTCCATCCACTTGCGCGCCGTGCCGTCTTTTATCTCCGTGCCAAGGCTATACGTGGTGAGCAGCGATACAAAAAGCAGGAGCATACCAGGAATAAAGATGTTGCTCAGATACACGTTGTAGTTGAGCCAAGGATTGTTGATGGGGTGTGTGTCCATCACGATGGGTTGCAAGTAAGCCATTGCTTGTTGCTCTGTGGCTCCTCGTGCGTAGAGTACGTTGCGTGCGGCGGCTCCCGAGGCGAGTTCGCTCATCATACGCATATCTTGGTAGGCGAGGGAAGCGGCGATGAGGTAACTATAGTTCACATAGAACGACACGGTGGCCTGTTCCTGCCGCATAGCTTTGTGTGTGGTGCCTTCGGGTATGAGGAAGAACGCGTAGATGTCGCCGCGTTGCATTGCGCGCCGCGCATCGCTGATGTTGGCATAGTTCTCTGTAATCTTTGTTCGCTGAAAAGCATCAAGGTTACGAGCAATGCTACGCGAGGTAGTTGTGCGGTCAAGGTCTACCAATCCCATAGGCATTTCGCTCGGCAGTCCCTCCCTCATAAGCAACACAAAGAAAGCGTACACCCCAAGAGGGGCTATCACCATCACGAACCAATAAACAGGTCGTACGGCGAGACGCAAGAACTCTCGTTTGAAAAGAAGGAAGTATTTGAGCATGGATTTTTCGTCACGAGTTATTGTTTTAACAACACGGACATACCTGGTCGCATACCTGGGATGGGTGTGACGGGTCGGCAGCGCACTTCAAAGGTTTTCATATCGTATTGCCCCGTTGTCTTGGTGGCTTTCCATGCGGCGTAACTGCCGAGGTCTTTGATATAATAGACAGCGAAACTATATGCTTTTTCGCCGAGTGCGGGTACTGTAGCCTGCACCACGCGCCCTACGGCAAAGTTTGCCAAGCGGTCTTCGCGTACGTTGAATGTCACCCAGATGTCCTGCATCACCGCCACGTTCATTATCGGAGCTCCCGTGCCAACCAGTTCTCCTACGGAGGGGAATATCTCCGTCACCTCGCCGTCCTGCGTAGCGCGTAGTGTGGTCTCGCGTTCGTAGGCATTCACTTCGTGTGCTGCGCCTTGTGCACGCCTCACCTGTGCGCTGGCGGCGGCGATGTCCTGACGTTGCGCTCCATTCATTGCCATATCGTATTGGCTTTTCGCGGCTCGTTCGTCGGCCAGTGCTGCGTCAAGTTGGGCTTTCACTTCGTCGCGCCGTTGTCCTGTCACTACGCCTTCGCGGTAGAGGTTTTCTATGCGGTCGTAACTGGTTTGCATAATACCTACAGCCACTTTGGCTTTCTCCCATAATGCTCGTGCGCCACGTATCTGTTCTTCGCGTGCTCCGGCTTGGGCTTTGTCTTCGATGGCTTGTGCAGCGGCCACGGCGGCATCGGCCTGCTCGCGCTTGGCTTCCACCTCGGGCGATTCAAGTGTCACAAGAATGTCACCCGCCCGCACGCTGTCGCCTTCTTTTACGTGAATCTTCAGTACGCGCGACGGTACTTTCGACGACACGCGATACTGAGTAACTTCTACTTGTCCTTGTATCGTCTCTGTCTGTTCGCGAAAGGCAAAGTAACTGCCTGCCACTACCAGTGCTACTACGGCTGTGAAAATAAAGAGTGGCGGCAAAATGTTTGGTTTCTTTTCTATGTTGTTAGTCATAAGACTGGGGATGGTGTTTGTTGTGTTTTATCACCGTAACACACACGAGGCTACGCCGTTACATTGTTACATTGTACCGAGAGCTTTGCGGAGGCTTGTTTGTGCGAGGCGCACTTCTATCTGCGCGTCAATTTTCTCGCTATGGGCTTGTAGCCAGGCAGTGTGTGCTTGTAGCACATCGGAGGTAGTGATGACCTGTTCGTGGTGTCCGAGGTTGCTGATACGGATATTTTCGTCAGCACGCTCCAAGTTGTGCAGGCTGAGTGCTACGCGGCGGTGTGCCTCGGTGAGTCGGTAGCGACACTGTTCCACTTGCAGGGCTATCTTTTGTTTTGCGTCCTGAAGGCGTAGTGAGGCCACGAGTCCCTCGGCGCGGGCGGCTTTGCGCTTGTAGCGTCCTTCGTGCCACGTCCACAGAGGCATAGAAAACGTCACGCCGATAGCCCAGTTGCCTCGGAGTTTGTTTTCAAAGCCATTGTAGAGCGATGGCGTGGAGTATGTCATACCAGCCACGAACGCCAGGTTAGGACGGAAGTCGGCGGCAACGATGTGCTCTTTCTCGCGATAGATATACGTGGCCAGTGTGAGTTGGCGTATCTCGGGGCGGTTGGCATAGGCTTGAATGGTGTCGCCCATAGGGTCGGCGGTGTGCGTTGCCACGTCGTCCAAATCTTCATCGGCCAGAACAATGGACGTGTTGAGCGGTAGGCCACACAGCTGGCAGAGCAGCATACGTGACAAAGCCAGTCCGTCTTCCACCTTGAGGAGTGTCATTTCTGCCTCGTCCACCTTGACGTTCACGGTGAGCAACGTGGCGCGCGTCGCCACCTCTTCTTTTACCATAAGTTCTACGTCGTGCTCCAGGTGGCGAAGCATTTCAAGGTAGTCTTCGGCGAGTTTCTTTTTGGCGGCAAGGGAAATGACCTGCCAATAGGCGGTTTCTACATCGAGCAGCACGCCCTCCTCGGCACTGCGCAGTTGTTCGCCAGCAAGTTGGGCTGTGTATCCCGTCAAGCGGTTATACGCTCGTATCTTCCCTCCCATATAGATAGGCTGTGTGAGTAGCAGTGCTGCGCCGCCCATATTGCGGTTGTCCGTGTGAAACGCATCTACAACGCCTTGTCCAGCACTGTTGAGTGCCTCGGCAAAGTTTTGTGCGCCAGTTCCTATTCGTGTCACGAGGCTTGCCAAGTCGGGAAAACGCTGTAGGATAGGCGCGATAGCCTCCGCAAACGGTGTCAAGCGGTCTTGCAGTGGGCTAATGATATTCGTACCCAGGTTACTGAGAGCACTTTTCTGGTCGTCGGTGAGAATAGATAGTTCGCGTCCTAAGCGCATATAAGTGGCTGTGAGCTGCAGCTTTGGCAACGTGTTGGTGAGTGCCGCCTCGTGTTCGGCGGAGCGTTGCACCACGGTGGCTCTTGCTGCGGCGAGCGAGGCATTGTCGCGCAGTGCCATATCCCGACATTCTTCCAGCGTCAGCACACGTTGTGCAGGCATTATGGTAAAGAAGAAGCAAAACCACAGAATGGTTGCAGACCTTTTCATCGCTTTTATAATTACTTCGGCAAAAGTACGTTTTATTCTTGTTCAAAAAGCTTACTCTTGTCCACTTATTTGCGCTTTGAAGCTTTGTTGAGGAGCTTTTTTGCAAAAAAAGGACAGAAAAGTGTTGTCTTGTTACACAAGTTGTGTTACTTTTGCCGCGCTTTTAGTCCGAAGGGGCTCGGTAAAGTACCGCCAAAGAAGTGTAGGTCGCCTCTCGGAAAAATCCGTTTCAACTCTTTATTATAACAATGTACGCAATCGTTGAAATTAACGGTCAGCAGTTTAAGGTGGAAGAGGGGCGTAAGCTCTTTGTGAACCACATGCCCAAGGCAGAAGAGGGGCAGACTGTTGAGTTTGAGAAGGTGTTGCTGATTGATGCAGATGGCACCGTCACCGTAGGCACGCCCGCCGTAGAAGGCGCTAAGGTGGTCTGCGAAGTAGTGAAACCGCTCGTTAAGGGCGACAAAGTGCTGGTGTTCCACAAGAAGCGTCGCAAGGGCTATCGCAAGCTCAACGGCTATCGCCACCACTTTACTCAAGTTAGTGTGAAGCAAGTAGTTTGTTAATTCTTTCAGCAAAAGAAGTAAAAGAATCTTAGAATTATGGCACATAAAAAAGGCGTGGGTAGTTCAAAGAACGGACGTGAATCCCACAGCAAACGACTTGGTGTGAAAATTTATGGTGGTCAGGCTTGCATTGCCGGCAATATCATTGTTCGTCAGCGCGGCACGGTACACTATCCTGGTCAGAACGTTGCTATGGGCAAGGACAACACGCTCTACGCCCTTACTGACGGTATTGTAAAGTTCCGTCGTGGCAATCGCGACCGCAGTGTGGTTAGCGTGTTGCCCGCCGAGGCTTAACGTCTTGGATACGCATACGTATCATTTAACGCTTTAGGCGGTCTATCTCCCTATCAGATAGGCCGCCGTTTTTTTTGATGCACCCCAATTATTCAGTGTGTTCCGATAATCTTTGGGTCGTTGCGCTTTGAAATTATTCCTCTCTTCTATAAAAAAGGATATTGCTGCCCGCCAAATGTTTGACGGCATTATGTAATCCCTCCTTAACCCCTATAAACAGCCACATCTATTTCCGATTTCTAAAAGTATGCGCTATATAGTGCTTTCAGGTTGAGCGGGCAAGCCGCGTGTGTTCCGACGGGCGGCTCGCCTGCAAAATAGATAAGACGGATTTTAATCATAGTCCGAGGGCTTTTAAACTCGAGTTTAAAGGCTCTCGGACTACGTTTAATCACGGTCGGACTATTATTGTAATTGGTCGGACATCAATAAAAAAAGAACTGAGAGAGGGGGAGAGAGATTATTTCGTGATGTGCAATGCCAGTCCTCCGTAGGCAGGGAGGGCGACGCTTATGAGGGTATCGGGTTGTAGGTTGAGGATTTGTGATTGTCTGCTGAGTAGGTCTGTGGCAGTGTATCTGCCTGGTAAAAGGTGGCAACAACCGAAGGCGTGTTCTGGCACGCGCACTTCTATTTGTCGTGCTTGGCCATCGAAATTGGCAAGACAGAGTAATGCTGCTGTTTTTGCCTTCTTTGTAGTTTTGTCAGGGGCGGTATAGCGCAGGAAAGCGTATTGTCGTGCGGCGTTGAACGTTTCGGGATGGTCGAAGTTGGCGTACATCAGGTCGTAGAAGCCTCCTTGTCTCACGATGTCGTTCTGTGAGCAGAGGCGTGTCAGAGTGGCATAGCGGTCGTATAGGTTTCGTTCAGCCTTGGTCAGGTGGGTGAGTCCCAGTGCCAGACGCTGGAGTTTTTCTACGCGCCAGTAGTCGAAAATAGTGGTACGTCCGTCGCGTCCGCTATAGCCTTCGGCATCCATCCCTGGCTCGCCCACTTCTTGTCCGGCATAAACCATTACGGCGGCTCGGCTCATCAGTGCGGCCACAAAGAAAGCGGGTAATGCCGCCTCGGCGTTGGAGGCGAAGAAGTCGGAGGCAATGCGTTGTTCATCGTGGTTTTCTAAGAAATGGAGCATATTGTCGCCGATGCCTTCCACTGTTTGCCAGCACGTGGTGATGTCGGCGGCCCACTTACTGCCTTGCACCACGGCACGCAGTGTGTCGTAGAGTCCTACTTTGTCGTAGAGATAGTCAAAGCCTGCACCGATGTAGCCGCGATAGCGCGCGGGATTGTACACCTCGGCGATGAAGAGTACGCTGGGATAGGCGGCTTTTACGTGTGCTATGGCATATTGCCAAAACGCTTCGGGCACCATTTCTGCCATATCGCAGCGGAAAGCATCAACCCCGCGTGCCGCCCAGTGGAGCAGTATATGTGTCATTTTCTGCCACGTGGATGGTGTGGGAGAAAACCGTGTCTGCCCTTGCTGGTAGTCCACGCCGTAGTTGAGTTTCACGGTTTCGTACCAGTCGTTGCGCGAGGGAAAGGCGTGGAAGCAGTCGTTCCCCGTGACTCGTGCGGGGTCTTCTTTGTAGGTACTCTCGGGTGCGAAATTGGCGGTGGAGAGTCGTTGACCAGGAATGTAGTAAAAGTTGTTTTGTGGCGAGAAGGCCAGAGCGAGGTTGTCGTCGGCTCCGAGGTCGCGCACACCCTCGGGAGCGCAGATGGAGCGATATTGTCGCGCCACGTGGTTGGGTACGAAATCTATCACCGCTTTCAGCCCTGCACGGTGTGTGCGTGCTATTAGGGCGTTGAAAGCTTCGTGACGCTCGGCGGGATTGTTGAAGAGGTCGAGGTCAAGGTCGTAGTAGTCGGCAATGGCGTAGGGAGAGCCAGCTCGTCCTTTCACTACATCGGGGTGCGATGGTGGTATGCCCAGTGTGCTGTAATCGGTTTGTGTGGCGTGGCGCAGCAGCCCGGTGTACCACACGTGGGTGTAGCCTGCTTGCTTGAGGCGGCGCAGCAGTGCCGGGGTGAAAGCCTCAAGCGTGCCGCAGCCGTTGTCGTCAATGGTGCCGTTGGGAACGTTGATGCCTTTCTTCGTGTTGCCAAACAATCGTGGCAACACTTGATAGATGACGGGCTTCATAAGAGTTCGTTTGCACTACGCAGCGTGATGTCGTGTCCCTTGGCTATTTTTACAATCATACCTTGCAAGGCCTTTCCGGGGCCGCACTCGGTGAAACACGTAGCACCGTCGGCGAGCATCTGGCCTACCTCTTTTGTCCATCGTACAGGCGATGTGAGTTGTCGGGTGATGTTTTCTTTTATCACGGCGGGGTCGGTCTGTGCCATTCCGTCCACATTCTGATAGACGGGACACCGTGGTGTGGAAAAAGCTGTTTCGTTGATGGCTTTCTCGAGTTCCTCTTTGGCAGGTTGCATCAGGGGTGAGTGGAACGCCCCGCCCACGCTGAGCATCAAGGCACGTTTGGCACCAGCTTCTTTCAGGCGGGTGCATGCGGCCTCTACTGCCTCGCGCTGTCCGCTAATGACGAGTTGGCCGGGACAGTTGTAGTTGGCTGCCACCACAAGGCTCTCGGGCGAACATACATTGGCGCATACTTGCTCCACCACGTCATCGGGCAGAGCGATGGTGGCAGCCATAGTGCCAGGAACGGCCTCGCAAGCCTTTTGCATCGCTTCTGCGCGACGGCTCACGAGCCTTAGGCCGTTTTCAAAACTCAAGGCACCGGCGGCAACGAGGGCGGAGAACTCTCCGAGCGAGTGGCCGCCTACCATATCGGGGCGGAAAGCATCGCCCAGACAGAATGCCGTTATCACGCTGTGGAGAAACACGGCGGGCTGCGTCACGCGTGTTTGCTTTAAGTCTTCGTCCGTGCCAGCGAACATCGTGTCAGTGATACGGAAACCAAGTATCTCGTTGGCTTGCTCAAAATATTCTTTGGCCACAGGGTGCTGGTCGTATAAGTCCTTGCCCATGCCTACAAACTGTGCCCCTTGTCCAGGAAATACAAATGCGTTCATTGTAGAAAAAAGCTTAATGTAATAAAAATATCGCCGCAAAAGTAAACAATCTCCATTGTAAGTCAAGCCTCTAAGCCTAAAAAGTGGTTTGCGGGTGGTGTGGCACGTTGAAAAGTTGTATCTTCGCGCCGCAATGATGAAGACAGAAGCAAACACACAAAGCCCTTTTTCGCTTATCGCCGATTTTGAGGGCGACATTCGGGATTTATTCTCCCCCAATATTGGTCCTACCCTTCCTCTGCTGCCTGTGCGCGGCTTAGTACTCTATCCTGGTGTGCTGGCACCTATCAACGTGAGCCGCCAGAGTTCCCTCCTCCTGCTTGAGCAAGCTCGCGAAACCGATGGCTTCTTTGTCGTAGTACCCCAAGTAAATGCTGATAAAGAGAGTCCTGAACTACCCGACCTCCATAAGGTTGGCGTTGTAGCCAAAGTGGTGCGCTCGCTTGATATGGGGCCTTTTGGCAATACCACCATACTCCACGGCTACGGACGCGTGGAGATAGGCTCGCTCACCAAACGCACGCCTTACCTACGCGCCAAGGTGCGACTGCTCGAAGAGGGTATTCCTGCCTCCGATAACAAAGAGTGGCAGGCCGTGGTGGATGCGTGCCGCGAGAATACCATAAAACTCATTGAGAGCAGCGATATGATACCCAGCGGTGCTGTATTTGCCGTTCGTGGTATCAACAATCCCATAGCATTCATCAACTTTATCTGTACCAACCTGCCTTTCCCCACGAGCGAGAAATGTCAACTGCTTTTTGAGGGAGACATGGTGAAGCGTGCCACTGGCCTGCTCGCTATTCTCAACCGCGAATTGCAGTATGCTCAACTCAAAGAACAGATACAGAACAAAACACGCGAGGATCTTGACAAGCAACACAAGGAATACTTCCTGCGCCAGCAAATTCAGAACATACAAAGTGAGTTGGGTAACGAAAAGGAGGGACACGACGCTGCCGAGCTACGCGAGAAAGCCAAGGGGTTGCCCCTCCCTGAAAAAGTGCGCGAGGTGTTTGATAAAGAGTTGGGCAAACTGGAGCGTATGAACTCGCAATACCCCGACTATACCACGCAACTAACCTATCTTGAGACCCTTGTGGATTTGCCTTGGGGCAAACAGACGGAGGACACCCACGACATCTCCGCCGCTGCTCGCATTCTCGACCGCGACCACTACGGAATGGAGCGTGTGAAAGAGCGCATAATGGAATACCTCGCCGCGCTGGCCTACAGCCGCGAGGTGAAGTCACCCATCGTATGCCTTGTGGGGCCGCCGGGTGTGGGCAAAACATCTTTGGGTAAGAGCATTGCCGAGTCGCTTGGTCGGAAATATGTGCGTATCTCATTAGGCGGCGTACACGATGAGGCCGAGATACGCGGTCACCGCCGCACCTATGTCGGCGCAATGCCTGGGCGCATCATACAAAATATCGTGAAAGCCGGCACCGAGAATCCCGTCTTTGTGCTTGATGAGGTTGACAAACTAAGCACTGGCGGTAGTTGGAACGGTGACCCGCAGGCTGCCCTGCTTGAAGTACTCGACCCCGAACAAAACAACGCTTTCCACGACAATTTCCTTGACATCGACTACGACCTCTCCAAGGTACTCTTCATCGCCACGGCCAACACGCTCAGCACCATCCCTACCGCCCTGCTTGACCGTATGGAAATCATACAAGTGGAGGGCTATCTCACCGAGGAGAAACGCGAAATAGCTCGCCAACACCTCCTGCCCAAACATCTTGTGCAGTATAAGGACGAGGTGGCTAAGCGAGTCAGTCTGCCAGCTGCCACTCTTGATTATATCATAGAGAAATATACTCGCGAGAGCGGTGTGCGCGGTCTGGAGAAGCAGATAGAAAAGATACTGCGCAAGGTAGCCTACTGTGTTGCTGGTGGCGATGACAAATTGCCCAAGCGCGGTGCTTTGCGCCCCTCTCACATTGAGAAACTCCTCGGCAAACCACCCTACAATCGCGACAAATATCAAGGCAACGACTATGCAGGTGTGGTTACTGGCCTGGCTTGGACTGCTGTGGGTGGTGAGATACTCTTTATCGAAACAAGCCTCACACGCAGCAAACAACCCAAATTGACACTTACTGGAAACCTTGGCGATGTGATGAAAGAGAGTGCCGTTATAGCTCTGGAATACGTCAAGGCACACGCCGCCGACCTGCACGTCAACCCTGAGGTGTTCGACCAATGGGCTATCCATATCCACGTGCCTGAAGGTGCGACACCCAAAGATGGCCCCTCGGCGGGTATCACCATCGCTACGAGCATTGCCAGTGCCCTGACGCAGCGTAGGGTGAGGGCTCGTACAGCAATGACGGGCGAAATCACGTTGCGAGGGAAAGTGCTGCCCGTGGGAGGTATCAAAGAGAAGATACTTGCTGCCAAACGTGCTGGCATCGTTGATATCGTACTGTCGCGCGAAAACCGCAAAGACATTGAGGAAATTCAAGACCGTTACCTCCAAGGTCTCGCTTTCCATTTTGTTGATACCGTTCTTGATGTCTTCCGTTTTGCACTCCTAAAAGAGACTGTGGAGAAACCGCTTGTGTTTGAGGTGAAGAAAGAAACGAAATAGGCGGCGCGCGTTTATCATTAGAATAAGAGACCTATGGAAACAAGGTGCCGCAGCGGCCTGAAAGATCAACGAACGTGTAGCGCAAGGCGATGTGCTGAGTTGGTTCGTTTTGCTCTTTCCAAGCGTGTAAAACGGTAGATAAAAGTCCGAAGAAATGTGAAGAGTCTTGGGAAATGATAAGCGAGTTTACAAGTCTCTAACAAATCCCCTCATTCTCCTACAAATGCCTTTTACCCTCCATCACACCGATACTCATACAGGTGCCCGTGCTGGTGTGTTTCATACTGCTCACGGCGATATAGCAACGCCTATCTTTATGCCAGTGGGTACTGTGGGCAGTGTCAAAGGCGTGCATTTCCGCGAACTGCGCGAAGCGGTGAAAGCACAAATCATATTGGGCAACACCTACCATCTATACCTGCGTCCAGGCATCGAAGTGTTGAGAGCCGCAGGCGGCCTGCACCGTTTCATAGGTTGGGAGCGTCCGATACTGACGGACAGCGGCGGCTTCCAAGTTTTTTCGCTCACTGGTATCCGCAAACTACGCAGAGAAGGTTGCGAGTTTCGCTCACACATTGATGGCAGTAAGCATTTCTTTTCGCCCGAGAGTGTCATCGACACCGAACGCGCCATCGGTGCTGACATTATGATGGCTTTTGATGAGTGTCCGCCTGGCACCGCCGATAGGGGCTATGCCCGCCGCTCTCTTGATCTCACGCACCACTGGCTGGAACGTTGTTGGCAGCGTTATGAAGACACCGAACCGCTCTATGGCTATCATCAGAGCTTGTTTCCCATCGTGCAAGGGTGTGTCTATCCCGACCTGCGATGTGAGAGTGCGGAGTTTGTGAAGCAGTTTCCCGCCGACGGTTATGCCATCGGCGGTCTGGCTGTGGGCGAACCCACCGAGCAGATGTATGAGATGATAGAAGTGGTCAACGCCATCCTGCCCGCCGATCGCCCGAGGTATCTGATGGGCGTCGGTACGCCGCAGAACCTCCTTGAAGCCATTAGCCGCGGCGTGGATATGTTTGACTGTGTAATGCCCACCCGCAACGGACGCAACGCTATGCTGTTCACCCCTCACGGTATTATGAATATGCGAAACGCGAAGTGGGCAAATGATTTTGCACCTATCGACGAAGAAGGTGTCTGCTCCTTAGACAATACTACCTCACGTGCTTACCTCCATCACCTCTTCAAGGCTGGCGAACTTCTTGCCTTGCAGATAGCCAGTATCCACAACCTCGCGTTCTACCTTTGGCTTGTCGGTCAGGCGCGCGAACATATACTTAGCGGTGATTTCGCCGAATGGAAAAACGACTTTTTGCCACGTCTCGGCCAACGCTTATGAAACAATCAGTGAAACACTTCGTGTCGTCGCTCCTTAGGTATCTGCCGCACGTCTCCCTAACAGACGTGTCGCTGCGCAGTGTGTGGGAACGGTTGGGGCTGAAGCGGCTCGACCGTTATATCATAGGCAAGTTTCTCGGTACATACTTTTTTCTGCTGATGATAATCATTGCCATCAGCCTTGTGATAGACATCAACGAGAAGATTGACAAAATCACTGCCGCCCACGCACCAATGCGCGCTATCATTGTGGACTATTACTTGAACTTTATCCCCTATTTCAGCAATCTGTTTAGTCCGCTCTTTGTGTTTATCGCCGTTATCTTCTTTACCTCCAAACTCGCCGACGGCAGCGAGATTATAGCAATGAAGAGTACGGGTATGAGTTTTCGCCGCCTGTTGCGTCCCTATATGATTTCTGCTGCCCTGATTGCAGTGATAACGCTGTTGCTTGGCCTCTATGTCATACCACGCGGCAATGTGGCACGTGTGAACTTTGAGAACACCTACGTGAAGAAAAAGAAAGTCACCACTGCTGAGAATATACAGTTACAGGTAGAGAAAGGCGTGGTGGCCTATTTCCAACATTTCGACAACGCCACCAAGAGCGGCTACGGATTCTCGCTTGATAAGTTTAACGACAAGAAACTCGTCTCACACCTCACCGCTCAACAGGTGCAGTACGACACGCTCTCTTCCCACAAATACCACTGGACGCTCCATAGCGTGCAGATACGTACATTTAATGGAATGCGCGAGAAAGTGGCGTATTATGAGAGCCTTGACAGCACCATCGCCGCCGAGCCCGCCGACCTTGTCAATACACGCAACCAGCAGGAAACGATGACCTCGCCCGAGTTGCGCCAATACATTGAGCGGCAAAAGATGCGCGGCGCGGCAGGGCTGCAGGCTTTTGAGGTGGAGTACCACAAACGCTTCGCTATGCCGTTCTCCGCCTTTATCCTCACCCTTATTGGCGTAGCCCTCAGCAGCGAGAAACGCAAGGGCGGTGGTATGGGTACAAGTATCGGCATAGGACTCGCACTGAGTTTCTCTTATATACTCTTCCAAACCGTCTCGGCATCTTTTGCTGTCAACGGTGGCTGGCCACCGATGCTCGCAGCATGGATACCCAACATCCTCTTTGCCGCCATCGCCTTTGTGCTTTATAAGCGTGCACCGCAATAGCCTATGCCGAGTGCACTCCAACAGCCTACATAGTGTACATAAAATACATTAAGAGAACTATGTTTTTTGAAGACCTCCCCCTTTCCGAAGATATACTCGATGCGCTCTACGATATGCATTTTGAGGAGTGTACCCCTGTGCAGGAGCGTTGCATTCCACCGTTGCTCGAAGGGCGCGATGTGATTGGCATAGCCCAAACCGGTACGGGTAAGACAGCGGCCTACCTACTGCCGCTCCTCACCCTCCTTGAGCGCGAGGAGCACCCGCAAGATGCGGTCAATATCCTCGTGATGGCACCCACGCGTGAGTTGGCACGACAGATAGATCAAGCCCTTGAAGGCTTTGGCTACTATATGCAACCGCGTGGTGTGGCTATCTACGGTGGAAACGATGGCATACGCTATGAGGCGGAGCGACGTGCCTTGTCGAACGGTGCCGACATCGTGATTGCCACGCCCGGACGCCTGCTCACACATATAGACCTCGGCACGCTCAACCTCTCTCGTACCACACACTTAGTACTTGATGAGGCCGACCGTATGCTTGATATGGGGTTTGCCGACGATATCCTGCGTATTGTGGCGCAGATGCCGCCGAAGGAGCAGCGACAAACCATTCTCTTCTCTGCCACGATGCCCGACAAAATCAACCAACTCGCCAAAACGATTATGAATAAACCGGTGGAGGTGCGTATCGCGGTGAGTAAACCGGCTGAGAAAATAGCGCAGAGCGTGTACCTCTGTCGTGAGGCTGACAAAGACTATATCCTGCGTAGCATTATGGAAGAGAAGAAGCCACAACGCGCTATTCTCTTTGCTTCAAAAAAGACCAAGGCCAAGGAGCTCCATATTCTTCTGAAGCGTGCCGGGTTTAATGTAGAAGCGATGCATAGCGACTTGGAGCAACACGAACGCGAGCAGGTGATGCTACGTTTCAAGGCCGGCCATACACATATCCTCGCGGCTACCGACATTGTGTCGCGCGGCATAGACATCGACGATGTAGAAATGGTGTTCAACTACGACTGCCCGCGCGACCCAGAGGACTACGTACACCGCATCGGACGCACCGCGCGTGCGGGTAAGGCGGGGAGTGCTATCACCCTTGTGGGCGAGCGCGATATGCCATTGCTGCAAAAGATAGAGCGTCTGTTAGAGGAGAAAGTGCCACGCGCCAAACTGCCCGACGGGCTGCGTGCTCCCTCGTCCGACGACATAGCACATATACAGAATAGTAGACAAGGACGCAACGGAAGTAAAGGCCGAAGGAATAAAAGCAGACGTGGCGGTAGTGGTCGTCGGGGGCATAATAGTCGTGGCCGACGTACCTTTCGTAAGGACAAGAATTCATCGGGAGAAAAAACAAACGGTAATAAGCCCAAGCCGATTGAATAGCACATACCTTAAGCCAAATACTGCAAATCCGACATACCAAAGCAAGAAAAAAGCACGTAGTTGCGCCGTTTCATATAAGAAAGAAGTCGCCGCAGCAGAACTTTTTTTCAAAAAATTGTACTTTTGTAATCGAAAAGAACAAAAACGGCACAATGACCGCAATGAAAAAGAAGCCCGACTTCGTGTTTCAAACCAGTTGGGAGGTTTGCAACAAAGTAGGCGGTATATACACAGTTCTCTCTTCTATTGCCAAGACGCTTGGCTCGCTCCTCCCCGCTGATGGCCTTTGTTTCATCGGGCCTGATGTGTGGAAAAATAGCAATGCCGACGACGAGGCAACACCCACCGTCAACACTTGCCCTTATTTCTCCGAAGATGCTACACTCCACCCCGAGTGGGCTGAGGCTGCCGCACGTGCCGGTATAAGTGTGCGCATCGGACGTTGGTGTGTTCCCAGTGAGCCTATCGCTGTGTTGGTGGATTATACTCCATATTATATAATAAAGGATCAACTCTACGGTTTGGCTTGGGAAAACTTTGCCGTAGATTCGCTCCACGCTTACGGCGACTACGACGAGGCTTCGATGTTTAGTTACGCAGCGGGTAAGTTTGCCGAGGCAGTAGTGCGCGAGTTTATGACCGATAAGACCGTGGTGTATCAAGCCCACGAGTGGATGAGCGGCTTGGGTATGCTTTTTCTAAGCCGTAGCCTGCCGCAGATAAGCACCGTGTTTACAACCCACGCTACAAGTATTGGGCGTAGCATCACTGGCAACAACAAAGAACTCTATGCTTTTTTTGAGGGGTATGACGGCGACCAGATGGCGTGTGAACTCAATATGGAGGCCAAGCACAGCATAGAGAAGCAAAGTGCTCATCGCGCCGACTGCTTCACTACCGTGAGTACCTTTACTGCGCGCGAGTGTGGGCAGTTGCTCCAGAAAACTCCCGACACAGTACTCCCTAATGGCTTTGAGGCCGACTTTGTGCCGCAAGGAGCTGCTTACACTAAGGTGCGTCGTCAGGCACGTCAAGCTTTCTTCCGTGTGGCCGAGGCATTGACGGGTGCTCCTTGTTCTGACGCTACACTTGTCCTCTCCACCAGCGGTCGCAACGACTTCCGCTGCAAAGGGTTTGACGTATATATCGAAAGCCTTGCGCGGCTTAATGCACAATGGCGCGAGGCAGGCGTGGAAGGAACAAAGGCTCTGGCTTTGATAGAAGTGCCGTGCTGGTGCGATGGGCCTCGTCAAGATTTACTCGAGGCATTGAAAACCGACAACAAACAAGGCCTGCCCGAGCCTAACCTAACACACCACCTTGTCAATCCCTACGAAGACAGAATACTCAATCTTATAAAGCAAGTAGGTCTGCACAATGAACCTGATGCTCCCGTGAAAGTACTCCTCGTGCCGTGCTATCTTGAGGGTGCTGACGGGCTTTTCAATATGCCCTATTACGACCTCCTTACGGCGAGCGACCTCTGCCTCTACCCCTCATACTATGAGCCTTGGGGCTATACGCCCCACGAAGCCGTGGCGTTTCACATACCGTGTGTCACCACCGACCTCAGCGGCTTTGGGCAGTGGGTGAACCAAACGCTCGGCCACGAGGGGATGCTCGCTGACGGCGTGTTGGTAATCCACCGCGATGATGC
Organism: uncultured Prevotellaceae bacterium; assembly: GCA_937877625.1. Taxonomy (GTDB): domain Bacteria; phylum Bacteroidota; class Bacteroidia; order Bacteroidales; family Bacteroidaceae; genus Alloprevotella. The sequence goes on from CALFJG010000053.1 coordinate 19,941, forward strand.
CAACTGGCACGAAGTGTGCGACAATATCTGCCAAGCCATCAAAGACTTTGCCGCACTAACTCCTACCGAACACACCGCCCTGCGTCGTCGTGCAAAGGCCTTAGCGCGCAAAGCCGATTGGAAACACTTTGCTAAGCACTATCTCGAAGCCTATCAAATAGCAATTAACAAAAAACAATCATAACACTATGAAAGTTAAAAGCAGCAATTCCAACCACCCCGCGTGGAACACTGTCACTGTTAAATCCCACATTCCTGCCAAGTTGCAGAAACTCGACGAACTGGCACACAACCTTTGGGGCTCTTGGAATCAGCCCTGTCGCGACCTCTTTAAGAGTCTCGACCCTGAACTTCACAAAGCTGTGAATCGTAACCCCGTAGAACTCCTTTATCGTATGGACTACGATGCACTAAAAGAGCTCGCTGCTGATCCCGAAGTAATTGCCCGTATAGACAAGGTTTATACCGAGTTTCGTAAGTATATGGACGTAACGCCCGATGCTAAACGTCCCAGCGTGGCCTACTTCTGTATGGAGTACGGTATGCACCATAGCCTCAAGATATATAGCGGCGGCCTCGGCATCTTGGCTGGCGACTATATGAAAGAGGCCAGCGACAGTAACGTAGATATGTGCGGCATAGGCCTGCTCTATCGCTACGGATACTTCACGCAGAGCCTTTCTATGGACGGCCAACAGATAGCCAACTATGAGCCGCAGGACTTTGACCGCCTGGCTATCGTGCGTGAGCTCGACGAACACGGCAACCAAGTCTTTGTGGAAGTGCCTTTCCCCGGTCGCACAGTCCATGTGGCGGTCTATCGTGTCAATGTGGGGCGTGTGAAACTCTATTTGATGGACACCGACAATATGTACAACGAAGAGGGCGACCGCAACATTACACACGCACTCTACGGCGGTGACTGGGAGAACCGCATTAAGCAAGAGTACCTTCTTGGTATCGGTGGTATGTTGATGCTTAAGAAATTAGGCATAAAGAAAGATGTTTACCATTGCAATGAGGGACACGCCGCACTTTGTAATGTACAGCGCCTGTGCGATTATGTAGAGAGCGGCCTCAACTTCGACGAATCTCTTGAACTCGTGCGTGCCTCCTCGCTCTACACCGTCCACACGCCTGTGCCTGCGGGTCACGACTATTTTGAGGAGGGGCTCTTCGCCCGCTATCTCGGTGGCTATCAAGACCGCCTCGGCATTTCGTGGGACGACTTTATGGGCCTCGGACGCACCAACCCCGACGACAAGGGTGAGAAATTCTGTATGAGTACGTTCTGCTGCAAGACGTGCCAGGAGGTGAATGGTGTAAGTTATCTGCACCAAAATGTTAGCCGTGATATGTTTGCCAACATTTGGCCAGGTTACTATCCCGCAGAGAGCCACGTAGGCTACGTCACCAACGGTGTCCATTTCCCCACCTGGTGCTCCAAGGAGTTCCTTGCTGTGTATAAGAAATACTTTGACAAAACTTTCTTTAACGACCAGAGCAATCCCAAAATCTGGGAAGCCATCTACAATGTACCCGATGCCGAGGTGTGGAAGACACGCACAGCGCTGAAACAGAAACTTGTGAAGTTTATCCGTGGACGTTTCCGTGAGTCGTGGCTTAAGAACCAAGGCGACCCCTCGCGCGTGGTGTCGTTGCTCGATAAAATCAATCCCAATGCGCTCATAATAGGTTTTGCCCGGCGCTTTGCTACCTACAAGCGTGCCCACCTGCTCTTCAGCGACCTCGACCGCTTGGCCAAGATTGTCAACAACCCCGACTATCCCGTGCAGTTTATCTTTGCCGGCAAAGCCCACCCCGCCGATGGTGCAGGGCAGGGGCTTATTAAGCGTATCTATGAGATTTCGCAGCGGCCTGAGTTCCTCGGTAAAATTATCTTCCTTGAGAACTACGACATTCAACTCGCCCGTCGCCTGGTGAGCGGTGTTGATATATGGATGAACACCCCGACGCGCCCACTCGAAGCCAGCGGCACAAGTGGCGAGAAAGCACTGATGAACGGAGTAGTAAACCTCAGCGTACTCGACGGCTGGTGGTACGAAGGTTATCGTGAGGGGGCTGGATGGGCGCTTACCGACAAACGTACCTATCAAAACCAAGACTACCAAGACAAACTTGATGCCAGCACCATCTACTCTATGCTGGAACAAGAGATTATACCACTCTACTATGCCCGCGGCACACGCGGATACAGCGAAGGTTGGGTGCGTGTGGTTAAAAATAGCATCGCCAAGATAGCCCCACATTACACCATGAAACGTCAGCTTGATGACTACTATACACGCTTCTATACGCCGCTCGCCGAGCGCATGCGGCTGCTAAGTGCCGACAATAACAAGGCTGCCTGCGAACTCGCTGCTTGGAAAGAAGAGGTGGCTGCTTGTTGGGATAATATCCGCGTGGAGAGTTCCACAACCAGTGATAACCTCCAAGACGGCACCATCGTGAGTGGAACAGAGTTTACCGTGACACACGTCATTGACGAGGCCGGTCTCAACGATGCGTTAGGCGTGGATATGGTAGTAGTGAGCACTATTGACGGCAAGGACGAACTCTATAAGGTGTTCCCGATGAACCTTATAGCACGCGAAGGCAGTAAACACACTTTCCAGTGTATGCTGGCTTTGGATCTCGCAGGCACGTTCAAGGTGGCTTACCGTATGTATCCCCGACACAAAAACCTGGCACACCGACAAGACTTTGCCTATGTGAAGTGGTTTAACTAAACCGCCCACCTACTTATATCGAAGAGTCCTGAAAGCCACCGCTTCCAGGACTCTTTACTGCTTCGCCCTACATAGTCATAATATAACTATTGCTGTCCGCTTGAAACGTTTCATTGCCACAAAAACAACTTGCAAGCCCTTATTATATGTGGATAGTAGATGTAAATCCTCAAAAGTAAGCCCCATAAAGTCCGCTTGTTAGCCCAAGTCCACTTGTTAGCCCGTAGCAATAGCTTTTTTATTTGTCTTCGGGCAGACTTTCGCTTGCCAATACAATGCTGAAGCACGCTCCGCATTGCTATTCTATCTTAACGCAAATGTGCCGTGCCGTAGGCTTTCCGAGACCGAATGGCACACGCCAAACATTCGTCGCCTTCTTTCTGCTTTCGCACATTAAATCGTTAGCGAGCAAGCATATTCTTTCCGCTAACGCTCCGCTTTTCGCTCGTGCGCGACCAGTTTTTTTCTTCATAGGCACGAAGAATTCAAGTTGTGACTATATTTATACAAACTAAGACTATGTTTTTGCACGTATAGGCTTTATTTGTAAAAATATAGTCACACTTTATACAATTCATCCGAGGAAGAAAAAAATTGTAAGCACGGTCGTACTTCTTTTAGAACAGGAGGGACTTCTTATAGAACAGGTGGAACTTCTTTTAGAACAGGAGGGACTTTGTTTAGAACAGGAGGGACTTTGTTTAGAACAGGTGGGACTTCTTTTAGAACAGGCGTGACTTCTTTTAGAACAGGTGGAACTTTGTTTTTTTCGAAGCGTTACTATTCTGCCCCGTGTTCAAACACGTTTAGGTGAGTTCCTGCTACGGAGAGAGCGAAGACGCTGAAATGGATGTTTGTATCGGTGGAAAGAGTTGCTGCAAGTGAGTGGAGCGTGGCACCAGTGGTTAGTACGTCGTCAACGAGTAAGAGGTGTGGCGGTCGGGTGGGAGAGCCGAGTGCGTGGATGGCATCAGCGTCGGTAAGTGCAAAGATACTTTCCACGTTGCGTCGGCGTTCGTCGGTGGAAAGGCGGGTTTGTGTGGGATTGTTGACAACGCGTTTTACGAGGTCGGTGCGTACCGGTATGCCTGTCACAGCGGAGAGTCCGCGCGCTATCGCTTCGCTCTGGTTGTAGCCGCGCTTACGTTGTTTTTGTCGTGCGAGCGGCACAGGTACAAGCGCGTCAATACCTTGGAGGAAATCGCTTGTTTCCAGGTGATGTGCGGCCAATTGTCCGAGGTGTTCTCCAATGGCGGGTCGGTCGTGGTATTTCAGCCGTCCAATAAGATGCGCCACGATATTGTCGGGGCGATAGGACAGGTAGCCCGTGGCACGTTGTATGCCGGGCAGGTCGAAGAAGAGCCGCACAATTGCATTGTCGTCGTAGCGTGTGATGCGTGCGAGAGGCAGGCGGGTAAGGCAGGCGGCGCACAGATGTTGTTCATCGGCACCTAATGTCTCGCCACATTCCGCACAGCGACGCGGGAAGAGCGTCTCAAAGGCAGCTTGCAGATAACGACTTAAAAAGGCGAGGCTCATGGCAGAGTGGCGTGTGGGAGTTTGTTTTGCGCTCCACAATGCGGGCAACGGCCCGGCACTTTGTCAATGGGGTGTCCACAGCGTCCGCAATTGTATTTCATCTTGATAGATACACGCCAGAGTGTTAGAGCAAGTAGTGCCCAATAGAGTGCGAACAACACGTAGCCAACTAAGATGTACTCCGTGGTGAGCGAGATAGCGATGAAGACCACCACGCATCGCGCTGTGAGTTCAAGAACGTAAGCTACTCCTTCTGCGGGCGGCAGGCGTTCCCACACATCGTAGAGCATTGCTAACGACGCGAGCAGTACCAGCCAGCCGGAGGCGAGAAATACGGCCAGGACGAGTGGTAGGTCTGGGGCAAAGGGGTTGAGCGTAGGATTGAAATAGAATTCCGTCCACGTCTCGGGTGCGAAGTGCCACACGGCAGCGTAGAGCAGGGCGCAGGTCGACACGCATAGTCGCAGGACAATAGGATAAATGCTCCCTTGCAGTCCAAGCACGAGGGGTATCGGTTCGTGTTTCCGCCGTCGTAATGTGAAGAAAACGAGTGCACACAGTGCCACGGCGAAGCCTGTTATGTTGAGTGGCGTGTGCCACTTGGAGAGAGTGTGTATGGCGTTTGAAATAGGGTCGTCGGGTGCAGCGTGCTTTAATAGTTCGTGTTCTTTCGTCCAGCCCTGAGTGCCGTTAGCCGTGGTGAGATATACCCACGTGCTGTCGGCGGTGCTATCGGGTACAAAGAGTATTGATGTTACGGCCACGCGTTGTGCTGCGGCTATCACAGTGGTGTCGGGTACTGTTGCTTCGGTGCTTAGCAGGGCATCGGCCTCATCGGTTTGCGGGAGCAGGCGCACGGGTGAGTCGATAACGAAGAGGCGTAGCGAGTCCGATGTGCGAAATACATCGCCACGCCAATAGTGGTGTTTGAGCAGGAATCCTGTGCTGTCGATGCCGTCTGTGCTGTCGGTCTCCGCCGGAGAATTGTTAACGGGGCGTGCGTAGTGGCACGAGGTGGGTACGAGCCCACACAGTGTTATTGCAAGCAGGAGTGCAATAGGCCAGAGATTGAAAGAATGAAAAGAAAACGTTGGGCGTTTCATAAGGTGTGTTTCTTCGTGCTAAGTGTGGCGCGAGGGGAGTACTTGCATCTCGCACAGCGTGCAGTTGAACTTAAGGCGAAAGGTGCGTCCGTCGGGCAGGCGCAGCGTCAAGGGTTTTTTTAGTGTTTTCACGCCGCTTTCTTTCAGACACGCTCCGAGTTCGCGCCTAAGGCAGTAGCGACACGTCATAAGTGCTGCCTCGTCGGTTTCTTGCAGTTCATAGGCGGGAGCGATGTCGGTGGCTCCGCGTTGGTTGTAGAAGGCGCGTGCCTGGGTGTTTGCTACGTTGGCTTCGTAGCCGAGGCGTGGCTTGACTTGGGGTTGCTTTTCGGCCGGCTGTTTGCGCTGGGGGCGTTGATAGTGTGTTTCGTGTGCCGACAGCAAGCGTTCTATCATTGTGCGCCGCCACGTGGCAAGTGTGCTGGCCGGGATAAATGACGTGGCCTGAACGTCTATTTCTTTGGCATACCACGCCGTGCCACCAAGCCGCGATAGTTGTTTGCGTATCTGTTCTGTTTGGGGTGTCAGGGCTGCCTCGTGGGGGTGCGTCATGTCAAACGCTACGCTTATGCCGCTCTCATCGTGTGCCGCGAGGTGGAAGCCCGATGGTGTTTCTTTTATCTCAATGTTTAGTGCCAGAGTGCGGGTGGCTGTGGGGTGTGCGAGCAACCGCTCAAAGGCTGCATCGTGGTTACGGTAAATTGTGGTGCCCGGCTTGATGTCTTGCGGTTGGTGGGGATAGATAGTGTCGCCTTCTGCTCGGTTCACGCGAAATCCGCACATACCTTTTTCTTCATTGAAGTAGCATAACCCGTCGCCTGGCGCGAGCGTTTCGCCTTGTTCCAAACGTATGCGTAGCCGTCGGCCTCGTCCGCCTGCTATGTGCCCGATGCGTTTGCCGCGCGAGGCGGGGCTCAGCGGTGAGGCCATAGGTGTTGTCGGACGTTGAAGGAAATAGTCGGTAAAGCCACGGTTGAAGGAGCGTGCCACGTCGGGTTCAAACGCTATAAGACTCTTTCCAAAACTGCTGCGGCAGTAGTCTTCCGGGCGGCGGCTGATAATTTCGTCCAAGCGGCGGCGATAGTACGCCACGGTGTTTTTTACATAAGCCGTGTCTTTGAGCCGCCCTTCTATCTTAAACGACGATACCCCGGCGTCCATCATCGCTTCAAGGTTTGCGCTGCGGTTCATATCGCGAAGTGAGAGGAGGTGGCGCGCGGTGGCGATTGTTTTGCCGCTACCGTCGATGAGGTTAAAGGCCAGGCGGCAAAACTGCGCACACTCGCCGCGATTGGCACTGCGCTTGAAACAGTGTTGTGAGGCGTAGCACCGCCCGCTGTAGCTCACGCATAATGCGCCGTGTACAAACGCCTCCAATGGCACACTGACACTTTGTGCTATGGTGCGTATCTCTGTGAGCGACAACTCGCGAGCCACTACGATTTGCGAAAAACCAGCGGCTTCCAGCGCGCGTGCTTTTTCAGGTGTGCGGTTATCGGTTTGTGTGGAGGCGTGGAGGGCTATGGGTGGAAGGCTTAGGTTTAGGAGTGCCATGTCTTGCACGATGAGGGCATCGGCTCCTGCGTCGTAGAGTTGTGTAGCAAGTTGTTGTGCCGCCGAGAGTTCGTGGTCGTAGAGTATGGTGTTGAGTGCTACGTACACCCGCACGCCGTATAGGTGGGCAAAGCGGCAGAGAGCGCGAATGTCATCTATGTCCACCGCTGCTGCGGCGCGCGCGCCAAATGCTGGGCCACCGATATATACTGCGTCGGCACCGTGGAGTACGGCTTCGCGCCCCGTGGCGGCATCGCGTGCCGGAGCAAGGAGCTCTATGGGGCGGGGCAGGGCGGTGGAGGTGGCTGTTGCCATACTTTTTGTTTTGTTTCTCCGTAACTTGCGGCAAAGATACGCTTTTCTGCTTGAATACCTGTTTTTAGGCTTATATACGCTTTTGCAGTACGCTTATTGCCTAGTACTTCTCTACGAAAGGCAGAAAAATACGCGCAATGTTTCCTTTATTTTTCACAAAGTGTTACTTTTGCAGCCGCAAACAAAACCTTTTCAACCCATTATGGACGATTATCATCCGGAAAACAGCGACTATCGATCGTGCTTTAGGCCGCAGCTACGCACTGCAGGCCGAGTACAAGTATCCACTACGCGCTGACCGGGCGGAGAAACGTCAAAGCCTTTACCGAAAGGTACGCTTCCCGCTCTGTCGCAAAAAACAGGGAAGCCTTCTATGCGAACCTTTTGGAATTACAACCATAGCCTGCGTATCCTCGACCAGTGGCAGAGCGGCTGCTGGACGCAAGTGACTTGTCCCACACAGGCCGACGAGGATTATCTCACCGAGGAACTCCACATACCCGACTATTTTCTCGACGACATTCGAGACAAAGACGAGCGTGCCCGCTACGACTACGACGATGGTTGGCAACTCATCATCTTGCGCATTCCTTATGTGCGTGAGGTGCAAAGCCGCACACCCCATACCACCATTCCGCTCGGCATTATTATGAAGAACGATGTGTGTGTCACCGTGTGCAACTATGAGACGAATATGATGATAGACTTCGTGGCGTATCAGCAAAAGCGCGGAGCGGGGTTTACCGATGCTGTGGACTTTGTGTTCCGACTGTTTCTATCAAGTGCTGTGTGGTATCTGAAGCGCCTAAAACAAATCAGCACGCTCATTGAAGAAGCAAAGCGCAACCTGGAAGACCGCGTCATCGACAACGAAGACCTTATCAGCCTCTCGCGCTTGCAGGACAGCTTGACGTATTTTATCACTTCTATTCGTGGCAACGAAACTTTGTTGTCTAAGTTGAAGTTCAAACTTCCCATTGATGAGCTTGATGCCGACCTCATTGAGGACGTGAATATCGAGATACATCAGGCACGCGAAACGGCAAACATCTATTCCCACATACTTGACAGCACGATGGATACCTACGCTTCGGTGATTAACAACAATATGTCGGGCGTGATGAAGCAAATGACGAGTATAAGCATCATACTGATGTTTCCTACACTCATCGCCAGCATTTTCGGTATGAACCTTATAAATGGTATGGAGACGCACGTGTGGGGGATGCCGCTTGTGGTGATTGGCTCCGTGGTGGTGACGGGCTTGTTCTACTGGATCTTCCGCCGCCGCGCCTGGTTGTAGTTGCAAATTCCCGAGCAAATTTTGCCGAAAGCCCAGGGTCGAACTACATAATCCCTCTTTCATCCTCCAAAAACAACTCTTCCGCGACGCGCGCAAGAACATTTCGGAGAGAAGAAAAATAATAGGTGGAATTTAATAGAACCCGGTCTGACAAAGGCCGGGACTTTTTTGTTTCTTCTATTTACGGCTCTGCCGCATAGCGATAGCAACCCATATCGGGGGCAACGGGGTTGTAGGGGCATCCGAGCCGGTCGTTAGGATAATAAGTGGCAGTGGCCACTGGGTCGGCGGAGCCTATGGCTTGGCTCTCAGCGGCAAGGGAAAAGGTGAAAAGAAGTGTGGAGAAGTCGAAAGCCGGGCTGAAGTTGTCCTCACGACATACGGCGGCATCTTTATTGTCCCAGCGGCAGGCGTTGGCTATCGACGTGTCGTCCACCGCGCCTGTGTTGAGCAGGCAATGGTCGAAATGGAAGCAGAACATTGCCTCGCTGTCCTCAAAAGTGCGCTCGGCCATAATCTCATCGGTGGAGTAGCCTGTGATGATGCTGTTGACGAAGTTGGCACGCAACAATGGTATGGCTTGGCCGTTTGCATCGGCATTGGTAAACGTCAGTGCCGAGCCGTAGCCGCCGGTGAAAGCATAGAAACGCCCTATTGTGCAGTGAACAAATGTGGCATCGCCGCCGCGTAGAGCCACACACCCCGCGCCGCCATTCGTCAGCTGGCTGTTTCCCACAAAGAGGCGGCTGCCTTCGGCCTCTATGCAAAGGCCACTCATGTTGTGTACGATGCTGTTTTCCACGCGCAGACGCTCCGTGGTGGCATCGCCGCTGTTCTCTAAGAGTATGCCAAAGGTGCCGCTGTGAATGTCGGCATACTGCACCGAGTTGCCGTGGCTCTCGGAGGTGAACACTATGCCGCCCCACTGCGACGGTATGCGGTCGTAGGGCTGGGCGTTGAACATCTCTCCGAGGCGGTCGCCGCGTATCACTACGGGTTTCTCCAACGAGCCTTCGCACTGCAACGTGCCGTGTACCACAAGTCGGGCCTGCGGGTGCATCCACAGGCGTGTACCAGCGGGCAGCGTCAGTGTGGTGCCTGCTGCTACTACCAAGCTGTCGAACACTTGATACGGACGGGCGGCGTCAAGCCGTGTGTCGGCGGTGAGACGCTCTGCACGAAGTTTTATCACACTCTGCCCGCTGGCCTCAAGCACCACTTCGGTACGCGCTCCGCCTTCGGTGATGAGTACCAAGCGGTCGCGCACAAACTGCGGCGCGTCAGCATCTATGTCGGGAAGATTGGCCATCAAGAAGACGCTAATACTGTCGTGCTTGCCCACCTCAAGGCTCACCGATGCGCCGTCCTCTATCACTGCGCCGTCGATGTTTACGTGGAAAGGCGATGTGCTGCCGCCCTCAAGGTAAGCCTGAGCAATGCGTAGATACTTGTCGGCGGGGTTGAAGAGGCGAAACGTGTAGGTGTTTGTGGGCTCGCCGCTAATAACGGTGTCGAAGCGTAACGTGTCGATGTCGCTCACTAAGAAAGCGGTGGGCGATGTGGTGAAATCCTCATCCTCAAAGCACGCCACAAGCATCACGGAGCAGAAGAAAAAAATGAGTGGGAAACAGCGCATAAACAAATAAAAAGAAATACCTCGGGGCTATGGGGAGTATGATAAGAAACACCCGCTGCCGTAGCTCCGAGGTAGGGAAGAGATGAGAGGTTTATTCGATATGTATAAGCAGGTCAAGCAGGTGATCCCACACCATTTGTACCGTGGGGATAAGCAAGCGTTCGTCGGGAGAGTGTACGCCGCGTAGTGTGGGGCCGAAACTTACCATATCAATCTCGGGATACTTTTCGCTCAGTAAGCCACACTCCAAGCCGGCATGTATGGCCAGCACCTTAGGCTCTTTTCCGAATAGACGTACATAACTTTCGCGTGCGGCCTTGAGGAGCTTACTGTTGGGGTCGAGTTTCCAGCCCGGATAGCCATCGGCGGTCTTTGTGGTGGCACCACCGAGTTGTAAGGCCGCTGCTACCTGTGCGCTCATATTTTTTCGCGCGCTCAGGATGTTGCTGCGCTGGCTCGTCACCACACGCACGCCTTGTCCGTTGACGTAACGAATGCTCGCTAAGTTTGAGGAGGTTTGCACCAGCCAATCTAAGTCTTGGTCTGTTTCCAAAACGCCGTTATGCACGGCGCGTAGGGCGGTGAGCATACGCCGCGTCTCTTCTTTTGACTGCGACGTGGGATGCATCTGTTCGGTCTCTACTTGGATATCCAACCCTGGCTCCGTCACGGCAAACTCCTCGCGCACCTCGGAGAGAAACACATTTGCGTCGGCGATGAATTGGTGTTTGTAGTCGGAGGGAATGGCTATCACGGCGTAGCCATCGCGTGGAATGGCATTGTGCAGGCCGCCGCTCTGTATGTCGAGCAGGCGCAGGTCAGTCTTCTGCAACGTGTCGTGGAGCAGCCGAACAAGCAATTTGTTGGCATTTGCGCGCCGCTTGTTGATGTCGTCACCGCTGTGGCCACCTGTCAGCCCGCTTATGCGTACACCCAAGGCCACAAAGCCCTGAGGAATGAAATGCTCCGTCCACGGGAACACGGCCTCGGTGTTCGCGCCACCCGCGCAACTAATGAATATCTGCCCTTCGTCCTCGCTATCGAGGTTGATAAGGTAGCGACCTGTCATAAAGCCGGGCTTCATGCCCTCGGCACCCGTGAGTCCCGTCTCTTCGTCCACGGTAAACACACATTCCAGCGGCCCGTGCTTCACATCGGTACTCTGCAGCAAAGCCATCTCCATAGCCACACCAATGCCGTCGTCGGCACCGAGCGTGGTGCCGCGTGCCTTTAGCCACTCCCCGTCAATATATGTCTCTATGGGGCTTGTCTCAAAGTCGAAGTCCAAAGAAGCCTCTTTCTCGCATACCATATCCATATGGCTCTGTAGGATTACCACGGGCAGATGCTCTAAGCCTTTGGTAGCAGGCTTGCGAATAAGCACGTTGCCCGTATCATCTACAAACGTGGGCAGACCTAAACCCTCGCCAAACTGACGCAGGAATTCTATCATCTTTCCCTCTTTCTTTGAGGGGCGTGGAATACGGTTCACTTGGGCAAAACAGTCAAAAACCGACTGCGGTTTTAGCTTTTCTTGGTTTGTCATAAGGTGTATATGTTTTTTTGTTTGTAATTTTGCTCGCTGAAATAGCGAAGCAAAGGTAATGCTTTTATAAAAACATAAATCCTTTCTTAGCAGAAAAACCATTTTATTAGCACTTTCTATGCTCAAAACGTTCCTCGCCATACTCCTGCTCGTAGCCCTTGCCGTCATCGCTCTGAGTGTACGCCTCTTCTTCGGAAAGCATTTCGTACACACCGACATAAAGGGTAATCCACACCTTGAGAAGCGTGGAATAAAATGCGTGATGGATAATAACAAATAACTATACCTCCTCCCCGCAAAGAAAAAAGTAATCAAAACTCACTTTCTCACAATGAAAAAAATCCTCTTTCTTGCTTTTGCCCTCACACTTACTGCTTGCAACTCAAACAAGTCTGACAATAAACCCGCTGCTGAAAGCAATAAAAAAGAAGCAGCAACTAAGGCTGAAGTTGCCCAAGGTCGCATAGCTTATGTGGAGCTTGATAGTGTAAACAGTCGCTACCAATTCTGCATAGACCAAAATGAAGCCCTCACGCAGGAGCAGACCGGTTATGCCACCACCCTACAACAAAAAGCCGCCGCCATACAAAATGGTATGACAGACCTACAAAAGAAAGTGCAGAGCGGACAAATTACCTCCGAGGCACAATATAATAAAATAGCCCAAGGCTTACAAGCCCAGCAGCAGCAATACGAGCAGCTCGAACAGCAATACGCTGAGGCTATTTCCAAGAAAACCTCTGATCTTCAAAAAGCTTTGCAGGACAGCATTGACAACTACATCAAAGAGTACAACGCTGATGGACGTTTTAGCCTTATCCTCGGCAAACAAAGTGTATCTATCCTTTACGCCGCCCCAGGCTACGACATTACCGATGAGTTCATTGATGGCCTCAATAAACGCTATAAGAAAAAATAATTCCAACACGGGCGGGTACATTCCGTAGGATTTGCCTACCTTTGCACACACTTTCAAATTAGGAGAGTTGTCTGAGTGGTCGAAAGAGCCGCACTCGAAATGCGGTGTACGCATTACGTCGTACCGGGGGTTCGAATCCCTCACTCTCCGCTGATTTACTTGCTAAGAAGAGGACACACCCACGTGCGGCCTCTTTTTTGATGTAGAGGAAGTATAAGACAGACGACATAGAACAAGGCGGCTCGTATGGGAATCTCTTTTTGTAACATCACTTGGCGTATCTGTCGTACCTAATTCATTCAGCAAGGTAAACTGAATGTTCAGAAATTGAAAGACGAAACCGTCAAAAATCAAACGTTTCGTGGTGGTTCTGTCTTAAAATAGGGCGAAAAAATGCGAAAAAGTTTGGTAAGGCCGTGCGAATGCTTATTTTTGCGCCGCCGTTACGCGATAGCGGACCGGTTCAAACTATTCTTATTACAGTTTTTACCAAATCTTTTATTCTTTTATGGCAACCAAATTAAGATTGCAACGCCGCGGCCACAAACACTATGCTTTCTATAGCATCGTAGCCGCCGACAGCCGTGCTCCACGCGATGGCCGTTTTATTGAGAAAATTGGTACGTACAACCCCAACACGGACCCTTCTTCCGTAGAACTTAAGTTCGACCGCGCCCTTTATTGGCTCGAGGTAGGCGCACAGCCCACCGACACCGTGCGCAACATTCTCTCTCGCGAGGGAGTGCTACTGATGAAACACCTCCGTACAGGTGTGCGCAAAGGTGCTTTTGACGAGGCCGCCGCACAAGCTAAGTTTGACGCTTGGAAACTCGAGAAGACGCAGAAGAATACTGCCTTTGCTAACAAGCAAGCCGCCGACAAGAAGGCCGCTGCCGAGGCACGTCTTGCTGCCGAGCGTAAGATCAATGAAGAAAAGGCTAAGCAAGTGGCTGAGAAGAAGGCCGCTGCCAATATCGCCGCTGCAGAGGCTGAGGCTGCTCCTGCTGAGCAAGAGACCACAGAAGCTTAAGCCGTCGGCGAGATTAGTCTAAAAGAGAAGACACACACAAGACGGCACGTTCTTTCCTGCCACGCCACACAAACCGATGGGCGCAGGAGTGAACGTGCCGTCTTTAGTTTCAAATCCTTGAGTACACTTCATAACCACCATATACTTACCTATGATAAAGATAACTTTTCCCGATGGCAATATCAGAGAATACGAGAGCGGCGTAACGGCCTTACAAGTGGCCGAAAGTATATCGCCGCGCCTTGCCGCTGAGGTGCTGGCTTGCAGTGTGGACGGTGAAACGCGCGACTTGACACGCCCGTTGGAACACGACTGTGAGTTGCGCCTCTTAAAATGGGACGACGACGAGGGCAAACACGCTTTCTGGCATACCAGTGCTCACTTGATGGCAGAAGCTATCGGCGAGTTGTGGCCGGGTACGCAATTTGGCATAGGCCCCGCCATAGAACGTGGTTTCTACTATGATGTGATGCCGCCCGAAGGTGTCACTATTAAGGAGGAGGACTTTCCACGTATAGAGAAGAAGATGATGGAACTACAGAGCCGTAAGGAACTCCTCGTGCGTAAGTCCATCAGCAAGAGCGATGCCCTGGCTTTCTTCGGCTCTTTAGGGCAGACTTATAAGAATGAGCTAATCAACGACCTCCAAGACGGCACCATCACCACCTATACACAGGGACACTTCACCGACCTTTGCCGCGGCCCACACCTGCCCAGTACAGCACCCATCAAAGCCGTGAAAGTAACGGCTTGCAGCAGTGCCTATTGGCGTGGTGATGAAACACGTCCGCAACTTACGCGCGTTTATGCCATCACTTTTCCCAAGAAGAAACTCCTCGATGAGTACCTCGTACTGCTTGAGGAAGCCAAACGCCGCGACCATCGCAAGATTGGCAAAGAGATGGAACTCTTTATGTTCAACGAAATGGTGGGCAAAGGCTTGCCGATGTGGCTACCCAAAGGCACCGCGTTGCGCTTACGTCTGGAGGACTTCCTCAAAAAGATTCAAAAGCGCTTTGGCTATCAACAGGTGATGACACCCCACATCGGTGGCAAAAACCTATACGTTACCAGCGGTCACTACGCAAAATATGGCAAAGACTCTTTCCAACCTATACACACACCCGAGGAAGGAGAGGAGTATATGCTCAAACCGATGAACTGCCCCCACCACTGCGCTATATATGCCTGGAAACCGCGTTCGTACAAAGACCTGCCACTACGCCTGGCCGAGTTTGGCACCGTCTATCGCTACGAGCAGAGCGGCGAGCTTCATGGTTTGACGCGTGTGCGTGGCTTTACGCAGGATGATGCCCATATCTTCTGCCGCCCCGACCAAGTGAAAGACGAGTTCCTGCGCGTAATGGATATTATAATGATAATCTTCCGCGCCCTTGATTTCCAGAACTTCGAGGCACAGATTTCTCTGCGCGACAAAGAGAACCACGACAAATACATTGGCTCTGACGAGAACTGGGAGAAAGCCGAACGAGCTATTATAGAGGCTTGCGAAGAGAAAGGGTTGCCCGCCGTGGTGGAATATGGTGAAGCCGCTTTTTACGGCCCCAAACTCGATTTTATGGTAAAGGATGCGTTGGGACGTCGCTGGCAACTGGGTACCATTCAGGTGGACTACAACCTGCCCGAGCGTTTTCAGTTGGAATACACCGGCACTGACAACCAGAAGCATCGCCCCGTGATGATACACCGCGCGCCGTTTGGCTCAATGGAGCGTTTTGTGGCAGTACTTATAGAACATACTGCCGGGAAGTTCCCACTATGGCTTACGCCCGAGCAAGCTGTAGTGTTGTCTATCAGCGACCGCTTTAACGACTATGCCGCGCAGGTGTGTCGCCAACTTGAGGAACTCGGTGTACGCACCACTCTTGACGACCGCAGTGAAAAGATAGGCCGCAAAATTCGCGACAACGAACTCAAGCATATTCCTTATCTGCTCATTGTGGGCGAGAAAGAAGCCGAGACGGGTACCGTAGCCGTGCGCAAACAAGGCGAGGGCGACCAAGGTGTCACTACTCCTGCGGAATTTGCAGCCAAAGTGAACCAAATAGTTGACGAAATGACGCGCGACTACTAAAAATATGCACAAAAACTTGTTTGAAAGCGCGGTAAAGGTTACTTTTGCCGCGCTTTTAATAAGAAGACTTACGTGAGACAACCACCCCGTAACAAAAAAGAGACACCCCGTTACAACATCAACGGACAGATACGCGCCAGAGAGGTGCGCGTAGTAGGCGATGACATCGTCCCCACCATTCTTCCCATCCGCGAAGCCTTGAACCTCGCCCACGAGAAAGAACTTGACCTCGTGGAGATAAGCCCTAACGCTGAGCCGCCCGTATGCCGCATTTGCGACTATTCCAAGTTTCTCTATCAGCAAAAGAAGCGTCAGAAAGAAATCAAGGCCAAACAAGCCAAAATTGAGGTAAAAGAAATACGTTTTGGCCCACAGACCGATGACCACGACTATAACTTTAAGCTCAAACACGCCAAAGGATTCCTGGAAGACGGCGACAAGGTGAAAGCCTATGTCTTTTTTCGTGGACGTAGCATTCTCTTCAAAGAGCAGGGCGAGGTACTCCTCTTACGCTTTGCTTCCGACCTTGAGGACTATGGCAAAGTGGAGCAGATGCCTAAGTTGGAAGGCAAGAGAATGACAATGTTTATCGGCCCGAAGAAAATTAGCGGCGGCAAGAAAGACGCTATGCAACGTGGCCAATCCAACGACAGTCAGCCCCGTGTAGAAAAGAAGCAGCCCCAGCAGCGTGCTCCCAAGGAATACACCGGACCTAAGGTGGAAGGTGAGGATTTCTAACTCATAGCCCCACGCAATAACGAAATCATCGAGCGCGAGCCGCGTCGGCATCTCTACACGGCCGCCTCTCCATTTTAATAACCCCAAACTAAAAAAACAAAGAAATGCCAAAGGTAAAAACCAATTCCGGAGCCAAGAAACGTTTTGCGCTTACCGGTACAGGCAAGATTAAGCGCCACCACGCTTATCACAGCCACATCCTCACCAAGAAGACGAAGAAGCAAAAACGCAACCTCGACCACGTTGACCTCGTGGACAAGAGCAATGTGCGCCAAGTACGCGAACTCTTAAACCTTCGCTAAGCTTCCTCCCGTTCTTAGGAAGAGAAAACAAAACCTTAAGTTAAACTGACTGCCTGGCCTCACAAGTTCGTCCCACGAAGCCGACGACGCCAGCAATCGAAAATCAACAAAGAAACTATGCCAAGATCAGTCAATCACGTGGCCTCACGTGCCAAGCGCAAAAGAATTCTAAAACTCACCCGTGGCTATTTCGGTGCTCGTAAGAACGTCTGGACAGTAGCCAAGAACACTTGGGAAAAAGGCCTCACCTATGCTTATCGCGACCGCAAGAACAAAAAGCGCACTTTCCGCGCTCTGTGGATACAGCGTATCAATGCCGCTGCGCGTTTAGAAGGTCTCAGCTACTCCCAGTTGATGGGCGGACTCCATAAAGCTGGCATTGAAATCAACCGTAAAGTCCTTGCAGACCTTGCAGTGAACAACCCGCAGGCTTTCAAGGCCATCGTTGCCAAAGTGAAGTAAGAGCCATTACTTCCTACAACCTATAGACAAAACCTTTTAGCAAGGCGCAAAGCGTGCAAATTGTAGCTTTGCGCCTTTTGCGTCTTATCTTCTTGAGCATATCCATAATCTCTTCCCTCTCGTTCAATGAAAACCTACCTCAAACTGATTGCTTTGCTTGTTTTGCCGCTCGTGATGGCGGCAGGATGGTATCTCTTTGCTCAAGAAACAGGCAGGGAACAGACCTTGCTCGCTTCTATAGATTTCTCCTCGCTTTTACTGCCGTCATCCCCTCCCGACACTCTTTTTCAGGCCGCCGAGCAGGAGCCACAAAAGGAGGTGGACACCACGGCGCAGCGCATCTTATTTTTTGGCGACTCTATGGTGGAGGGACTCAAAGAACCAATGGCCGACTATGCCGCAGCAAAGCACGAACTGACGAGTGTGGTGTGGTATAGTAGCGGCACACGCCTCTGGGCGCAGACCGACACGTTGCAGCATTTCCTACGTGAGGTGCAACCTACTTATGTGTTCGTTTGCCTCGGTTCTAACCAACTCTTTGTGCGCAATCTCGGAGAGGTTGACAATGAGATAAGGCGTATCGTAGAGAAGATTGGTGATATTCCCTTTGTGTGGATTAGTCCGCCTAACTGGAAAGACGATACGGGTATCAACGAACTTATTATTAAACACGTGGGGCGCGACCGCTATTTTGATAGCCGCCATCTCACGCTTGCGCGCCGCAAAGACCACGCGCATCCTACACCGAGTGCCGCTTGTCAGTGGTGCGACACGATCTGTTCTTGGCTTTCCACCCTTGAGCCTCGCCACCCCTTACGCTTGGTTAAACCTCTCGGAAAACCCCACCGCACCGCACGCACCGTGTTGCTCCAACCAGTGCAATAAGGAAAAGGAGGCGGTAAAAGCGTTTCGCCCCGGCCGCAACAGCTTTTGTTCTCTTAGGACGTTGCGGTGTACTTAGATAAGTGGGATAATAAAGCCTATTTCTTATGCTACATATTGTACGACATAAGAAATAGGCTTTTGTTGTTTATATTTGTGGAAAGTATTTTGCTCGGTGCTTAGAAGCCTCCACCGGGGCCTCCGCCTCCGCTGAAGCCTCCGCCGCCTCCGCCTCCAAAACCGCCTCCAGGAGGTGGACCGCCTTGACCGCCGTCCATTCCTTGCCGGTTGCCACGCTGTTGTGCTTGGTTGTCGCGGCTGGTACCTCCGAAGATGTTGAGCTTGTAGATGAAATGGAGCATCATATAGGAGTTGATAGCATTGGTCTTGGAGTCGCTACGCATCGTGGCACTGAGCGTACGCGACACGTTGCTCTGATTGTGGAGGATGTCGAAGAATTGTAGGCTTAGTGTGGCGGCACGGTTGCGTAGGAAACTCTGTGAAATCTGTGCGTTCCACACGAGTTCGTTGGTGTTCATCGTGCTTACAGCATAGCCTCGGCGGGAGTTCATTCGTATGTCGGTGCTGATCGACATACCCCAGTCGAAGTTGAAATTTGCACTGGCACCATAGCTAAACTGCCAAGTGTCCATATCGGCATTAGAATTAAGTGTGGCGCGGGCGTGCTCGTACTGCACCCGTCCGATAAGACCTACATCATACCAGCTACGTTTGTAGGCCACGTTGAGTGTCTCGTCCACATCAAAGGTGCGTGTGGTATTTTTGTGGCTGAGGTTTGTAGCATTTTCGTATATCTCGCTATAATCTGTGCCGCTGCCTCCGGTGGCAGAGAGTAAGCGTGGCCGATAGAAGAGGCCGAGCAAGGCATGTGTGCTGGCACCTTGTTCTGTGGTGCTGATATATCCAACAGCATTTTGGTAAGAAAGGTTGGTGTTGGTGGTAATAGAAAGGTAGCGGTCGTAGTCAATAGGGGTGTTAAACATAAAGTTTCCGCGTGTGTTCCAGTTGCCGTTGATGTTGTCGGGACGTGTGTAGCGTACACCGGTGCTCTCGTCGTACACCACGCGCGAACTGATGGAGTTGCTCGTTTGTTCAAACGACAGGCGTGCGCTCATACCCTGCTGGCGGTCGGTGTTGTAGGCGCGATACATAGCGTTGAAGCGGTTTGTCCACGACGGTTTCAGCCCTGGATTACCGCCGCTGATGTTTAGCGGGTTGCTGTCGTCCCACACGTCGATAAGGTCGGTCATTGAGGGTTGTGAGGCCGAGCCGCGATAACTGATGTCAAGGTTGTTGGTACGTGAGAAGCGATAACGTAGGCGCATTTCTGGTGCGAGGTTGAAGACGTGGCGATTTACGCGTGTATCAATCAAGCCAGGACGTACGTAGTCGAGTGTGGTGTTCTGCGGGTTGAACGATAGACCTGCGCTGAGGTTGAGGGGGTTACCACTGAGTCGCACGCCTACCTTTACGTTGTGGTTGTAGTAGTGGTAGCGGGCGTATTGGCTGTTGTTGTCGTCAATGACTTCGTTGAGGATTTCCTGTGCGGCCAGTGTACCCAGGCTGAAGTTATCGTCGAGGAAGTAGTCGTATCCCTCGCCGGGGAATTTGTAGGGTATGCTGTCTAAGCGATAGAGTGTACGCTCGCTGTCGTTGAAACGGTGGCTAAACTCGTACTGCAACTCGCTGAACCAGCGCCCGCCGAGCCACTGCACATAGCCCATACGTGCGCTGTAGTTCCAGTTCTTGCTCGGTGTGTAGGTGTAGCGATTGATGAAGCTCGGGTCGTTGGTAGTGTTAAAATAGCGAATGTCGGAGAGGGAGTAACTATAACTCTTGCCGTTTCCCCATCCTCCGTTGAGGCTCAGGCTGAGGTTTGTTCCGTGGCTTGAGAGGCGGCGCGTCACGTTGAGGCTTCCACTAAGGCTGAAACTATGGCTGTTGCTTTGGCTTCGCTGGTGGCTACCGTTAATAGCAATAGCAGCGAGTTGGTCGCTAAGCATATAGGACGTTTCGGACATCGCGCGCATAATGCTGTCGAGCGGGCTTTCAGCTTGCCCCACCTCGTAGGGGTCGTCGTTGAACGTGGCGGACTGGCTTTGGCTGCGGCTCTTAGAGCGACTATAAGAGAGTTGTGGACGGAATGAAATTTGCGTCATAGAGTCGGGCTGCCACTGCACGCTGATATTGCCGCGGAAATTGCCGTTGCTTGTGCGGCTGCGGCTCACGCTGTTGCCAAAGGAACTGCTGACACCTGAGGTAAGGAATGTTTCGCTGGAGGTTTCGCTGACGAGCTCGTTGAGGCGGTGGTCAAAGTTCCAGTCGGTGCTGAAACGGAAGAAGCCCGGCGTGTTGCGCTTCTTTCCGTTTTCCCACGAATAGCTGAGGGCTACCTGTTTTCGTGTCGTTTGTCCGTTGTCGCCGCCGAAGCCACGTGGGCCGCCCATACCGCGGCTGTTGGTGTTGTTGATGTTGCCAATGAGCGTGAGGTGTGACTGGTCGGTGAAGCGCGACACGAAGATACGTTCAGCGTAGCGACTATGCGTGCCGATACCTAAGTCGATGTTGCTAATCCACGATTCGTTGAGCTCGCGTTTTGTTTCAATGTCTAAGACTGTAGTCTCGTTGCCATCGTCAATGCCTGTCTGTTCGGAGTAGTCGCTACGTTTGTCGTATGCTTTGATGCGGCTCACGAGGTCGGCGGGTAGATTTTTCATTGCCGTCTCGGTGTCGCCCTTAAAGAAGTCCTTGCCGTTGATAAGAAACTCTGAAACAGTCTTGCCGTTCCATGTGATAGTGCCGTCGTCGCTCACTTGAATGCCTGGGAACTGCTTCACCAATGCTTCAAGCGTGGAGCCTGTAGGCACGCGATAGGCCGTAGCGTTATAGAACGTGGTGTCTTCCACCTGTGTGACACGAGCAGCGGTGGCCGTGATAACGGCTTCGCCGATTTCTTGCCCGCTTACCATAGGCAATAAACCCATATCTATCGTGTCGCCCTCGGCCTTGATGTCAAGGTCTTCGTTCACAGAGCCGTAGCCGATGAACGATACGCGTACGCGATATTTGCCGGCGCGTTTCACGGTGAGGCTAAAACGCCCGTCTTCGTTGGTGTTTACGTTGGTCACGATACCCGAGTCGCCAATGATGGCTGCTATGGCAGAGGCTATGGGTTCTTTTGTTGTCTCGTCTTGGACGATTCCCTTTACGATGGTCTGAGCCTGTGTTGTGGCAAAGAATGATAAGGCCACAAACAATGCAAAAAACGCTTTGCTGAAATGCGACATATAAACAATTAAGGAGTAGTAATTACTAAGGAGGAAGTTCGCTTTCCGTTTCCGCTCAAGAGCGTACTTATGACGCTGTTGCTTACGAAAGGTTTAATTATCGTGGCAAAAATAAGCGAAAAATCTGCTTAAACGTTTAGGATTGTCTATTTTTGTGGTTGTTAAGTTAACTTTTTCCTGAAATAGTTATGACAAAGTTTGCCGAGCGTATCTTGCGTATAGAAATTAAGAGCCTTTGGAGCGGACGAAAACACATCGTGTGGCCTTTGCGCCCCGATGTAAATGTGCTGAGCGGCAAGAATGGAGCGGGTAAGAGTACGATACTCAACCGCATTGTGCAGCAGTTGCGTACTGCGCCCCCCTCGGGCGAGATACACGGCAAGCCCGTCGCTGGTGTGCAGATAGACTTTGAACCCGCCGATGCTACGGGTATCCGCTACGACATTATACGTAGTTTTGACCGCGTACTCCTCGATGGGCAACGGCTACAATCGGTAACAGACGAGCCTATCACTACCGAACTCGATTGGCAACTCTATCAACTGCAACGTCGCTACCTGGACTATCAGGTGAACGTAGGTAATCGAATGATTGCTCTGCTTACAAAAGGAAGCCCCGAGGCACAGGTTGAAGCGATGACTGCTTCGGCGGACAAGTTGAAATTCTTAGACCTTGTGGACGGGTTGTTTGCTGAGACGGAGAAGAAGATTGACCGTTCGTGCAACGAGTTGCGCTTTGTGCAATACGGCGAGGTGCTTTCCCCGTACCGGCTTAGTAGTGGTGAGAAGCAG
The DNA here is from genome assembly GCA_937877625.1 of uncultured Prevotellaceae bacterium. Taxonomy (GTDB): domain Bacteria; phylum Bacteroidota; class Bacteroidia; order Bacteroidales; family Bacteroidaceae; genus Alloprevotella. Next base: position 42,214 of record CALFJG010000053.1, read on the forward strand.
ATGCTTATTATTTTGCTCACCGCATTGACCGAAGACCGCCAACCCTATGTGCTCTGTATGGATGAACCTGAGGCGAGCCTCCACTTTGAGTGGCAAAAAGACCTTATACAGATGATACGTACGCTTAATCCGCAAGCACAAATCATTCTCACGACACACTCTCCTGGCGTTATTATGAATGGGTGGAACGATGCCGTTACAGAGGTGGGCGATATTACGGCGTAAATGTTTGTTGCTTTTATGGTGGGCTCTATTCATTCGCTTTGTCAGAAATCTGACAAAAGGTTAAAGCCCCATCTATGTCAAACTTAACCGTGGGAATTAATAGAACCCACCTTATCTCTTTCCTCGTTAGATTATGAGCCGCTCCCACGACCAGCGTCCACGTAGTCACAAGCCGCTTTCGGCCTATGTCAACAGCGATTATATTGCAGCACTCAATGCGCTGAGCGGGCGCAATGCCAAACGCAGAATTGTGGTCTTTGTGGAGGGCTACGATGATGTGACGTTTTGGTCGGCATTGTTACGTCCTTTGGAGACGGATGCCTTTTATTTTGAGGTGATGCTTCCATCGTCGGCCTCTTTGGGCAAGGGCAAGAAGGTAGCCCTTGCCAACAATCTTGGCGAGCGATTGGGGGAGTATATGATAGCCTGCGTAGATGCCGACTACGATTTTCTGGCACAGGGCAGAACGCCCAACAGCAAGCAGCTTTGCGACAATCCGTATGTGTTCCATACGTATCTCTATGCCATAGAGAATTATTACTGCTATGCGCCGTCGCTCTCCGAGGTGTGTGTGTCGGCTACACTCAACGACCGCCGCATATTCGACTTTGAGGCTTTTCTCGCCGCTTATTCGCGCATTGTGTGGCCTTTGTTCGTGTGGAATGTGTGGGTGTATCGCTATGGTGGCTACAAGCAGTTCTCTCTTATGGATTTTGCGCGTATCGTGGCGATGCCCGATGTGGATATCCACCACCCCCAGGCACGTCTTGAGGCTTTGCGCCATCGTGTCAATGCTAAGATAGCACGCTTGCAGAAAGCCCACCCCGAGGGAAAGAAGACTTATAAACCCCTTCAGGCCGAACTCTTGTCGCTCGGCCTTTCGCCCGAAACGACCTATTTGTTTATGCGGGGCCACGACGTGAAAGACGGCGTGGTGTTGCCCCTTGTTCAAACCGTTTGCGAGCGTTTGCGGCGCGAGCGCGAGCGTGAGATACGCACCACGGCCCTACATCGCACACAACTGCAAAACGAACTCGCTGGCTACCAACACGCTACAGTGTCTTGCGAAGAGGTGTTGCGCCGTCACCGGGGCTTTTGTGCTTGTCCGTGGTATCGAAGGGTGCAGGAGGATATCTGTATGTTTTTAGATAAGGTGCGAGGGGGTGCTTCTTAACAGAGATAAGATGTGTTCTGTTTGTTGTTAGAACACATCTTATCTTGTTCGCCCGACATGGGCATAATCTAACGGGTGCAAGTCCCGAGCGCGGCCTAAT
>CALFJG010000054.1 GCA_937877625.1 uncultured Prevotellaceae bacterium
TTGCTCGCCAAGGCAAAGCGAAGCTTGCTTCAGCTTTGCCTTGGCGAGCAAAGGTTTGGTGAAAACGAACGAATGCGCGTTTGACGGCAAAAAAATGAACACTCCCTTTGAAAATATCCTTGTTCAGTGCAGCGCCTCCGAAACATTTTTGTAGCGAATAATAGGCGCAGCGCGAGCGGCCCCAAGGCCGCCAACGCGCACGCCTATTATTCGCTACAAAAATGTTTCGGATATAGCGCACGGGAGAGTCTTTCTCGCCAGCGTAGCCGCTATTTTAATAAAGGAGAGTGCGTTATCCGAGCAACTTCACATTGAGTTTGTCGAGCATATCTTTGGTCATAGAGTCAAGGTCGAAGCGCGGCTCCCAGTCCCACTCTTGGCGGGCGCAGGTGTCGTCGATGCTGTTGGGCCAACTGTCGGCATTGGCTTGCTTTAGCGGATCGACATTGTATTCCATTTCAAATTCGGGCTGGTACTTGCGAATGGCTGCGGCAAGCCCCTCGGGGTCGAAACTCATTGAGGCGATATTGAAACTGTTGCGGTGGATAAGCCGGTCGGGGTTGGCCTCCATCAGGTTGACGCAAGCATTAAGTGCATCGCGCATATACATCATGTCCATATACGTCCCGGCAGCAATGGGGCATATAAACTTTTCGCCGCGCACGGCACTATAATAGATATCGCAGGCGTAGTCGGTGGTGCCACCGCCGGGAGGGGTGACGTAGGAAATAAGCCCGGGGAAACGCACCGAGCGTGTGTCCACTCCATATTTATTGTGATAGTAGTCGGAAAGGAGTTCCGTGGCTACCTTCGACACGCCGTAAATGGTGCGCGGGCGTTGTATAGTGTCTTGCGGGGTGTTGTCGGCCGGTGTCTCGGGGCCAAAGGAGCCGATACTACTCGGCGTGAAGACGGCACAATCGTGCTCGCGTGCCACTTCGAGAACGTTCCACAGGCCATCAATGCCAATCTTCCAGGCGAGTTGCGGACGCCCCTCGGCCACTACGCTGAGGAGGGCGGCGAGGTTGAAGATGGTGTCGATATTGTGCTTAAGCACAACGGTGGCTATCTGCTCGCCGTCGGTGACATCGCAAATCTCGTACGGGCCGCTCTCTTTGAGTACGCCTTTGGGTTTGGCACTGGGGATGTAGCCGCAAACTACGTGGCGATTGCCGTAGGTCTTGCGCAGTTTCATCGTTAGTTCGGAACCGATTTGGCCTGTTGCGCCAATCACAAGAATGTTTCTCATGGGGATTATTTAGATTTTAGGTTTTTGGGGTTCAAGGGGGGAACAGAAGATGGTCGAAAAAAGGCGGGAGGTGTGAAACCTCTTCGTTTCCCTCTTCCTTATTACGCAGCAAAATTACTGCAAGACGAGCGCAAAAACAAATAAAACGAGCCTTGATTGGTTCGTTAAGGCTAAAAAAAACCTTTTCGCTTTGGCGTGGCTCGTTGATTAAAGTACTTTTGCTCTTGCTAAAAAAGCGAATAATTCTAACCCTATCCGATAAACTTATGTACGGTAAATTTCAAGACCACCTGAAACAACAACTTCAGGACATCCGTCAGGCCGGCCTCTACAAGGAGGAGCGCCTTATTGAAAGCCCGCAGCAAGCCGCCATTCAAGTGGGTGGCAAGACGGTGCTCAACTTCTGTGCCAACAACTATCTCGGTCTGAGCAACCACCCACGCCTTATCCAGGCGGCGAAGAACGCTATGGACAAGCGCGGCTTTGGTATGTCGAGTGTACGCTTTATCTGCGGCACACACGATATGCACAAGGAGCTCGAGGCGGCTATCAGCGACTATTTCAAGACGGAGGACACTATTCTCTACGCTGCTTGCTTTGATGCCAATGGCGGTGTGTTTGAACCGCTCCTCACCGCCGAAGACGCCATTATCAGCGATGCGCTCAATCACGCGAGCATCATCGACGGCGTGCGTCTCTGTAAGGCGGTGCGCTATCGTTATGCCAATGCCGATATGGCCGACTTGGAGCGTTGCCTACAAGAAGCACAGGCGCAGCGTTTCCGCATTATTTGCACCGATGGTGTCTTCTCTATGGACGGCAACGTAGCCCCGATGGACAAGATTTGTGACTTGGCAGAGAAATACGATGCCCTGGTGCTTGTGGACGAGAGCCATAGCGCCGGCGTGGTAGGCCCCACGGGTCACGGCGTGAGCGAGTTCTTCAACACCTACGGCCGGGTGGATATCTACACGGGTACGCTCGGCAAGGCTTTCGGCGGAGCAATGGGTGGCTTCACCACCGGGCCGAAAGAAGTTATTGCCAAACTCCGTCAAAGCAGCCGCCCATATCTCTTTAGCAACAGCTTGGCACCGGGCCTCGTGGGTGCCGGCATAGAGATGTTTAAGATGCTTAAAGAAAGCAACAACCTGCACGACAAACTTGTGGAGAACGTAAACTATTTCCGCGACAAGATGATTGCTGCCGGCTTCGACATCAAACCCACACAGAGTGCCATTTGTGCCGTGATGCTTTACGACGCTCCGCTCTCGCAGAAGTATGCAGCACTGTTGCAAGAGGAAGGTATCTACGTGACAGGGTTCTACTATCCCGTAGTACCGAAAGGCCAGGCGCGCATCCGTGTACAAATCAGTGCCGGCCACGAACGCGAACACCTCGACCAGTGCATTGATGCCTTCATAAAAGTGGGCAAGCAACTCGGCGTGCTGAAATAAGAAGACAAACTTTTGCGTTAAGCCAGAAGCGCAGTGCGAAGCGTGCTTCAGCATTGCCTCGGCGAGCAAAAGTCTGCCGAAGACAAACTTTTGCTGTTCGCTAAAAAACGTGCGAACGCATCAAAATCTCTTTCCGCAATGCCTATAAAAGGGCGTTGCGGATACTTTTTCAAAAAGTAAGCCCCTCGAAAAACCGTCCGGCAGCGCAGACTCCGGGAACGCACGCGAGCCGCTGCGCTCCCGGAGCCTGCACCGCCCTGTATGGGCTTTTACACTGCTGCCGAAACACAAACAACTACCTCCACTTTTTTCCTGATTATTTAGGACGCGATAGCTCAATCTGCGTTAATGCTCCAAAATCTGTCTTGTGTTACAGATTTTTTTGTAACTTTGCCTATGTAAGCAATTCGTATCGTTATGTTTATTGAACAGCCCGCTCCATATCTCCGTTGGATTTATCCCCATGCTTTGTGGCGTATGAACCGCTATGATCAGAGCATATACCTTACTTTCGACGACGGCCCTATTCCCGAGGTGACGCCCTGGGTGCTTGAGATATTAGAGAGCTATGGAGTGAAAGCTACCTTCTTTATGGTAGGCGACAACGTGCGCAAACATCCGGCGGAGTTTCAACTTGTCAAAGATGCCGGTCACCGTCTGGGCAACCATACTTTTCATCATATCGGTGGCTTTCGCCACGGCGTGAGTAGTTACCTGCGCGATGTGGACGAGGCCAACAAACTCATCGGCAGCGACCTCTTTCGCCCGCCCCACGGATGGATGAAAACCGGGCAGTATCGGCGCGTACGGAAGGCGGGGTATCGCATCGTGATGTGGGATCTCGTTACACGCGACTACTCCAAGCATCTCAACGGGCGTGATATCCTACTCAATGTGCGCCGCTATGCACGCCCGGGAAGCATCATCACTTTCCACGACTCGCTGAAGAGCCAAGACAAACTACTTTATGCCTTACCACGCGCTATTGCTTGGCTACAAAGTCAGGGCTACCAATTTAAGACTCTTTAACCACAAACTGGTATTAGTCTGATATGCCGCTTGAAACTTTCGTTTTGTAATCTGTTGGCTATACGCCTAAATTCGTTAAGGCGTAACGCCAAAAATATAGTCCCATGCAGATTGTTTTCTGCACGGGACTTGTTTATTGGTGTATGTGGATGTTCTTCGGTGGGTGTCAGTAGGTAGCGGTAGTGTCGATCTCCGCTTCGTCAAAGTAGTTGTTGTACATACTTGACGATGAGTTGTTACGGAATACGAAGATATAGATGAGTGCTACTAATATCAACCCCATCAGGAAAGCAAAGACCCAAACGAGTTTGTTTTTTGCAGAGCCGTTGTTTGGTGTCTGCGGGGCGAGAGGTCTGTTAGGCACATTGGGGTGTGAGCCAGCAGCATACATATCGAGTTCCGTCTTGTCATCGGCAGGAGTGGGTGAGCCATAGCCTAAGGGCGGATACTGCTGAGTGGGGTTCGGATACTGCTGAGTGGGGTTTGTCTGGTAGGGATAGTCCGGCTGGATGCCGTATGGCGCAGTCTGTTGCCCGTATGGTGCAGTCTGTTGCCCGTATGGTGCAGTCTGTTGCCCGTATGGTGCAGTTGGTTGCCCTTGTGGTGGCTGTCCGTATCCGTTGTAGGGCATTTGTTGTGTTGGGGATGCGGCTGGCGTTGGGTTGGTGAACGGATTAGACGGTACAGGTTGCTGTACGGGTTGTGGCGATGTGGGTTGCGGGGCTGGGGGAGCGGTTTGTGGTTTTGTGTTTTTCTTACTCGTTTTTACGGGGCGCATTATTGTTTCGGCCTCCATAGCGGCAGGTTTTGCCTTTTGCGGAGCAGGTGCGACAGCCACCGCTTCTTCTATTTCTAATCCCTTTGTTTCTGACTCGGAGAGAATAGAGATGTCGCTGCCTAAGGCCGTTGAGGTAGATTTGTTAGTGCTCTTTGGGCTGCCAGCTGTAAAGAGTGGCACTGCTGACTGTGCATCGGGTTGGGCGTTGGGCTGTGAGGCGGGGATATTGTTTGGCTGCGGCTGTGTAGCACTCGGCTGGGGTGTGCGGCTGCCGGGCTGCTGTTCATCGCCGGTAGTCTTGGAAGGTGGTGTGGTGGGTTTCGGCGTTGGGGTGTTGGCACTTTCTTGGAGGACTTTTTCTATACGCGAAATCACCTCGTCGGTGCTGTGTGGACGGTTGGCGATGCGGCTGTCCATCATCCATAGTATCAACTCGCGGACGGGTTGGGACACGTGGTCGGGAAACTTGAAAGCGTTTTCGTTCTCTTCAATGATTTCTTGGGCGTTGGCGGGCGTATGTCCGGTAACGAGCTTGAAGAGTGTGCCGCCTACTGCGTAGAGGTCTGTCCACTCGCCGATGCGGTCGAGGCGTACCAGCGTCTGTTCTAACGGGGCATAGCCTGGTGTGTTGAGCATTACGGCTGAGAGCGTGCGGGCATCGGGTTCTATAATCTTTGACGCGCCGAAGTCAATGAGTATGACTCTTCCTTCGTTGTCCACCATCACGTTGCCGGGCTTGATGTCGAGATGCACCATACCGATACGGTGGATGACACGAAGGCCTTGCAGCAGTTGCAAGATGTATCTGAGTGCTTCAGGCTCGTCCAATGCCCCGCTTTGGGCTACTATTTGTGCTAAGGAGCGGCCTGTCACGTAGTCCATCACGTAGTATGACGTGGCATTCTCGTCGAAGAGGTCGCTCACGCGAACGATGTGCTCATCGCGCAAGGTAAACATACGCTCTGCCTCGCGACGGAAACGACGGCGCATATCTTCGAAGCTGTTGAGATTGGTGGGGTCGGTGAGGACTACCGTCTTACCATCTTGTGCGCGCACACATTGGTTGCTGATAAAGAATTCTTTGACGCACACAAATATGGTGCTGGCACTAAAACGCGTATCGCGCGCTAAATATGTGTTGCCGAAGCCGCCAGCTCCGAGGAGTTCGTGTATTTCGTATCGGTTGTTGAGCAGTACGCCGTTTGATAGTTTGTAGAAAGAGTTTTTTTGTGTGCTCATATAAGAATATAGTGGAATTGAAGCGGGTATGCGTGGCAAAAGTACGATTATCTTTTGTATCGCCGTGCCTTTAGTACTTAAAAAAGTGGGAGTTTCGTTGTTGTCGTTCTATGTGTGCTTGTCGCTAACGAGTTGCGCGAATGTTTTTCGTCCTTTTAGATAGTAGGCCACAAGCAGGCTGCCTGACATAATCTCGGGTATGGCTTGTGTGGTGGCGAGGCGGAGGTTTGCCTCGCGCTCGGGGCGAAACTGGTGGCGGATGCGGTGAAATTCGCGCCGGGCACGCCATACGGCGGTGGCCTCGCCAAGGCTGCCACCCATAAGGAACTTTATCGCGGCAAGATAGTCTAAAAAGAAACGCACCACCAGTACACGGCGTAGCTGGCGGGCGGGTAGGTTTTTGTAGAGCAACAAGAGGTTGTTGCGAAAATTAAGAAACGTTTTGTGTGGATTGCCTTGTGCCAGTGTGCCGCCGCCAACGTGGAAGGCGCAGCTCTGTGGTACACAAACCACGTCGCGACCACGGGTACGAAGCCGCCAGCAGAGGTCTATCTCCTCCATGTGGGCGAAGAAGCGCCCGTCTAAGCCGCCTACAGCCTCCCAGTCCGCGCGGCGGATAAGCAATGCCGCCCCCGTTGCCCATAAGATTCTGACAATGGTGTCGTATTGGTGAGCATCGCGCTCTACGGTGCTAAAAACGCGTCCGCGACAAAACGGATAGCCGTACCAATCAATATAGCCCCCGCACGCACCGGCGTATTCAAACATTGACGGGTCGCGCTCCGAAAGAAGTTTGGGCTGGCACGCGGCGCACTCAGGATGGGTGTCCATATAATTAAGAAGTGGGCGCAGCCAGCCGACCTCTACGCGTACATCGCTATTGAGCAAAAGGAAGTATTGTGCCTCTACCTGAGCCAAAGCGCGATTGTAGCCCTCGGCAAAACCGTAGTTCTCGGGCAGTGCAATGCGGCGTACCGTGGGAAACGCCTGCTCTAACAAGGCCAGCGAGTCGTCGGTAGAACCGTTGTCGGCCACAATTACTTCGCAATCTGGTTCCAGCGATGCCACCACCGAGGGCAGAAAGCGACGAAGCATCGCAGCACCGTTCCAGTTGAGAATTACTATCGCTAACTTCATAGGAAAAGCATCGGATTATAGCACACCTTTTCAAATCCGACTGCAAAAGTAGCATAAATTCTAAGCCAACGGCTTCGCGCCGAGTGTTTAATTCCTTATTTCATTACTCACAAAGCATGAATCATAAACGTATCATCAACCTGAGAATGGCAAAAGCGGGAAAGAGAAAATAGGTTGGACGGAGTGTTAATCGCGGTAGGACGGGTTTAAACTTAGTCCGATTGATTTTAAAATCAATCGGATTGATTTTAAAATCAAAGGCTTTGATTTTAGAATCAATCGGACTATGTTTAATCACGGTCGGACTATGCTATGAGCGCACGCATCCTCGCCTGCATATAGGAGCGCGCACGCGGCTCGCTGCAAAAATGATGCAAACGAGCCGCCTACGCCTCCAGAGGCTTACACCTTGGCTGCTATACCTACAACACTGAATGGGGCTTTCACTACGTGCGAAACTCGAATTCCTTTTTTCTATCCAACGGCGTTAGCTTTTTGCTCCTGAAAAATAAGCCACGAAGAGCGAACGCAACCATAAAAATGCCCACAAATCGCAATGTCAATATAGCAAAATTCGAAAAGGAGGCGATTTTTCTTGATTTTCTTATGCTGTTTTTCGCATAAAAACAAGAAAAAGTTTGTCTGTATGAAAGAAGATTGTATTTTTGCAGCCGCAAAAGTAGGAAACGACTGAAACCTGCTTATTATATATACGGTATCGCGCCGAAGTAGATGCCGCGTTGTGTGAAAAACAACACAGTGTCCCGACACGTCACTCGCGAAGACAAGACGGGCTACGCTGAACAACAAAGACAATAAACATCAATCAAACAACAGAAATGCCAGGATTATTAGGAAAGAAAATCGGAATGATTTCCGTTTTCAGTGCTGATGGCAAGAATGTGCCATGCACTGTGATCGAAGCTGGTCCTTGCGTTGTAACTCAGGTGAAGAGCGTAGAGAAAGACGGTTATGCCGCCGTTCAGCTCGGTTTCCAAGAAGCCAAAGAGAAGAACACCTCTGCCCCCCTTCGCGGCCATTTCAAGAAGGCCGGAGTTACCCCGAAGCGTCATTTAGCCGAGTTCAAAGATTTCGACCAAGAACTCAACCTCGGCGATACGCTGACAGTAGACCTTTTCAGTGATGCTGCTTTTGTAGATGTCACGGGGATGTCTAAAGGAAAAGGCTTCCAAGGTGTCGTGAAACGTCACGGTTTCGGCGGCGTAGGCCAGAAGACACACGGCCAGGACGACCGCTTGCGCGCACCCGGTTCTATCGGTGCCTGCTCGTATCCCGCGAAAGTGTTTAAGGGACTGCGTATGGCAGGTCAGATGGGTAACGAGCGCGTGACGACGCAAAACCTGCGTGTACTCAAAGTGATACCCGAGAAGAACTTGCTGCTCATCAAAGGCAGCGTTGCCGGGTGTAAAGGTTCAATCGTTATAATTCGCAAGTGATGGAACTGAGTGTATTGGATATTAAAGGCAAAGACACCGGCCGCAAGGCGGTGCTCAGCGACAATGTCTTCGGCATTGAGCCGAATGACCATGTGATTTATCTCGATGTGAAGCAGTATATGGCAGACCAGCGCCAAGGCACGGCTAAGAGCAAAGAGCGCAGCGAAATCGCTGGTTCTACCCGCAAGCTCGGTCGTCAGAAAGGCGGCGGCGGTGCACGCCACGGCGATATCAAATCGCCTGTGTTGCGCGGCGGAGGTCGTGTGTTCGGCCCCAAACCACGCGATTACTCTTTCAAACTCAATAAAAAGGTGAAGCGTCTTGCACGACGTAGCGCACTGAGCTATAAAGTGCAGGAGAATGCTCTCCTCGTAGTGGAGGATTTCACATTTGAAGAGCCCAAAACCAAACTGTTTGTTGAACTCCTCAACAACCTCAACGTGGCTGATAAGAAAGTACTGGTGGTGGTTCCCCAGTCGGATGTTAACATCTATCTCTCCTCGCGCAACCTGCCGAAGGCAAATGTGGCTGTTGCTGCCGACCTCAACACTTACGGCATTCTTGACAGTGCCGTACTCGTGATGACAGAGAAAGCCGTGGAGAGCGTAGAGGCTGTCTTAAACAAATAAAACGCCGCTTACTATGGGATACATTATTAAACCAATCATCACTGAAAAGATGAACAACGAAACCGAGAAGCGTGGACGCTACGGTTTCATTGTACGCCCCGAGGCCAGCAAGACACAGATTAAGGCAGAGATCCAAAAGAGGTTCGGCGTAAACGTAGAAGCGATCAACACCTGCATCTACGCTGGCAAGAACAAAAGCCGCTATACACGTGGCGGATTTATAAAAGGACGCACCAATGCTTTCAAGAAAGCCTATGTAACCTTGAAAGATGGTGAAAGTATAGATTTCTATAGCAATATCTAATAAAAGTAATGGCAGTACGCAAATTGAAGCCCACAACTCCTGGGCAACGACACAAGATTATCGGCACGTTCGAAGAGATTACTGCATCCGTGCCGGAGAAATCTCTCGTTTGCGGAAAGCGTCGCACCGGTGGCCGCAACAACAGCGGCAAGATGACGATGCGTTATATCGGTGGCGGCCACAAAAAGAAATTCCGCTTCATAGATTTCAAACGAGAGAAAGATGGTGTGCCTGCGACAGTGAAGACGATAGAGTACGACCCCAACCGCTCGGCTCGTATCGCTCTGCTCTTCTATGCAGACGGAGAAAAACGCTATATCATAGCACCCAACGGCCTTAAGGTAGGCGACAAACTGCTCTCTGGTGCTGACGCAGCACCCGAAGTAGGAAACTGCTTGCCGCTGAAGAACATCCCCGTGGGTACTGTGATTCACAACATTGAGCTTCGCCCCGGACAGGGTGCGCTGCTCGTGCGCTCGGCAGGCAACTTCGCACAGCTCACCAGCCGCGAAGGAGACTACTGTGTGATTAAGCTACCCAGTGGTGAGATACGCAAAGTACTCAGCGCTTGCAAAGCCACAATAGGTAGCGTTGGCAACAGCGAACACTCGCTTGAGAAGTCAGGAAAAGCCGGCCGCAGCCGTTGGCTCGGGCGTCGTCCGCACAACCGTGGCGTAGTGATGAACCCCGTAGATCACCCGATGGGTGGTGGTGAGGGGCGCCAGAGCGGTGGACACCCACGCTCACGCACAGGCCTCTATGCCAAGGGCAAGAAGACACGCTCGCCCAAGAAGCATTCGAGCAAGTATATCATTGAGAGAGCAAAACGTCGTAAGTAACTAAACGCCTAAAGACTATAATATGAGTCGTTCACTTAAAAAAGGACCGTATATCACTGTCTCCTTAGAGAAGAAAATTCTTGCTATGAACGAAAGTGGCAAGAAGAACGTGGTGAAGACATGGGCGCGTGCTTGCATGATCTCTCCGGATTTCGTAGGGCACACGATAGCAGTGCATAACGGCAACAAGTTCATCCCTGTTTATGTAACCGAAAATATGGTAGGCCACAAACTCGGCGAGTTTGCCCCGACACGTAAATTCGGAGGCCACGCTGGCAATAAGAAATAAGCAGGCACATCGTTTACCATTTAGATATTATAAACTGAATAATGGGTAACAGAAAGAGAAAAGCCGCAGAGGCTCGTAAGGAAGCAAAGAAGCAGATGTTCTTTGCAAAGTTGAACAATGTCCCCTCCTCCCCCCGTAAGATGCGCTATGTTGTTGACTTGGTACGCGGTATGGAGGTAGGCAAAGCCCTCGGTGTTCTGCAGTTCTCCAAGAAAGCAGCCTCCGCAGACGTGGAGAAGCTTCTCCGCTCGGCTATCGCCAACTGGGAACAGAAGAATGAACGTAAAGCCGAGGAAGGCGAATTGTTCATTACCAAGATATTTGTTGATGAAGGCTTTACGCTCAAGAGACTGCGCCCCGCGCCACAAGGTCGCGGCCACCGCATACGCAAGCGTTCCAACCATGTCACAGTATTTGTAGGAACTAAAACTGAAAACGAATAATTTATGGGACAGAAAGTTAATCCGATTAGTAACCGTCTCGGCATCATTCGCGGTTGGGACTCCAATTGGTATGGTGGCAACAGTTTTGGTGACAATATACTTGAGGACAGCAAGCTGCGCAAGTATTTGAACGCCCGCTTGGCCAACGCCAGCCTTTCACGTATCGTGATAGAGCGTACACCGAAAAAGATTACAATCACCGTGTGTACCGCACGTCCCGGTATCATCATCGGTAAGGGTGGCCAAGAGGTTGATAAACTCAAAGAAGAAATCAAAAAGATTACCGACAAGGATGTACAGATCAACATCTTTGAGGTACGTCGTCCAGATGTAGATGCCAATATCGTTGGCGACAGCATTGCCCGTCAGATAGAGCGTCGTGTGGCTTATCGCCGCGCTATAAAAAACGCCATCGGCAATGCCATACGTGCTGGTGCAGAAGGAATAAAAGTGCAGATATCAGGTCGTCTGAATGGCGCAGAAATCGCACGTTCCGAGATGTATAAGGAAGGACGTACCCCGCTCCACACCTTCCGTGCCGACATTGACTACAGCCAGAACGAGGCTATCACCAAGGTAGGCGTACTCGGTATCAAAGTGTGGATATGTAAAGGTGAGGTTTACGGCAAACGCGACTTGGCTCCCAACTTCCAGCAAGACAAAGAGCCGCGTGGCAATTTTGGCGGACGTGGCGAACGGCGTGGCCGTCGTCGCGGAGCATCCGAGCGTAGGTAAACCCCGAAAAATGTAAAACAGTTATGTTACAACCTAAAAGAACCAAGTACAGAAGGCCGCAAAAAGGTCGCGCAAAAGGGAATGCTCATCGCGGCACCCAACTCGCCTTTGGTAGTTTCGGGATAAAGAGCCTCGACACACACTGGATAACAGCCCGTCAGATTGAGGCCGCCCGTGTGGCTATGACACGTTATATGCAACGTGAGGGTCAGAGTTGGATACGCATCTTCCCCGACAAGCCGGTGACAAAGAAACCTGCCGATGTCCGTATGGGTAAAGGTAAGGGAGACCCCGTAGGATACGTTTATCCTATAACCCCCGGCCGTATCATTTTTGAGATTGAAGGAGTAAGTTTCGAAGTAGCAAAAGAAGCACTGCGCTTAGCCGCTCAGAAACTGCCCGTAACTACGAAGTTTGTTGTACGTCACGATTACGATAAGAACGCCTGATTATGAAGATAGCAGAAATCCGCGCACTCTCTGCAGATGAACTGCGTGAGCGCATCCAGACCGAGGTTTCCAACTACGAGACGATGAAGTTTAACCATCACGTCACACCGCTGGAAGACCCCTCCAAGATTAAGCAGGCTCGTCGTACCATTGCACGCCTTAAAACCGTGCTGCGTGAATTAGAATTAAAAAAGTAACCACGCATCTCTATGGAAAAGAGAAACTTAAGAAAGACGCGCCAAGGTGTGGTAATTAGCAACAAAATGGATAAGACTGTTGTTGTTGCTTCTCGCTTCAAGGAGATTCACCCCATTTATGGCAAATTCGTCTTGAAGACAAAGAAGTATCACGCCCACGATGAAGCTAATGATTGCAACATTGGCGACACCGTACAGATAATGGAAACTCGCCCCTTGAGTAAAACCAAGACTTGGAGGGTAGTTAAAATCTTAGAAAGAGCGAAGTAATTATGATACAGACTGAAACAAGACTTACTGTTGCTGACAACAGTGGGGCTCGCGAGGCACTTTGCATCCGCGTGCTCGGAGGTACTCGCCGTCGTTACGCTTCTGTGGGCGACATCATCGTCGTAGCCGTAAAGAACGTTATCCCGTCGAGCGACCTTAAGAAAGGTGCTGTGTCGAGAGCATTGATAGTACGCACGAAAAAAGAGATCCGTCGTGCCGACGGTTCTTACATACGTTTTGATGACAACGCCTGTGTGTTGCTCAACAACGCCGGTGAACTGAGGGGCAGCCGTATCTTCGGTCCTGTGGCTCGCGAACTTCGTGCCGTAAATATGAAAGTTGTCTCGCTCGCACCCGAAGTGCTTTAACCCGCAAAAACACGAAACGTAATGAGTAAGTTACATATCAAGAAAGGCGACACCGTTTTCGTCAACACCGGTAAGGACAGAGGCAAGACAGGAAAAGTCCTCAAAGTGTTGGTAAAAGAGCAACGTGCCGTTGTAGAAGGAGTGAACATCGTCTCCAAGAGCCAGAAGCCTAACGCTGCAAACCCGCAGGGCGGCATCATCAAGCTGGAGGCACCGATCCATATTTCTAACCTGAACCCGCTGGACCCCAAGAGCGGCAAACCTACCCGTGTGGGACGTCGTCTGGAGGACGGTAAACTGGTTCGTTATGCTAAAAAATCCGGGCAGGAGATTAAGTGATGAGTAATACAGCAAGTCTCAAGAAAGAATACGCCGAGCGTATCGCCCCGGCGTTGATGAAGCAGTTTGGCTATACATCACCGATGCAAATCCCCGTTCTCAAGAAGATTGTAGTAAACGAGGGCTTGGGTATGGCTACTGCCGATAAGAAGATTATAGAAGTGGCTATCAACGAACTGTCGGCAATCACTGGCCAGAAGGCTGTGGCCACAGTATCGCGCAAAGACGTAGCCAACTTTAAGTTGCGCAAGAAAATGCCTATCGGAGTGATGGTTACTTTGCGTCGTGAGAGAATGTATGAATTTTTGGAGCGTTTGGTACGCGTGGCTCTGCCCCGTATTCGCGACTTCAAAGGTATCAATAGCAAACTCGACGGACGTGGTAACTACACACTCGGTATTGAAGAACAGATAATCTTCCCCGAAATCAATATTGACTCTATTGAGCGTATCGTGGGCATGAATATCACGTTCGTCACTACGGCAAAGACCGATGAAGAAGGCTATGCCTTGCTCAAAGAGTTTGGCCTTCCGTTCAAGAACGCTAACAAGTAAGAGAGAATATGGCAAAAGAATCAATGAAAGCACGCGAAGTGAAGCGTGCCAAATTAGTAGCCAAGTATGCAAAGAAGCGTGCTGAACTCAAGGAAATTGTCAACAAGAGCAATGATCCCGCTGAGGCCTATGAGGCGGCTCGCAAATTGCAGAAAATACCACGCAACGCCAATCCTATCCGCTTGCACAATCGTTGCAAGATAACCGGACGTCCAAAAGGTTATATGCGTCTGTTTGGCTTGTCGCGTATTCAGTTCCGTGAAATGGCTTCGCAGGGACTCATACCTGGCGTACGCAAGGCAAGTTGGTAACAAACGCTACGGTGTTATTCCCTTATCTATTTAATATTGTCGGGGTAGTCCCGATTAATTAAACCACAACAATCAAATGACAGATCCTATTGCAGATTACTTGACGCGTGTCCGCAACGCTATCCGTGCCAACCACAGGGTGGTGGAGATCCCCGCGTCAAATCTGAAGAAGGAGATTACAAAAATCCTCTTCGAACAGGGCTTCATCCTTAACTTTAAGTTCGTAGATGACGGCCCACAAGGAACCATTAAGATTGCGTTGAAGTATAACCCGCAAACGCGCGAGAATGCTATCCGCAATCTGAAGCGCATATCACGCCCCGGCCTGCGCAAGTACACCGGCTATCGTGATATGCCGCGTGTGATAAATGGCCTCGGTATTGCCATCGTGTCTACATCGCAAGGCGTGATGACTAATAAGGCAGCAGCCAACTTGAAGATAGGTGGCGAAGTATTGTGTTACGTATATTAATAAAGGAGCAACACTATGTCAAGAATAGGTAAATTGCCGATTAACATTCCTGCGGGCGTAACTGTTACGCTCAAGGATAATGTAGTGACCGCAAAAGGTCCGAAGGGTGAATTATCCCAAAGCGTTGATCCGTCTATAATCGTTTCTGTCGAAGATGGCATTGTGTCCTTTTCGATAGATGAGAAAAGCGAAGTAGACCAAAAGCAGAAGCAAGCTTTCCACGGCTTGTACCGAGCTTTGGTAAACAATATGATAGTCGGTGTGAGCCAAGGATATAAGAAAGAGATGGAACTTGTGGGCGTGGGCTTCCGCGTTTCCAACCAGGGCAACCTCGTAGAGTTCTCGCTCGGCTATACACACCCTATCTTTATCCAACTTCCCGCCGAGATCAAGGTGGAGACCAAGACAGAGAGAAACAAGAACCCGTACATTTGCCTCGAATCCTGCGATAAGCAACTGCTCGGCCTTGTGTGTGCAAAGATTCGTTCCTTCCGCAAACCCGAGCCCTACAAAGGCAAAGGCGTACTGTTCCTCGGTGAGCAGATCCGTCGTAAGTCGGGCAAGGCAGCTGGTGCCAAATAAATTAACCGCGTAAGATTATGACGACAAAGAAAGAACAACGTCGCATCCGCATTAAATATCGGATTCGCAGCAAAATTTCCGGCACCGCCGCTCGTCCGCGTATGAGCGTGTTCCGTAGCAATAAGCAGATATACGTTCAGTTAATAGACGACGTAAAGGCTACAACACTTGTTAGTGCTTCTTCACTCGGCTTTGAGAAGATGCCAAAGAGCGAGCAGGCTGGCAAGGTTGGCGAATTGGTGGCAGAGCGTGCTTTGGCCGCTGGCATCACGGAAGTAGTGTTTGACCGCAATGGATACCTCTATCACGGTCGTGTAAAAGAAGTCGCAGAAGGTGCTCGCAAGGGTGGTCTTAAATTCTAAATGATTATGGCAACAAACAGAATAAACGTTAGCAGCGAAGAACTAAAAGATAGGCTGGTTGCTATCAATCGTGTGACAAAAGTCACCAAAGGAGGTCGCACGTTCACTTTCGCCGCCATTGTGGTAGTAGGCGATGGTAAAGGTGTGATAGGCCACGGCTTAGGTAAAGCAGGCGAGGTGCAGGCCGCCATTGCCAAAGGCATAGAGGCCGCTAAGAAAAACCTTATTAAGGTGCCTGTACTCAATGGCACCGTTCCCCACGAGCAGTTGGCTCGCTATGGTGGTGCCAAGGTGCTTGTGATGCCCGCTTCGGAGGGTACAGGCGTTGTAGCAGGCGGTGCTATGCGTGCCGTTTTTGAGAGTGCCGGTATTAAGGACGTGTTGGCTAAGTCGAAAGGCTCATCTAATGCCCATAACCTGGTAAAGGCCACCTTTGCTGCGCTGAGCCAGATGCGTGACGCACGTATGGTTGCAGCCCAGCGTGGTGTATCAATAGAAAAAGTTTTCAAAGGATAACAACTATGGCTACTATCAAGATCAAGCAGACAAAAAGCCGTATCGGCGCGCCGATTGACCAAAAACGCACGCTTGATGCGATGGGTCTAAGAAAGATGAACAAGGTTGTAGAACTATCCGATACACCCACCGTGCGTGGCCAAATCCGTAAAGTTCGTCACCTTGTAACGGTTATTGACTAATACAAAACATCGTTCAATATGAAGTTACATACACTCAAACCCGCTAAAGGTTCTATAAAAACACGTAAGCGCATAGGCCGTGGTCCTGGCTCTGGTATGGGCGGCACGTCAACACGTGGACACAAAGGAGCTAAGCAGCGTTCTGGTTATAAGAAGAAGATTGGCTTCGAAGGCGGACAGATGCCTTTGCAGCGTCGTTTGCCTAAGTTCGGTTTCAAAAATATAAACCGTGTGGAATACAAGGCTATCAATGTCTCCACACTGCAAGCACTCTCCGAGCAGAAAGGCCTCACGGCTATTGGTTTTGACGAGCTGCGTGCAGCAGGCTATATATCAAAGAACCAGCTTTTCAAGATTCTGGGTAATGGTCAGCTCACTGCCAAACTTGACGTTACCGCTCACGCTTTCTCTAAGAAAGCAGAAGAACTCATCACCGCAGTCGGTGGCACGGTAAACAAACTCTAACATTCATTTCTAAGAGTCGATGAAGAAAATAATCGAGACCATAAAGAACATTTGGCGTATAGAGGACTTGCGTACGCGTTTGCTCATCACACTCCTCTTTGTGGCCATCTACAGGTTCGGCTCCTTTGTAGTGTTGCCCGGTGTAAACCCCGGTGCGCTTCAACAGTTGCACGAACAAACCAGCGAGGGACTGATGTCACTGCTGAATATGTTCTCGGGTGGTGCCTTTGAGAACGCCTCGGTGTTCGCACTCGGTATTATGCCCTACATCTCGGCTTCCATCGTCATTCAGCTTCTGGCTGTTGCTGTTCCCTACTTCCAGAAAATGCAGCGCGAAGGAGAGAGCGGACGCCGTAAGATCAACCAATACACACGTTGGCTGACTGTGTTTTTGTTGTTGTTTCAGGCTCCGTCGTATCTCATCAACCTACATTCTCAGGTAGGCAACGGTGCATTCCTCGTTGAGACCAATGCAATGTTTTATTTCACCTCGACAATTATTCTTGCCGCAGGTTCAATGTTCATTCTTTGGCTCGGCGAGCGTATCACCGACAAGGGTATCGGCAATGGTATTTCGCTCATCATTATGATAGGTATCATAGCACGTATGCCGGCTGCATTGGCTGAGGAGGGTACAACAGCCCTCTCCGGCGCGGAAGGCGGTGGCTTGATAAAATTCCTCTTTGAGATTATCGCTCTGCTCTTCGTGATGGCCTTGGCTATCTTGCTCACACAGGCTACGCGTAAGATTCCCGTACAATACGCCAAGCGTGTAGAAGGAAATCGTCAGGTAGGCGGTGCTCGTCAGTATATCCCATTGAAGCTCTTTGCAGCCAATGTGATGCCTATCATCTTTGCGCAAGCCTTGATGTTTATTCCCCTTACCTTAGTAAGGAGTGAGAACCCCGGGTGGGTGATGCGTAATCTGCTTGACAATACGTCCGTGTTGTACAATGTGATTTATGTGATACTTATCATCGCTTTCACATATTTCTATACGGCAATTACCATGAACCCCGTGCAGATGGCTGAAGATATGAAGCGGAATAATGGCTTTATCCCAGGTGTCAAGCCCGGAAAGAACACAGCAAACTACATAGATACCGTGATGTCGCGCATCCTTCTGCCTGGCTCACTGTTTATCGCCCTGATAGCCATCCTGCCTGCTTTTGCAAGTATCTTTGGCATTAAGCAAGGGTTTGCACAGTTCTTTGGCGGCACTTCCCTGCTCATTCTTGTCGGAGTGGTGATTGACACGCTCCAACAGATTGAGAGTCATATGATGGTACGCCACTACGATGGTCTGCTAAAGGCCGGACGTGCACGTCCACGTACTGTTTCGGCGTATTAAAACGATACGTCTGGAATGATTTATCTGAAGACCGACGACGAGATAGAGCTCCTTCGAGCTGCAAATTTATTGGTGTCACGAGTACTGGCTGAAATCGCTAAGGTGATAAAGCCTGGTATCACGACAAAGGCATTAGATACTCTTGCAGAAGAATATATCCGCGACAATGGTGCAATTCCTACGTTCAAGGGTTTCCCCAATCCCTATGGAGCAGCGTTCCCTTGTTCGATTTGTACCTCGGTAAACGACATCGTGGTTCATGGCATCCCTAACGATAAACCTCTTCAAGAGGGAGACATCGTTTCCGTGGACTGCGGCGTGAAGCTCAACGGATATTGCGGCGATTCGTGCTACACCTTTTCGGTAGGAGAAGTCAGCCAAGAGGCCAAGCATTTGTTGCAAACCACCAAAGAGGCTCTCTACAAAGGCATAGCGCAAGCCCTTCCGGGTTACCGCATAGGAGACATAGGCAATGCTGTACAAAGCCACGTAGAAGGAAACGGTTACGGCGTACTTCGCGAGCTCGTAGGCCATGGTATAGGCAAAGAGATGCATGAAGAGCCACAAGTTCCTAACTATGGAAAGCCCCGTACAGGAGAGATGTTGAAAAACGGAATGTGTATTGCCATTGAACCGATGACCACGCAGTATTCCCGTCAGATTTCTCTTTTGCCCGATCGTTGGAGCATAGCGACGAAAGATGGCGGCCTCGGTACCCACTTCGAGCACACCATTGCTATTCACCACGGCAAGGCCGACATTCTTTCCTCGTTCCACGAAATAGAAATCATAGAGCGGTCTAATCAGTAAGCAAACCACGTTAGTTAACAACACATTTATATATGGCAAAGCAATTCGCGATAGAACAAGACGGCACAATTGTTGAGGCTCTCAGCAATGCAATGTTTCGTGTAGAGCTTGAAAACGGCCACGAGATAATCGCACACATTTCGGGCAAGATGCGTATGCACTACATCAAAATCCTTCCTGGCGATAAGGTAAAGGTAGAGATGAGCCCGTACGACTTGACAAAAGGACGGATTGTATTCCGCTATAAATAATATAGACAATATCCTATAAATATGAAAACACGAGCATCCGTAAAGAAGCGCAACGCCGACTGCAAGATTGTACGTCGTAAAGGTCGCCTCTATGTTATCAATAAGAAGAACCCCAAGATGAAGCTTCGTCAGGGTTAGTCACTTCAGCAAACAACACATTTATATATGGCAATACGAATAGTTGGTGTCGATTTGCCTCAAAACAAACGAGGTGAAATCGCCTTGACCTATATTTTCGGTATAGGTCGCAGCAGTGCTGCTAAAATTTTAGACAAGGCCGGCGTTGACCGAGGTATTAAGGTTCAAGACTGGACAGACGATCAAGCCGGTAAGATTCGCGCCATCATTGGCGAGGACTACAAAGTAGAGGGTGATCTGCGCTCTGAGGTGCAGATGAATATCAAGCGACTGATGGACATTGGTTGCTATCGTGGTATTCGCCATCGTATTGGTCTCCCCGTGCGTGGTCAGAGTACCAAGAATAATGCCCGCACGCGCAAAGGAAAGAAGAAGACTGTTGCAAACAAGAAGAAGGCTACTAAATAAGCATTAGAATATGGCAAAGAAAACAGTTGCAGCAAAGAAGAGAGTTGTTAAAGTTAACGCGCAAGGACAACTCCACGTGCATAGTTCTTTCAACAACATTATCGTGTCGCTTGCCAACAGCGAAGGCCAAGTCATCTCATGGTCAAGTGCTGGCAAGATGGGCTTCCGTGGCTCCAAGAAGAATACACCTTATGCCGCACAGATGGCAGCACAGGATTGTGCCAAAGTGGCTTACGACTTAGGTCTTCGCAAGGTAAAAGCTTATGTGAAAGGTCCAGGCAATGGCCGTGAGAGTGCCATCCGCACCGTTCATGGAGCCGGGATTGAGGTAACCGAGATTATAGATGTTACGCCACTGCCCCACAATGGCTGTCGTCCCCCGAAGCGTCGTCGTGTATAGTTTACACGAAAGCAGTAAAGAGACAATACATCTGGTTAACAAAGAATTATATCTGAAAACATAATATACACTATGGCAAGATACATAGGTCCTAAAAGTCGCTTAGCGCGTCGTTTTGGTGAAGCCATCTTTGGTCCCGACAAAGTACTCTCCAAGCGTAATTATCCGCCCGGACAGCAGGGCAACAACCGTCGTCGTAAGACCTCTGAGTACGGAATTATGCTCGCAGAAAAGCAAAAGGCCAAATATACCTACGGCGTACTTGAAAAGCAGTTTCGCAATCTCTTCGACAAGGCTGCACGCTCCACGGGTATTACCGGTGAGGTGTTGCTCCAAAGCCTTGAGAGCCGTTTGGACAATGTCGTTTTCCGTATGGGAATTGCTCCCACGCGTGCCGCTGCGCGTCAGTTGGTAAGCCACAAGCACATTGTTGTTGACGGCAAGGTGGTTAATATCCCCTCGTACAGTGTGAAACCCGGCCAAATCGTCGGTGTTCGTGAGAAGTCCAAGTCGCTTGAGGTAGTTACCGATGCGTTAGCCGGTTTCAACCACGGCAAGTACGCTTGGATAGAGTGGGACGAGAGCAGCAAGAGCGGCAAGTTCCTCCACCGCCCCGAGCGCGCCGATATTCCCGAGAATATCCGCGAGCAGCTCATCGTAGAACTCTACTCTAAGAACTAATTAGGTGTAAATCCCACCGAGTTCTTACGCCTGTTACTATCAAGGACATCGTTCCTTTCCTACAGAGCGATTTGCTGCCCGCGCCGTGGCAGCACCACCACACACACCATCCACCTCAAAATCCACTAAAACTCACACATGGCGATATTAGCATTTCAAAAGCCCGATAAAGTTGTAATGCTCGAAAGCGACAACAAGCACGGCATCTTTGAGTTCCGTCCACTTGAACCCGGTTTCGGCGTTACAATAGGTAATGCTCTGCGTCGCATCCTGCTTTCCTCTCTGGAAGGCTACGCCATCAACACCATCAAGATTGATGGTGTAGATCACGAGTTCGCCACTATTACAGGTGTGCGTGAGGATGTAACCAACATTATTCTCAACCTCAAGCAAGTTCGCTTCCGTCGTATCAACGAGGAAGAGGAGGGTGAAACCGTAGAAATTGATGTAGCCAACACAAAGGAATTTCGTGCCGGCGACATCTCTTCAAAGCTCACCAGCTTCGAGGTGTTGAACCCCGATTTAATTATTTGCCACCTGCAGAACAAGGCTTCAATGCATCTGAAGATAACCATCAACAAGGGACGCGGCTACGTACCTTCTGATGAGAACCGCATCTTCTGCAACGAACCCTCGCAGTTGGCGATCGACTCTATCTACACTCCTATCCGCAACGTGATGTATCAGGTAGATCCCTTCCGCGTAGAACAGAAGACCGACTACGACAAGCTTACGCTCAACATCACCACGGACGGTTCCATTACGCCCAAAGACGCGCTTCAGGAGGCCGCAAAGATCCTTATTCAGCATTTCGCTCTCTTCTCCGACGAGAAGATAACAGTGGAAGATCGTGCTGAGGACGAGAACAAAGAGTTTGACGAAGAGGTGCTTCATATGCGTCAGTTGCTCAAGACGAAACTGACCGATATGCATCTGTCCGTTCGTGCCCTCAACTGCCTTAAGGCAGCCGAAGTGGCCACACTCGGCGACCTCGTACAGTTTAACAAGTCCGACCTCCTCAAGTTCCGCAACTTTGGCAAGAAATCGCTCACCGAGCTTGATGATTTGCTCGCGAGTCTGAATCTGTCGTTTGGAACTGACATCACCAAGTACAAGTTAGAAAAAGACTAAACAATGAGACACAACAAGAAATTCAATCATCTGAGTCGTACTGCTACTCATAGAAAGGCTATGCTTGCCAACATGTCTGTTTCTCTGATAAAGCACAAAAGAATCACTACGACTCTCGCTAAGGCCAAGGCACTGAAGAAGTATATTGAGCCGCTTATCACCAAGTCGAAGAACGATACGACTACCAACCGCCGCGTAGTGTTCCGCTATTTGCAAGACAAGTACGCTGTTACCGAGCTCTTCAACGAGATTTCCGAGAAGGTTGCCAATCGTCCGGGTGGCTACACGCGTATTATCAAGACCGGCTTCCGCCCGAGTGATGGCGCAGATATGTGCTTCATCGAACTTGTCGATTACGATGAGAATATGGCTAAGACACCGAAGAAAGCCACTCGTCGTAGCCGTCGCGGAGGCAAGAAAACTACAGCCGAAGCCGCCACGCCCGCCGAGGCTGAAGCACCCGTAGAGGACACCACCGAACCTACAGCCGCTGCTCCCGTAGCCGAGGAAGCCCCTGTTGTGGATGAGGATATCACAGTGCCTCCCACCACAGACGTTACGCAAGCGACTGAATAGCATACAAATTGTCATTCATATCAAAGAAGAAATCCCCGTGTCGTGAGGCTCGGGGATTTCTCATATAGGCACTCGTCGTTGTTCGTAGTGTAATTTATTAGAACACACCTAAAATAAAAGCGCGCACGTTTCGTTTAAATGGAAGAGAGAATTTGTTTATTGTAAGACGTTTTTGTATGAAATCCTATCTTGTCACGGGTGCCGCAGGTTTTATCGGTGCCAATTTTGTGAAGTATATGCTTGCACGCCACGATGATGTACGTCTTGTCTGTCTTGATTTATTGACATACGCAGGCTATCTGGGTACGATAGATGCCGACATCGATGGCGTGCGGTGCATCTTTGTGCGCGGCGACATTGGCGACCGCGAACTCGTTGACGGTTTGATGAAAGAATATGCTATTGACGTAGTGATAAACTTTGCTGCGGAGAGCCATGTGGATCGCAGCATAGAAAATCCCCAGCTGTTTCTTGAAACCAATATCCTCGGCACACAAAATCTATTAGAATGTGCCAAGCGAGCTTGGCAGATAGGCAAAGCTGCCGATGGCTTCCCCGCTTATCGCAGCGGTGTGCGCTATCACCAGGTGAGTACCGATGAAGTCTATGGCTCACTCGGGAAAGAAGGTTATTTCACCGAGCGTACACCGCTCGACCCTCACAGCCCCTACAGCGCATCGAAAGCCAGTGCCGACCACATCGTGGCCGCCTATCGCGACACGTTTCATCTGCCTGTGAGTATCAC
The DNA here is from genome assembly GCA_937877625.1 of uncultured Prevotellaceae bacterium. Taxonomy (GTDB): domain Bacteria; phylum Bacteroidota; class Bacteroidia; order Bacteroidales; family Bacteroidaceae; genus Alloprevotella. Next base: position 23,141 of record CALFJG010000054.1, read on the forward strand.
ACGTTGCTCCAACAACTACGGCCCCTACCAATTCCCTGAAAAACTCATCCCGCTTATCCTCGGCAACATCCTTAAGGCCAAGCCGCTCCCCGTCTATGGCAAGGGCGAGAACATTCGCGACTGGCTCTATGTGGCCGACCACTGCAAAGCCATTGATATGGTGGTGCGCTTAGGCGATGATGGGAGCGTCTATAACGTGGGTGGACACAACGAGCGACAAAATATCGTCATTGTGCGTACCATTCTGCGCCTCGTGCGCGAGGAGATAGAAGCCGATGCCTCGTTGCTCCAACTCTTGCCCGTCGATAAGCGTGACGACCTGAGTTGGATAGGGGAGGGTCTTATCACCTATGTCACCGACCGCTTAGGACACGACCTGCGCTACGGCATAGATCCTCAAAAGATCAATGACGACCTCGGCTGGTATCCCGAAACCGATTTTGAGACGGGTATTCGCAAGACGGTAGCTTGGTATCTTCGCCATCGCGAATGGGTGGAGGCTGTGAGCGGCAGCGACTATCAGCAGTACTACGAACGTATGTATGCGGGCCGATGACAATACGTATCCCCTCTACCGCCTATCTTGCTTCCGCCGCCAAAGAATTTGTAGAAGCGATGGACGAACGCAAGGTCTATGCCTTCGTTGCCCCGATGGGTGCGGGCAAGACCACGTTCATCCGTGCCGTGTGTGAAACGTTAGGCGTTACCGACGTGGTGAACTCACCCACGTTTGCCATAGTGAATGAATATACCGCGTCCATAACTTCTGGCACGATTTACCACTTCGACTTCTATCGTTTGAAGAACGAAGCCGAGGCACGCGATATGGGACTTGAGGAATACTTTTACAGCGGTTGTCTCTGCTTTGTGGAATGGCCTGACATAGCATCAGCCTTCCTCCCCGATGATACCGCTTATATATATATTCGCGTAGAAGCCGATGGCACACGAGTCCTTTACGATAAACCAGAATGACTATCATATAGAAACCTTTTGCCTACAACGATGAAAAATAAACTGCTTACGGGGCTTGTGGCCGCTTTCTTTTCCCTCAATGGCGCGGCGCAAACGCTCTCTTCTCCTGATGTACGTTCCTTGTCGCAGGAAGTGAAGGACACCGTGACGGCTTTGCGCCTCACAGGTACACTCACCAGCGAAGGCAACTCCGACTTCCGCCAGTTGCGTGAGGTTTGTGGACGCTTGTCCGTGCTTGATATGAGTGCGGCGCAGGTGGAAGAGATACCTTCCAACGCTTTCTTCGCCGCCGTGCAACTCAAAAACGTAACGCTGCCCACACAGCTTAAGCGCATCGGCCGTTACGCCTTTTTCCGCTGTACGTCGCTGAGCGGAACACTTGTCGTCCCCGAGGGTGTGGAAGAGATTTGCGAGGGGGCTTTCTTAGGTTGCAACAAACTGAAACAGCTCCAGCTTCCTCACACCTTGAAACACATAGGGCCTTGGGCCTTTTCGCGTTTGTTGGAGCTGCGTGATACACTGTATATCCCCGAGGGGGTGAGGACCATCGGGCGCGGAGCTTTCTATTTGAGTTTTCGTATCCCGGCCATAGACTTGCCCGCGTCTCTCGACACCATCGCAGCCGAGGCTTTTGCCAAATCTGTTTGGCTGAGCAAGATACGTATCCACGCCACTACGCCGCCTGTTGTCAGCCCTTCCGCTTTTCGCGACAACGTATATACCAGCGCGACGCTCGAAGTACCCGCCGGCAGTGAGGCGGCCTATCGCGAACACCCCGTCTGGGGACGCTTCTTCAATGCGGGTGCTCCCACAGACCTCACGCCCGCCGATGAACTGGCACTCATCCCTTACCCGGCTAAGGTAGAACGTCGCGAGGGTGCCGCTATAGTGTGGAAAAACCTTCCCTTACTCTCCGGAGCGGGTATGTTTGCCAACGAATACGACCAACTCGCGGAGGTTCTTGAAGAGTACACCGACTACGAACGACCGAAGGGTGCGCACGTTTTTATGCCCTGCCTCGACATCGACAAGAGCCTTGACGCAGAAGCCTATGTGCTCGACATTGACGAGCGCGGTCTGCGCATCACGGGAGGCAGCAGCGCAGGCATCTTCTACGGCATAATGACCCTTCGCCAACTACTTATTAGCAGTGCCGGCGAAAACGGCATCTGCCGCGCCACACGCCCCATACACATTGAAGACCAGCCGCGCCTCGCTGTTCGCGAACTGATGATTGACCCCGCCCGCACGTTCATTCCTATAACCGGTATTCAAGACATCATCCGCGAGATGGCCTATCTCAAGTACAACACCTTGCAGCTCCACCTCTGCGATGACCAAGCCTGGCGCATAGAAATCAAAGCCTATCCCGAACTCACGGAGTTGAGCAGCACACGCCCCGCGCTGGACGATATGCACTCTCAGAGCAAAGGTTTCTACACCCAGAGCGAGTTACGCGACCTCGTGGCTTTCGCTCAAAAGTGGCACGTAGAACTTGTGCCTGAGATAGAAATGCCCGGCCATCAGACAGCCGCTTTCCACGCGCTGCCCTGGCTCACCTGCGACACCACAAAGACACTTCCCCTGCGTACGCGCAGCGGGGTGGCCAACGAGCTTCTTTGTGCCGGGCGCGAGAGTACCTATCAGTTCCTCGGCACCGTGCTACGTGAGGTGTGTGACGTTTTCCCAGGACCCTATGTCCACCTCGGCGGCGACGAGGCAGGAAACCCCTCGCTCGGTTGCTGGACACACTGCCACGACTGCCAGGCTTTAGCCCACAGCCTCGGTATCAGCCTCGACGGTAAAGACAACTGGCGCTTGCAGGAGTATATGTTCGCACGTATCATTGATACCTTGCGTACCAAGTACGGCAAGACACCGATGTTCTGGTACGAGACCGATTTCCACAACATCCCTCAAGGCTGTGTCACCTACGCCTGGCGGCACGGCAAAACATCGCTCGCCATCGATGCCGCAGTGCGCAACAACGCCCGCATCCTGCTCTGCCCCGGCGAGTACTGCTATTTTGACTATCCGATGGAGAAAGGCGACCTGCCCGATAAGAACTGGGGGATGCACGCCACACCGCTCGAAAAGGTGTACGGTTTTGACCCCACTTGGGGAAAGGGCGACGCTTTTGAGCGCGGCAACCTCTTCGGCATCGCCGGCACCTTGTGGGGCGAATGTATGCCCGCCACTGAGCGTATCCGCTATATGGCTTTCCCCCGTAGCCACGCGCTGGCAGAAATCGGCTGGTCGCCGCAGTCCGTCCGCAACTACAATGATTTCCGACACCGCCTTAGCCTACTGCTAACCGACCTCTCACGCCGAGCAATACCTTGGTCAAACAGATACTGACACACCACTCGCCGCGACAAAACGCTATGCTTCCCACAACGGAGCATAGCGTTTTGCTATTATTCCCCGCAGGAACGCGCGTCTCATATAATCGCTCTGAAAGGGCAAAAGCGGGAAAGCGAAAAGGTATCGGATTCTAAAGATGGTAGGGCGGGGCGAAACTTAGTCGGACGGGGGTAGAAACATACTCCTTTTGATTTTAAAATCAATGGCTTTGATTTTAAAATCAATCCGATTGATTTT
>CALFJG010000055.1 GCA_937877625.1 uncultured Prevotellaceae bacterium
GGGAGGGAGGTGCGTTGAATCTTTAGTATCGAAGCATTTCACTGCATCAGATGTCTTTTTATGAGGGGTCGCTATCTTGCGTACTAATATGTAGTAACTCTCTTGCAGTACATCTGTACGGGATGATCTTCGTTTTAAGGTTCTGTGGCTACGATACAAGTAGAGCGTGGGGAGACACTTTGTGTGTATCTCCCCCTCTCTCTACATAAATTAAATATGATACACTCCCTCAAGCGGGCAGATGTTGTGACAGTCAAGGATGACTTTGCCTTTGAGTTTGTCCCAGTTCTGCTTAATCTGATCGTGCTTCACCATAATAACAACAAGGTCAACATCGTTGAGGAATTCATCGAAGTCGTGGAATTGGTTCTTCACAATGTCTTGTTTGATGAATGGGTCGTAACACTTCAGGGGGCGTGCGAGGTGACGTTCTTGACTCTCGAGCATCTGTAGCGTGGGGCTTTCGCGATAGTCGTCCACGTTTTCTTTGTAGGTAAGACCATAGAGACCCACTTTGCGGTTGTCGGTGATACCCTCTTTCTCCATAATCTCGTAGATGCGGTTGAGAACGTACTCGGGCTGGCTGTCGTTGGTCTTCATGCTCTCGTCAATGACTTTTGCCAAACGAGGATAGTCGCCTACGAGGAACCAAGGGTCAACGCTGATGCAGTGTCCGCCGACACCAGGACCTGGCTGCAGGATGTTTACACGTGGGTGCATGTTGCAAATCTTGATGATTTCATAAACATCCATATTGTCGTGGCGACAGATGCGTGCCAGTTCGTTAGCAAAGGCGATGTTTACAGCGCGGAAGGTGTTTTCCACTACTTTAGACATTTCTGCCGAGCGAATATCAGTTACAACGATTTCACCTTGGCAGAACGAGGCGTAGTACTCTTTCACTTTCTCTCCTATGGCGCGGTCGTCGGCACCGATGGTGCGGTTGTTGTGAAGCAACTCATAGACCATATTGCCAGGAATAATGCGCTCTGGGGCATGTACAAGGTTGATGTCTTCGCCTATTACAAAACCATTTTCTTCTATCACAGGACGTACAAAGTGGTCTATGGTGCCAGGGCTAACCGTACTCTCTACGACAACGGTAGCTCCTTTCGGACAAACGCGCATCACCTCTTTGACGGCTGCTACTACATAGCAAGCATCTACCTTCTTGGAGAATTTGTCGTAAGGTGTGGGTACGGAGACGATATACATATCCGTCTTCTGATACTCTGTTGTGAATTTGATGCCGGCCTTGAGTGCATCTTGGAAGAGTTCGTCAAGCCCATCTTCTTTGAACGTGGTATGACCAGCGTTGAGCGTGGCCACAAGGTCTTTGTTGTAGTCTGTTCCGACAACCTCCACGCCGTGCGAGGCCATCATTAATGCTGTGGGCAAACCTATGTAGCCCAATCCAATTACGTTTACCATATCTGTTGTGTTATATAAAATATGTCTCTTTATGAAAGATTGCAGAGTACTATCTCAGCGCATCTACTATCCTTCCGCACGCCTTTCCATCGCCGTAAGGATTGACCGCGTGCGACATCTTTGCGTAAGCTTCGGCATCGTCGAGTAGCGTTGACACTTCGTCAACAATCTTGTCGTAGTCGGTGCCGACAAGTTTCACCGTGCCAGCCTCCAATGCTTCGGGACGTTCGGTGGTGTCGCGCATCACGAGTACCGGCTTGCCTAACCCGGGTGCTTCTTCCTGTATGCCGCCGCTGTCGGTGAGAACGATGTCGGCACGCTCCATAAGGGTAACGAAACTGAGATACTCTAACGGCTCGATGAAGAACATATTACCGAGATTTTCCAGATCTTCCCCAAAAACCTCACGAATAGGCTTGCGAACGTTAGGATTGAGGTGCATAGGATAAACGAAGTCCACGTTGGAATACTTCTCCGTCAACGCTTTTATGGCACTGCACATAGAAAGGAAACCTTCGCCGAAGTTCTCGCGGCGGTGACCGGTGATAAGAACAAGCCGTCGCGAACCGTCAAGACGGTTAACGTTATAGCCGGCATCGCCGAGCAGACGTACCAAGTGATCGCGCAGCTCGTCGTCGTGCTTTATCTTATCAACCACCCAATAGAGTGCGTCAATCACTGTGTTGCCGGTCACGGTGATACACTTTTCGGGAACATTCTCATCAAGTAAGTTCTGACGACTAAGCGGTGTCGGTGCGAAGTCGTAAGTGGCAATACGTCCCGTCAGTTGGCGGTTCATCTCCTCTGGCCAAGGGCTGTAGATGTTATGGGTGCGAAGTCCTGCCTCTACATGTCCTACAGGGATTTGTTTATAAAACGCTGCAAGTGCTGCGGCGGTGCTGGTTGTGGTATCACCGTGAACTAATACGACATCGGGCTGTGTCTTTTCGAGTACGTCGCGCATACCAGTCAAGACACGCGCGGTAACATCATACAAGTCTTGTCCTTTTTGCATAATGTTAAGGTCGTAGTGCGGCGTGATTTCAAAGATTTGCAGCACTTGGTCGAGCATCTCACGATGCTGCCCCGTCACACATACGATGGTCTCAAAACACTCCTTTTCGGTCTCAAAGGCTTTGACTAATGGAGCCATCTTAATCGCTTCGGGACGTGTACCGAAGACCAACATTACTTTTTTCTTGTTTATCATATCTGTTTTATTTATTGTCAAAACTATATCTCTTCGTTCTTAGTAAGCAATTATTAAAAAAGTCAAATATGTTTTAAGTAATTGTTCTCCCTACTTTTTGTTTCTGCTTCTGGAGTGTCAAGTACTTTACAATACCAACGAGAGATGCGAACTTGTACGGCTAACTCACCAAAAGATTTGATAAGGAAATAATCGTTTTTTACACGATGAAGCTTGCCTCTGATATTCTTAAAGGGCCCATGCACAACCAGAACCTCTTTGCCCGGCTTTGCCTCTGCTTCATCGCGTTCAATGAGTTGTGACGCCTTAAAATGAGGATCGCTCAATAGTCGGAACTCATTCATCTCGTGTTCGGAAATGAGATAAGGCTCCGTATCGCTACCTGCTTTGCGAAGTATCGCTAACGGCCACGGGCAGGTGGCCACCAATGAACGCATAGGGCGGTTCTCCAATTGTTTTACAGAAAACAAGTAATTGTGTATCGCGGGTACAAAAGAACGCTGCGGACGCTGTCCGGCTTCTTTCACTCGCTCTACCATACGCATAGGAACAAACACCTTATGCCCCTGCTCTTCCAGCCATGTTTTCACGTCAAGCTCACGACGATTAAATGTGCGAAGAGCATACCATTCTACATTTGTTTCCGTAAAAAAAAGAATTTGTTATGTCCCTTTGTTAGATGAGTATAAAAGCATTTACCCACACCTTTCCCTTACCCCTGCTAATCACAAGAATAAACGAAAACTTATATAGGGTAAACGCATCGCACCGCCACCGAGCAAGTGCTCATCAAATAAACACACGGATTAAACTTCGTGACGACGCATTTACTCGGCGCAAAAATACATTTATTTTCCTTTAATTAAAATTTATACATTCTTTTTTTGGATATTCATATTATTTTTTCTTATAATTATCAAGTTTTTGTATAGTGCATAAAAAACCCCGAAAGGGCGGAGAGCAATCAGTCGGGGTAACGCCGGGGGACGTGCATCGCGCATAATCGCTCTGTAAGCCCAAAAGCGTAGCAATGCTGCTGCAACTTCAGGGCGCAATATCGTAGAGAGCAGACCTACCTTGGGCGAAGCTCCGAACTGATGGCTCACTATTCCTATAGGCAAGACTGAACTTTGGTCGTTATACCTACGATACAGGTATGTCATCATCACTTGCGCCACTTGAATCATAACCTGCATCATCGACTTTAGGAGGGCAAAGGCGGAAAAGAGAAAACAGGTCGGACAGATTTTTAACATAGTCGGACGGGTTTTAAACATAGTCCGATTGATTTTAAAATCAATCCGATTGATTTTAAAATCAAAGCCATTGATTTCAAAATCAATCGGACTAAGTTTTAACACGGTCGGACGCTGGTAGAACACGCGGCTCGCCTGCAAAATTATGCACGCGAGGATGCCTACGCTCATATAAGCAGGCGAGCCGCGTGCGCTACCAGAAGGCTGGGCCTTGGTTGCTATACATGCCACGGATAGGTTTTCTCTATTTGCGAAACTTGAATATATTATATATACGACATTGGTAGCTTTATTATTCATCAACAAAAAACAAATACGGTACTATGATTTATGGATATATACGTGTTAGTTGTGATAAGCAAACCGTAGAAAATCAACGTTTTGAAATTCAAAAGTTTTGCATGGCTCATGGATTAGTGGTAGATAGTTTTATTGAAGAAACTATTAGTGGAACGAAGCAGTATAATAAACGCCGGTTGGGACGGCTATTACATCGTGTGCGTCATGAGGATATCATTATTTGTACAGAACTGTCACGCTTGGGGCGCAACCTTTTTATGATTATGGAAATACTCAATTATTGTATGCGCAGAGAATGCCGCGTATGGACAATTAAGGATAACTATCGCTTGGGCGACGACGTGCAAAGCAAAGTCCTTGCTTTCGCTTTTGGACTATCAGCAGAAATAGAACGCGACCTTATCTCACAACGCACCCGCGAAGCACTCGCCCGACGGCGCGCTGAAGGACTACACTTAGGACGACCAAAAGGAGCATGCAATAGCCATCTGAAGTTAGACGGAAAAGAACAAACCATATCACGGCTGTTGTTACAAGGACATTCGTTGTCCTTTATTTCAAAACGAGTGCGCGTCTCGCGCAACACACTCAACACTTTTATCCGCCTACGAAACCTCCCTATCATCGAGTGTGCCCACTCAAAATAAAGGGTCGTTATTTTTGAGCGGGGTAGTGTTTATGATAACATAAGGAGGAACAAGTGTTTATTTGTATTGTTCGTCTTTGACAGACTTTTGCTCGTCAAGGCAAAGCTGAAACAAGCTTCGCTCTGCTCTTCTGACTTAACGCAAAAGTTCGTTTAAGTTTTCTTCCTGTGTTCTATGAATGATAATACAAAAAATAAACAGCCTTGGCATAATGTGTCTTGCTGGACAATAACCATTGATGTCAAGAAAGGACATTGCATTGCTACGCATACTTATTCCGATAGGTTTGATGCGGATAAGGTATTTGTGGAAAATGAGAATGAAGTCATTGCGCTTGATGGAGTAGTTCTTAACAAGAATGAGATTTTACAGAAACACGGATTGAGTAATCTGAGTGATTTCTGCCGCTTATTAGATGAAAAACCGTACTTAGCAAAGGAACTCATCGGACCGTTTACCATATTTATATACAACAAAAGGGAATACAAGGGTCGAGCGTATAGTAACCAAACAGGCGATGCAACGGTCTTCTATAGTTATGATAATTCTGAGAAGATTGTTTTAAGCAACAGTTTCTTAAAAGTGAACGAGACGGCTTCAAAGGCGCTTGATACCCTTGCCTGTCACCAGTTGCTAACCTATGGTTTCTTGATTGATGACAGAACGATAAATAAGAATGTAAAGCGTCTCCAGGCAGGCAAGATGATAGAAATTGGTTCGGAGGGTTTAGGTGTGAAAACTTATCATAGGTTTAAGTACAATAATCCTATAGACATTACGCTTGAAGAGGCAATAGAGACATTAGATGTCAAGTTTCGTAAGGCCGTGAAGCGCTGCTTTGATAAGGATTTGGAGTATGGTTATAAACATCATCTTGTTGATATAAGCGCTGGTTTAGATTCGCGAATGGTAAATTGGGTGGCTAATGACTTAGGTTATAAGCATGTGATTAACATTAGTTATAGCCAATCAGGGAGTACAGAGTCTAAATACTCCACTATGCTTGCCCATCGCTTGAAAAACGTCTTTTATCAGAGGAGTCTTGACGATGCAAGTTTTCTGTACGATGTAGAGAACATGGTGTGTGCTGAAAATGGGCTTGCCTACTACTGTGGTATCACGGGTGGCTTTCAGTTTCTCAATCTCATTGATTTTGACGATATCGGTCTTGAACATACTGGTCAGATAGGCGATGTGGTGATAGGCTCTTTTGTTAAGGAACAAAGTGGAAAGGTTGATATAGATAACAAGCGCACTTCTTCCTCCCTTACACTTCGTAAGGAATGGTTTGATGAAGTGGCCAACGAGTGCGATTGCCAGGAAGAGTTCTTGATATATTCGCGTGCTTTTCAAGGAGCCTTATCCACGCATTATATGCGCAGTCATTACACTTACGCCGTGTCGCCATTTCTTGACGTAGACCTGATGGAGTTCTGTGCGTCTTTGCCCGTAGCCCTACGTTGTCGCCACCTACTCTATTGGGCTTGGATAGACAAGAAATATCCTGAGGCGGGGCGCATTCCGAGTAGCCGTGTACGCTTGGTGAACCTAAGCCCTGCTGCAAAGATAAAGATGCTGAGCGATAGGCTCTTAGGAAGATTACAGCGTGACTTACAGAAATTGAAAAACAAAGTAGGTATATCAACTTATGCAGCAACGGCAGACAACATGAATCCTCACGACTATTGGTATCAGACAAACGAACAAGTGCGACATTTTATTAGTAACTACATTGATGAGCATATCGCCTTGTTGGCAAGTGAGAAAGAATTACAAGCTGACGTATTGCAGTTGTCCTCCAGTTCCCGCTGTTTGGATAAGCTTATGGCTGTTTCGTTGCTCGCCACGATTAATGTTTTTATCAAAAAGTAAACGTGTGTATGAAACGTCTAAATTATCTTTTTCAACGCTTAATCTTCCCCTTACTTTATGCATTCTCCTTTATACTCTTTAAGGATTGGTGGACATTCAAAGAATGGCTTATGGTTCATATGTTGAAACTCTAATTTATAGAAAATCCCTTAAGACATTCACTAAAAATGAAGAAACTCTTAATCTTGACTTCTACGTTTCCTCATGGCACGAAAGAGCCATTTCTTGAAAGCGAGATAGGCTATTATGATGATTTTCACGAAGTAGTTTATTTCCCTTTTTTCTCTGAAGGAACTTTAAGGAATAACATCAAGTATCCAAAGCATATAAGATGGCACTCCTTGACAAGATATAGCAAGAAGACCCTTTTGAGATATAGTTTGCGCCTTTTCTTCTCTCCTATCTTTTATAAAGAGCTTGCATTACTTATATGTACAAGGAGATTTAATTTTTACAACGTGTATGGCTTATGCCAAATGATAACGGAAAGTTTCTTTTATGCAAGGCAAATACTATGTTATCTTAAATCACGGGGTATAAACTCCGATGATGATTATTACTTATATAGTTATTGGCTTTCAGAATATGCATTGACGGCTATATTATTGTCAAAGAAACTCAATTGTAGGTATGTCTTTAGTCGTGCTCATGGTTATGATGTGTACGAGAGTCGTCGCAGATATAATTATATCCCATTGCGCAGATATATACTCTCACAGTTAAATGCCACTTATCCCGTATCAGATAGTGGTAAAAAAACTTTAAGAGAGTACGACAAACATGCAAAAATTGAGACAGCTCGACTCGGCACGATGGATTATGGAATACAGGAATCCAAAGATGGGTGTTATAAGTTTACGATAGTTTCGTGTTCGTGGTGTACACCAGTAAAGCGTATAGATAGATTGATACAATCTTTAGCCATGATTTCCGATTTTGATATAAGATGGTATCATATAGGAGATGGTCCGCTATTGGATTCATTAATATCAAAAGCCAAGATGTTGCTTGGGAAGAACATTGAGACGCATTGGGAAGGCAGAAAATCAAATACAGAAGTCATTAATTTCTATAAGCACACAAGTATAGATTTGTTTATCAATGTAAGTTCATCAGAAGGTATACCCGTTTCTATTATGGAGGCTTTGTCGTTTGGTATTCCTATAATTGCTACAAATGTAGGTGGTACGAGCGAAATAGTTATAGACGGTGTGAATGGTGTGCTTATACCTCAGGATTTTTCACCTCAGTTGCTTGCACACCGCGTTACAGAGTGGATGCAGAGAGACAATAATGAAGTTTTGAACGTAAGACAACGAGCGCGACAGTCGTGGGAAGAAAATTATTCAGCAAACAAGAACTATAGGAAATTCTTTAACGAGATTTCCACATATTAAGTAGATGAGCCAAGGCAAAGAGATTTTATCGGGTACGATTTGGACTACGTTGTCCACCATTGTGACGGCGGTAGTGCAGATACTGCGCTTGTCTATTCTTACCAACTTCCTTGCCAAAAGTGATTTCGGTATTGTTGCGGTACTCACAATCGTTCTTGGATTGACTCATACATTCAGCGATTTGGGCTTTGCGTCGGCTATTATGCATAAGCGTGACCTGACGCGTAAGGATTTCAGCTCGCTCTATTGGATACAGCTACTCGTCTTTAGTTTCATCTATTTAGTAGTCATCGCTTGCTCCTCGCCTATCGCCGCATACTTCAAAGAGCCAGCAATAATAGCTCTACTGCCTCTGTCTATGCTTGACCTCGTATTGCAGGGCTTTGGAAAACTATACGATACTTTGTTGCAGCGCAACTTCCAGTTTAAGTTGTTAGCTATTCGCAATATCATTTCAGCATTTGTGTCACTCGTCTTGGCCGTTGTGCTTGCTACCTTGGGTTATGGTGTGTATAGTTTGGTGCTTTCCACGTTGGCACATTCCTTAATTCTTAACTTGTGGAACTTGATACAAGGGCAGAGATTAGTTAGGCTTAAATTCTATTGCGCCTTCCGTCCTGTGTGGCCCTTGATAAAGATCGGCGTTTATCAGACAGGAACCCAGATTTTAGACTATTTCTCTTCGAAGTTAGACATCCTTATCATTGGTCGGCTCTTGGGTATGGAGAGCCTCGGGGTGTACAATCTGGCAAAAGAACTTGTGGTGCGTGCTATGCAGTTCATTAACACGATAGCCAATCGTGTTATTCTGCCGTATTTCTCGCGTATTCAGGTTGACAATAATGCTATGCGTCAAAACTATTGTCGGTTACTTCAATATATCTCTGTTCCCAATTTCTTTATTTATACAGTGCTTGGCACGTTTAGTATGCCGATAGTCCTCATCCTTTATGGGCGAGATTATGTGGATGTCTCGCCTATTTTAGCTATACTTTCCCTTTGGGGACTCTTGATTTCTATAGGTAATCCTGTGGGCAACGTGGTAATTGCAAAGGGTAGAACCGAGCTCTCGTTCCGTTACACCATTGTACGCATAGCCTTGTCATTGCCTGTTATATATGTATTGGGACAGTTCGGGCTTTATGTGATGTCATGGGGACAAGTAATTCTTACACTTTTTTTGCTTTGGTTATCATGGTATATGCAATTACGCCCTATAATTTCATTGCGTCTCAAGGATTTTATCAAGAGTTTTGATAAAGGATTGCTTCTTTCTATCTCCGTGATTAGTCTTGCGTTATTGGTGAATGTGCTTATGAGTTCTGAGTTTATGATTTATGGTATCTGTGTCTTTCTTTTCCTTCTTTATCTGTTGTGCTGGTATTTGATGAACAAAGAAGTTATGAAGAGCATTATAGCACTGCGTCATAAACAGTGATGAAACAAACTTCTGCGTTAAGCCAGAAGAGCAAATTAGTTAATACTTTCTTTTTTAGAAAAACCAATAAACCTAAATGGTTCTCTATTTAACTTTTTTTTCGCATGTTTAATTAGTTTTCGCATTAAGCCCAAATACTTTAAGAGTTACTATGTCTGCTTAATAGTACTACTCTGCATCTTTCTTTGCACGGGTTATACCAATGGGTCAGACTGGCGCGCTTATGAATTATGGTATGATGAGGTTCATTATATTTCTGATGTAATGTCATTCCCTAAGGAAAAGGGATTTGCGCTTTTATTTTTTATAGGGAATGAATTAGGATTAGATTTTTGGCATCTGTGGATATTCTTGAAAATTATGTGCTACGTGCTTATCTGTAATGCAGTTGTTAAGTACTCAAAACCTAATGAAAATTATGGTTTAGCCATCCTCTTTTTCTATTCCTACTTTGCCTTATTCTATTTCATAGACAATCCTATGCGCAATCTCGTAGCTGCATCACTATTCTTATATGCTTATAAGCCATTGATAGAGAGAAAGCCCTATAATTACTTCTTTATTCTTATTCTCTGTTCTTTCTTCCATAATAGTGCTTTTTTCTTCGCACCTTTATACTTCATACTGGGACAAGAAACCCCTAAGCGGAAAACCGTGGCCATAGCATTAGGCTGTTTATACATTGCAATGTTTATCTTTTGGGGGTCTGGCTTGTCGGCTAACGTTAATGAATTCTTATTGGAGCTTGATTCGGACTATCGTGGACAAAGGTATATGCAACAGACAGGTTCCACAATTTCAGCAGGTTTCCTTGCCCAAACATTCATCTATTTTTTCTGTTTGTACCATACAGATAAACCAAGTTGCTGAATACTATCAGGCGAAAGGCATTCGTGTTTTTAGAGATAAATAGTTTCTTATATGTTTGTACACTTTTCAATACTTCTTATAGTTATTATCCTAAATCTGATTCCCAAGAATGAAGTTTGGCGAAAAGAAAAAGCTTTGCCTGTTTCATTTGCTATTATTACAGGTTTCCTCGCTATAAGATTCAATTATGGAACAGACTATTTGAGCTATCATGATATTTTCTATTATAATGCCAATTATGCTGAAGTTACTAATTATGAATGGATCTTTTGGAAGATATTTTTCTCTTTTACTAAGTATTACCAATTTGTTGTATTTCATACTTTAGCACTTTGTGGAACATTATTCTTTTTTGTGCGCAAATACGTTCCTCCTAAGTACTATGCGCTTTTTTTCCTGCTTTTCTTGACGAATGTAGGAATGGTCTATAACATGATAGCTGCAATGCGCTCTGGCTTAGCAGCCTGTGCTTTTCTTTGGAGCACAGAATTTTTCTTATTAAGACGCAAAAATTTCTTACTTTATGCCATTTGTATATACTTTTGTTCGGCAATACATAAATCTGCGATTCTGTTAGAATTATTAATACCTTTTCTTTTATTTTTCAAAAATAGGAACGTGAATTCCTTTCGTGTCTCAATGTTTTTTATTTTTTGTCTTATTGCTAGTTATTTTCTCACAGATTGGTTCTCTGAGCTTTTGAATTCTAGTTCTTCAATGATTGAAGGTGTGGATAAATATAGTGATTATATAGAGAATGGAAGGCTTAAAGGCTCTAGCATAGGTCTATTGATATTAAATGCCATGTATGCACCATTAGCTCTCTATTTGACTAAAAACTCTCAATATGTAGGAAAAGAAATGGAATTCATATATAAAGTGTCTGTTTTTTATTTTGTGATTCGCTTTATCGGTATAGATTTCCAATCAAGATACGCAGTAATAATGATGACTTTGGTCGTCGTTGCTCTATGCGACCTAATGAATCGATCATCACCACGAGTTAAAATAATCGTGTTGCTTCCTTTGCTTTTATCGTCTTTCTATTCTACCTACTTTATGTATAGTACTCTTCTTGCTAATCCAGACATACAAGGTAACTTCATTTTCTACCAAACTATCTTTAGTTTACCTCAATTCCCTTGAGTATAATTGAAGACTTAAATTATTCAAGTTCCGCAAGTTTCTAACTTGCCTGTTTTAATTGATAGATTTCAACAAAATGACTGAGTTTGTCCGACCGATTCACAAGCATATCGAGGATTTGTTCATCTTCGATATTGAAACATTCTGCAATCTCTCGGACTATCTCCAGTATCATATTCCAGATTCTCTCGGTGAGAGTGAGTTCCACGCTGTTCATGGCAGCATCCTTAAACAAACCGCCAATGGTTTCATAGTCAGAGAATCACTTGGCGGTAGAGAGCAGATTATACTGCATAGCTGTGATAGCGGTCATTGCAATCTGCGAGGATAAGTTGCTCATCTGGTACTTTCCAAGTCCGAGGTTTCCCTTGCTCTCCTTGAAGAAGTTATGAGAAGCTTTACATAACTTCTTCCGTATTGCAAAGTCGAAAATTGTGATACGACCCATGTTCCACTTCACACGCAAGCGCATTGAGGCACATATCTGTATCTGATTCGTAGCCTTGAAGTGTTACAAAGAACTCGAATGCAGGCTCAAGGACGCAAACATCGGTATGAGCGTCGACAAGGTGCTAAATATGGCAAAGACAGTCACAACTATCGTTTTCCGACTTCCGAAGACTGGAAAGACCTTCACCAAAACTATGCCTATGAAAAGACATCAGCGAATAGCAAAACTGTTCACCGACGATTTTTGGGGTATGCGATGACGAAGTCAGGAAAAAGAGAATAGATAAATTCTCGTCTTGGAGATTTCCAATATGAGAAAACACAATAAACCATGCAAATAATCTATATTCACAAGGATCGTTTTGCCAAGCGCCCGCCAGTGATTAGTGCTTTGCTTATTCTTAGCGACTTGGGCTACGAAGTGACACTCATTGACGAAGAGGTGTCGGACTATTGGCAAGGTCAATTCCGCGAGCGTCAGATAGCGTTTGTAGAGACGCACACGCAGGCAAAAGGCAATGCATTGGTAAAACTCCTGTCGTACTATCGCTTCCAAAAACGAGTATATATGGCTTTATCGCGCATCGTAAAGTCACCATCGGACACGATTGTTTGGGTGGAGGGAGCACAAACCATCGTAGCACTCGGTAAGAGGCTCAACAACTTCCGCCATATCCTGCAGATACAAGAACTCCACGAGAAATCAACACGTCAGAAGAAAGCCATAGCACGGGTGATACATACCGCAGAGGCTGTATTTATGCCTGAGTATTGCCGCACGTTGCTCTATAAGGTATGGTATCGGTTGGAGAAAACGCCCGTTCCGTTGCCCAATAAACCCTATATGTTGTTAGAGGAAACGAAGTCTAATGAGATTTTACAACGCTATGAGGAACAACTTGCAGGCATAAAAGGCAAACATGTTATACTCTATCAAGGCGGCATAAAACGTATAAGATTGCTTGATAGGGTAGCGCGTGCAATAAAAGAATTAGGAGACAATTATCATCTTCTTGTAGTCGGAGCCGAACAGGAACAAGGTGTTATAGCAGAACTTAAAGCCATAACGACAGAGGTAACGCACATAGACTTTATCCCTGCTCCCGACTACCTGGCCTTTTGCAGCATAGCACACATAGGCTATGTGGTCTATCAGCCCAACAGCCTTAACAACATCTTCTGCGCACCGAATAAAATTTTTGAATATGCCGCATTTGGTCTGCCAGTGATAGGAAACGACATTCCTGGGCTAAAATTCCCTATAGAACAAAACAAGGCTGGCGTAATAGTGTCGCCCGACGACATAGAGAGTATAGCAGAGGGGATAAGACAAATAGAAGCGGATTATGCTTCCTATAGCGAGGGGGCGAGGAATCTCTTCCTTAGTATAGATAACAAACGAACCATTCAAAAAACGCTTGAAAAACTATAATGGTAATGAACAAAGATTCACGCCTGTGTACTGCTTGTGGAGCATGTGGCTATTTGAGTCACGGCAAGATAACCTATCAACGAACGGCGCGCTCCTATGAGCCTCGGGCAAACGCCTCGCTCACAGCCGACGAGCAAAACGATATAGAGCGTGTCTGCCCTGCAAAAGGGTACGACATCATTCGTTTGGGTAAGGACTTCAAGACAGCAGACTACGATTATCGCATTGGCTACTATGAACAGTTCTTTGCCCTTAAAAGTACTAACGAAAGGGTGTGTGCGCAGGCCTCGAGCGGCGGTGTGATGACAACATTGCCGATGGTTTTGTTGCAGAAAGGATTGGTGGACGGCGTGGTGGCTACTACCTACCGCTACGAGGGAACGCTTGTAGAACCCGAGACGTTGATTGTTACCAAGGCAGAAGACCTATATAAATGTCAGGGTTCAAAGTATATGCCTATCCCTACACTACAAGTTTTAGAGAAGGTAAAGCGTTTTCAAGGTAAGGTGGCCTACATCGGTACACCTTGTCAGATTGCTGCTATAAGAAACATTCAGCAGGATGATGCCGTGCTGAAAGAAAAGATAGCCTACTGCATAGGCAACTTTTGCGGCGGTTTTCGTGACCTACGCGAGCAGCGCGCACTGATTAACAAAGCAGGTGTTACGCATCTGACGCATTTTCAGTATCGTGGCAACGGACAACCTGGTTATATGCGCATTGTGGGCGATGGCAAAGAATGGAAATATCCTTATCCCAACTATGGCAAGTTAACTGGATACTTGAAGAAGTATCGCTGTCGCGTCTGTGTAGATGCCACAGCGGAATTGGCAGACATAGCCTGCGGCGATGCTTGGATACCAGAATATAGGAACAAGGGCTGGTCGCTTGTTATAGTCCGCAACAAAGCATTACTACCTGTGATAGAAGAAATGGTAAGTCAAGGCTTACTGACAAAAGAGGCGGTGACACTCGACCAACTTACAGCCAGCCAGCGTGGCAACCTTACCTCAAAGAAAGAACGCTATCTGTCATGGCGTAAACTCTTCAAATTGTTAAGAAAACCACTACCCGAATACGATGGCGGTTGGAACGAACACTGCAAATACTCCACCGCTTTTGAGGCAAAGGTGTATTGCAGCGAGATATTCAAATATATAATGTATAAACTTCATTTACTCAAATTCATAAGAAAATAAAGCCGTATGTTAGATAATAAACTCGTAATACTCTGCCCAGAGATAGTACCTCTTGACAACAAGGGCGAAGAGGCCATCATTAAAGGCATTATGGACGTGAAAGGACTTTCGGAAGATAATTGCTATTATCAGGTTATAGACCATTCCGTCAAGTCCTTTAGGACACGTAATGGCATATTGGTGCATCCTTTGAAACTCTTTGTGTCTGAATGGCGCACTAAGGAATACGGCTTAGGTTTCTCCACCGAGCGTATCTATTCTTCGCTTTGCGCCATAGTTCGTCACGGTCTTAACCATATCTATCCCAAATGGGTACACCGCCGTCCTAAAGCCGTGCGCAAATTGGCGAGATACATACAAGACTATAAAGCAGGGAAGACAGACAAGATACCTACAGAGTATCAAGAAGCCATTAAGTATATCTCCAATACAGACTATATCATTGCAGGACATAATGGCGGATTAAACGAGAATGTCTGCCACATCTTATTAGCCCTACACGAGATAGGCTACAAATACTGCATCTTTGGCAGTTGTATGAAGCCAAGTGTGAAAGGCAAAGAACAACTTGCGCTCTACGACAAGATGTTTAGCAAAGCCGATGTCGTCATATCGCGCAACCCGATAGGTTTCCGTTGGTACGAGAGTAATTTCAAGTATCCTGGCATACTGGCTCCTGACCCTGCTTATTATATGCAGTCATCAAACAAGGATGAGACCTCTGCGCTTATTCATCAGCTTGGCTTAACGGATTTTTTCAAAAAGCCTGTTCTTATGGTAACTACGGCAGAGCCAGCACCTATCTCCCTGCGCTCTTTTGATGCCCAGCCTAATCGCATGGCAAAAATAAAGACACACCGCGCATTCTTGGGAGAGATAGTCAGTGCATTACTCAAAAATACTGACTATAATATTCTCTTATTGCCTCACACCATAGGACCAGAAAAACACATGGACGACCGCCTTATCTCGCTCGATGCATTGCACACAGCGGGAATAGAAAGCAACAAAAATGGACGTTGCTATGTATTGGATGCCGACCTAACATGCAGGGAACTAAAAGGATTGATAGCAGAGGCACACTTGCTTATTGCTGAACGTGTACATTCTGTGATAGGTGCTGTTGGAGTACACACGCCATTTATCGTTATGGGTTCTAACAAAGATAACCGCATCAACGGAATGTTGGTTGAACTTGCAGGGTTGGGCGAATACGTTTACCATCTTAACACGCCCACCTTGTCAAGTTTCTTAGAAAAATTCCGCGACACGCTTCAACGGCGCGATGAGATTGTTAAACACCTTGAAAAAGTGGATACCCTTAATCGCGAGCAGTTGGCAAAGGCTGCGAGTTTGGTAGAATTGCCTCAGACTGCATAACCTAACGGCATCGCATTTTGAAAGTAGTGTCTTTCAAACATACACTATAAGGCGTATCGTGAATATACTTTTCAATTTCTCAACGCTGAAAGCAGGGGGTGGACAGAATGTGGCGCTCAATTTTTTGCATTGCTTCATAGAGCGAAGGCTGTTTGAACACTACGAAAGTTGTAGTTATTTAGTAGCATCGGGAAGTGCCATAGCTACATATCTCTCCGAACAAGTAGGCAGCGAATATATTTTCACCGTTTCATCGAATCCTTTGAAACGCTTGGTGGACGAGTTAGTCTGTACAAGAACGTTTATACGCCAACAGCACATTGATATTATCTATTCCTACTTCGGCTACGGACTTTTTCCCAAGAAAATTCTTCAAGTTACAGGTTCTGCCGTTTCAAACATTTATTTCCCTGAGATTAACTTCTGGGAAGGCTTTAGTGGACTTGAACTGTGGAAACATAAATTGGTGGACAAATATAGGCGTTTGTCGGTAATGCGCTCGGCGGGTGTCGTCTTTGAGACGGAATTGTTAGAGCAACGCTGCCGTGAGTTGTTTAAGCCCAAAGGATTGTTAATCACAATTCGTCCCTCAATTTTCGTTCCTCAGCAAGAAGCTGAGTTCGTCTTTCCAAAAGAATTGGCGGCACTTAAAAAGGGGCTCTTTCTCTGTGGCTGGCAGAAGAACAAACAAGTGATGCTTATTCCTGAGATTGCGGCATGCCTAAAACAACGAGGCGTGCCGTTTATGTTTGTATTGACTGCCGCGCAAGATAATTCACCAATGCACCAGCAGTTTGTAAAAAAGGTAGAAGAACTACAGGTAAATGAGTATGTGTATATGCCTGGAACTATAGGAAAATCAATGTTGCCAAGTCTATATAGACAGATAGATTTTGTTTTTTTGCTTAGTAAATTAGAAAGCTTTAGCAACAATATCATTGAGGCATGGACATATCATAAGCCGCTCATTGCATCCGATGAAGCGTGGACACACTCTATCTGTGGGGAAAGTGCCATTTATGTGAATCGCAACAATCCAGAATGTATTGCCGACTGCATTGCACTATGTTTGAAAAAAGAAACAGAAGTTAATGCAGCGGTTGAAGCTGGTAAGAAACTACTAACCTCTTATCCCACGATAGAGGAACGTACCGATCAAGAATTATCATTTATAGAACAAGTCTATGCGCAAAGCCATTAAGTCTTTTTTCGTAGTTTCTTACGAGGCATTGATGCAGCTTGTATTTGCATTACCGCGATACAGAGCCTTTATATGGCTAAAAGAAGCCCTACTCAAATTGCAAGGAGCCAAATTTGGCAAGCGCGTAGTAATTTATCCAGGTGTTTGGATTGCACCTGGACGCAATCTTATTGTTGGCGATGATGTGGATATAGCCAAAGATGTAATGATAACCACAGCAGGCGGCGTGGAGATAGGAGCGCGTACGTTGATAGGTTATCGCACGCAGATACTATCGGCTAATCACAACGTCCCACCCGCACCAGAGCGAATTTTTGGTGCGGGACACAAGTTTGGGAAAGTCACCATTGGTAATGACGTTTGGATTGGTGCAAATTGTGTCATTACAGCAGGAGTCAACATCGGCGAAGGTGCTATTATTGCAGCAGGAGCAATTGTGACAAAAGATGTTCCAGCTTTCGTTTATGTAGGTGGCATTCCTGCACGAGTGATTAAAGCGCGTTGATGTCGTTAATATAATATTCGCTATGGCGTAAACTCATGCCAGCAAGTTCAAGGCTTTTGTGTCGAACTTTTGCGTTTTTTTTGTTAATACAAGAAGCTTACATCCCACGCGGGACGGTATATTCCATTCCTATTTATTAACTAAGGTACGACTATTCAATTTGTCTCTATCTTAGGAGGATACTTTTTGCAAAACGTTAATCCTACAAACTATTAGCCAATAAAAATATTGGAACTTTTGCGTTAAGCCAGGAGAGCAGAGCGAAGCTTGCTTCAGCTTTGCCTTGGCGAGCAAAAGTCTGTTGAAAACAAAAGTTTTGCTTTGGTCTTTTTATCTCTACGATAGTACCTTTCATAACGTTTGCTGTATGTCAAGTGAAAGGAAGTCTGTTACTGGCATAAATGCTTTTGACCTATTAGGGTTAGAAGAGTTGACCCTATAATAGGATTAGGGTATTATACTTTAGATATAAATAACATACTTAAATACATCATTCTTTTTATGAAGCAAATCATTCAAGACCTCAAAAGCGGTGCTACCGTGCTTGAGGAAGTCCCTGTGCCTTTGGTAAAGTCGGGGTATGTGTTGATAAAGACCACCCGCACGCTTGTTTCATTGGGTACGGAGCGTATGTTGGTGGAGTTTGGCAAGGCCAATCTTATAGACAAGGCTCGTCAGCAGCCCGACAAGGTGAAGCAGGTACTCGACAAGATGAAAACAGACGGCATCCAACCCACGTTGGAGGCCGTTTTTAACAAACTCGGACAGCCTCTTCCGCTTGGCTATTGTAATGTAGGTAAAGTGGTGGCTATCGGACGTGGCGTTACCGAGTTTAAGGTGGGCGACCGCGTGGCCTCGAATGGTAATCATGCTGAATATGTATGTGTGCCGCAAAATCTCGTAGCTGCCATTCCCGAGAGTGTGAGTGATGAAGAGGCCGCTTTTACCGTGATAGGTTCTATTGCTTTGCAGGGTATTCGCAACCTCAACCCACAATTGGGTGAGACTATCGTGGTGGTGGGTCTTGGGCTTATAGGACTGGTGGCAGCACAATTGCTCAAAGCCAACGGCTGCCGTGTGATAGGTACGGACTTTGACCAACAAAAGGTGAACCTCGCCAATTCGTTCGGTGTGACAGCCATCAACCCTGGTGCGGGCACCGACCCCGTGAAGTTTGTACAAGAAGCCACCAACGGCATAGGTGCTGACGGCGTACTCATCACAGCATCGGCAAAGACAGATGAAGTGATACATCAATGCTGTGAGATGTCGCGCAAACGTGGACGCATCATCCTCGTGGGTGTTATCGGTCTGAATATGCGGCGCGATGACTTCTACAAGAAAGAGCTAACGTTCCAAGTATCGTGCTCTTACGGTGCTGGACGCTACGATGAAGAGTATGAGAACAAAGGTCACGACTATCCGCTGGCCTATGTGCGTTGGACGGAGAAACGCAATTTTGAGACCATACTTTCTACTATAGCCTCTGGCGGGCTTAATGTCAAAACGCTGATTACCGAGCGCGTGCCTTTGGCCAACTATCAGGAAATCTATGGCGATATGCGCAAGCGCGGTAGCATAGCCTCTATCATTGAGTTCCCTGAAGAGGTGAAGGAGACGCGCGTGGTACGTATTGAGGGAAAGACCTTTGCCCCTGGCACAGGTAAAATCGGCATCATCGGGGCGGGCAACTACACCTCTTCTATGGTAGTGCCATGCTTGCAAAAGGCGGGCGCGAGCATCAAGTATATCGCCAGTGCCGGTGGGCTTAATGCGAAAGTGTTAGCAAAAAAAGCAGGCGCGGAATGTGCCACAAGCGATTACAAAGAAATCTTGAAAGACAGCGAGGTGGACTTGGTTATCGTCACCACGCGCCACAACCTCCATGCACGCATGGTGCAAGAGTGCTTAGAGGCAGGAAAGAGCGTTTTCGTGGAGAAGCCGCTGTGCCTTACGGCTGAGGAACTTGACGCTATCACGTCAGCCTATAATAAAGCCCCCGAAGGAACAACGCTCACCGTCGGATTTAATCGACGCTTCTCGCCGTTTGCTACGAAGTTGAAAAAACTCGTGGGCGATGGTCCTAAGAACATTGTGGCAACGATGAATGCCGGATTCATCCCTGCCGAGGTGTGGGTACACGACATGGAAGTAGGTGGCGGACGCATTCTCGGCGAGGCTTGCCACTTTATTGACCTGTGTAGTTACATCGCTGGTAGCCGTGTAGTGGCCGTGTGTATGAATGCCCTCGGACCAGAGCCGCAAGAGAACACCGACAATGCCTCTATCCTACTTCGCTACGAGAATGGCAGCAACGCTGTAATCAACTATTTCGCTAATGGCTCAAAGAGTTACGCTAAGGAACGCCTTGAAGTGTTCTCACAAGAGCGCGTCTTCGTTCTTGACAACTGGCGAAAACTGACAGGATACGGCGTTAAGGGCTTCTCAAAAATAAAAGGAACGATGGACAAAGGACAAAAGGTGCAGTTTGCCCTACTCAACAAACGCATCCAGGAAGGTGGCGCATCGCTCATCGCTTTCGATAGCATTGTCAATACTACCCGCACTGGCTTAGCAGCTATTCAGTCGCTCAAAGAAAACCGTTGGATAATGGTTGAGCCGTAAACGAAATCTTTTAGCCCAATAAGCGTTACTGCGCTTAGTAGCTATCTCTACAACGGATAGTTGCTAAGCGCAGTAACGTTTATTGGGCTATTGGGATGAATACTCTTATTCTGTAGCTTTGTAAGCACTCTAAGAAATACACCTTGTAGCAGTTGTGGCATAGTTGTACCTTTGCTCCGCAATAGTGTACCAAAACTACAACTGTTACAAATTTCTAATGCCTTGAAAATTTTTTTCAAGCCGTCCGGAAAAAAAGTTTAAGCCGTCCGGAAAAATTTTTCAAGCCGTCCGAAAAAAATTTTCAAGCCGTCCGGAAAAAATTT
>CALFJG010000056.1 GCA_937877625.1 uncultured Prevotellaceae bacterium
TTATTGGGCTGTTACCATCATTTC
Organism: uncultured Prevotellaceae bacterium; assembly: GCA_937877625.1. GTDB lineage: Bacteria > Bacteroidota > Bacteroidia > Bacteroidales > Bacteroidaceae > Alloprevotella. The sequence continues at coordinate 25 of CALFJG010000056.1, forward strand.
ACTTGTTGCCGGTATGCTTGTGTTCTCTGTAATTGTGGTGCCTGCCCCGTCTGTAACTCCGTTACCTGTAAGCTTTATAACGCCGTTTTTATCTATCACGGAAAAGTTGTTCATTATAGCAGGGGTTGACGAGTCAAATGTTGCTTCGTATGCTGCACCCTGCACGGTGTCTTTTAACGCTGCAAAAGTGTCAGACGGCGACCCCGTTTGATAGAGCAGCACAATAGGGTATTTGCGCCCTGTGTTCCCACTTACCAAGGTAATATTCTTTTTATCTGCGCTCATTATGCCGGCGTAGTATCTAAAATATTCTTGTAGAAGTCCTTTTGTGCGGTTGTCGTCCGTATATACAGCCCCTGACAAAACGCCTTCCGGTCTTATCTCGTTTGCAATCGTGTCAAAGCTAAATAGCGGGTTCTTCATGAGTTGCAACTCCGTAGTAAGTCCGCTTTGCTCGTCCGGTGCTGATGGGGTAGAAATGTACTCTTGTTGGGTAGAGATAGCCGCCATAGCCAACGAGGTAAGCCACTCGCGGAAGGTCTTTTTCTCGCCCCAGTACTCAAACGCCTGTTGTACGTTCGCAAACGTAGCGTCTTCAAAAAAGGGTTTCATATAGTCCGCCAAATCGGCAGCCACTGCCAGCGTAGCCCGTTGGAAGTTCGTGCCGAGCGTGTTCCGGACTGCTGTACGGCTCTTTGCATAGAAGAAGTTTTTGCCGTTTCTCCTGGTAAGTACAAGATACTTAACGAAGTTGGTCGCATCGTGTTTGCCGTAGCCAAGTGTTAGCGTGTTTTGGTTGGGCTTTTGACCGGTGTACATGATTGGCTTTTGTTTGGTAGCCAGTTTGCCGCGCATCTCCTCGATAGGCAGCGCATAAAAGACTGAACTTTGTTTTGACATAGTGGTAAGGGTTTAAGGGTTTGTAATAGTCCATTCCGGAGGCCACTCGCCGCCATTCTCGCGTGTAATCGCGACGGCGAACCCTCTCGGGGTATGGTAGTATGTTTGCTTTTCGAAGTCTGCAACACAAAGCGCCTTTTCTTCAAGGTTGAGCCAATGCCGGGACACCTCCAACAATGACAGCGTGAACAAGTCCCGGTTTTCCTGTTCTTCGGTGGTGTAGGGGTGTTCTGTCAAGTCCCGGCAGTTTGTCCGGATACCAAAGCACGATTTTGTAGGGTTAGCCTTACGCCGGTACCCGTAGAAATAGCCATCAATCTGCCTTTTGTCCGGGTCGGTGGTATTGTGTGCCTTGTATTCCTGCGGGGCTATTTTGCCGTTTATGTGCCCTATTGGCAACACCGGTATAAAAAATCTTCTTGACATGGTCGCAAAGGTACGGAAAAAGTCTATTTTCTCCAAACGTTTGACAAATTTTGTTACATTTTTTTCGTGTTTTTTTTTGTTACATTCAGAAACTTGTTGTACTTTTGTCGCGTCTTACAAAACCAAAACCTTTACTACTATGATTTTACTACTATCAGACGAAGAGCGTCTTGTGCAGTTCCTTAAAGGCATGGCCGACAGCACCAACTCCGGTCGTGCCTCCTATACGCTGACCTATCCGGACGGCAGCACGTTAGAAATAATCTATAAACCTAAAAAATAGCTACTTATGGAAGACCTTACAACCTTTGAAATCGCTTTCCGAGAGCGAACGAAAGAACTATTTACCATTGACGAGGTAGCCAAATGGTGCGGTATGTCCCGTGCTGCCATCTACCAACACTATCGCCGGGGACATATCAAGCCGGAAGTTCTGCAATGCCACCGGCTCTATTTTAGCCGCGAAAGTATCCTTGATTTTGTTTCTAACTATCGCCCTGTAATATGATAGACGAGAAAGATAAAATTTGCGCTTTCTTCCGCCGTTCCTGGTGGGAGACTGCCCGCAAACACTTGAACGACAGCGAACGGCTCACGCTGTACGAAACTGTTTTTGCATACCAGTTTGAGGACAAAGAGCCGGACGATATCCCGCCGATGGTGTCAATGCTCCTGGATTTGATTAAGCCCATTTTGAAGAACGACCGCGAGAAGATGCAGAAACGAGCCGACACAGCCCGGGCTAATGGTATGTATGGAGGTAGGCCAAAAATCAACACTATTTCACAAGAAGTAACAAAACCCAGTGGGTTAAATGAAAACCCAGTCGGTTTTTTTGGGTTGCCAATATACAATATACAAGATACAATTACAAGGGCAAATAACAATGTGTGTGTTCAAGGCGCAGAAATTAACACCGAGGACACACACACAAAATTTTTGGTTGTTGTAGAGTTTTTTTTGCAGGGTGTAGCGGACCCTTTGGAAGAGGCACAAACCTTCTGGGCGTACTACGATGCCCGGGGATGGGTCACCGGAGACGGGCAGAAGGTCAAAAACATCGTTTCTTTGGCGAAATCCTGGCACCCCAAAAACATCACCATTTCCGTCGCAAAGAAAAGACAGCCCTTTAAGTCGCTTCTTAAATTGCTCGAAATGCCCGATTTTAGCGTTTTTGAGCGACTTTTAGGGGTCGAGTGGGACGACCCTACACGGCAAATGTATTTGTTCGTTAGAACGAAAGCAGACGCGGTCTATTTAGAAGAGCGGCATATTAACGCCCTATCCAAGTGGGTCAAGGCAGCAGACGGCCGGGACGAGTCATGGCAACTCAATTACCGGTTTAACGCAGACAAAGAGCCGGAAGAGTAGCCGGTTCTTTGTCTCTTTTTGTTCCCT
>CALFJG010000057.1 GCA_937877625.1 uncultured Prevotellaceae bacterium
TTGAAAGCTGGTAACAATTCAATAACGTTTTGGCGGGTGTTTGCCTTGGCGGGCTTTAGTGGGGGCAAAGGTAGCAATTTATTTTCATCTGACAAAATGGAACGGCAAAAAATCTCTGCCCCTCCATCGTTGAGGCTCTTTATAGATGCTCCCTTAATAGATGCTCATTTAAGCCCGTTTCCTGCCCGCTGGTGGCTTTTCCTGTGTTGAGGCTGACAACTGCCCGCCATCGGTGCAAAGTGCCTTAAATCGGGTTTTCCTGTGGTTCTTCGTGCGGGTGTGTGTAGGGGTATAACGCGGGTATGCGTGTTCCCCCCCCAACGGCTGCAAAAATCGGCTTGCGTGTGGAGAAAGGTTTTGGCGGGGTTTATTCACCCTCCCCCCACTCATAAAAAAGCCCCGCCCCTTGTTGAGGCTGGGCCTGTCGGTGGCATCGGTGGCCTCACCCCTGCCGTTCTCTCTTCTCTCGCTGCCTGTCAATTCGCTTTAGTTCTGCTATCAGTTCCCTTGTTTCCTGTGCAAGGTCTCCTAATCGCTGCCGCTGCTGCTTTAGGCTCTTATAGCCAATCAAGGCTACAATGTCGCGTTTCTGCTGTTTGTCAAACCTATATTCAAGGCTGGCAACTCTCCGCAATACTTGCCGCTGGCCGTCTTTGGAAAGTAGTGCTAACTCTACCTCCACGGCATCGGGTATGCCCTGCAATCGCTCTCTTAGTTCCTTTGCTCTCATTCTTCGCCCTCCCTATCTTCAAACGTTGGTGCTACAATGTAGCCGTAAAGTAGTTCTAACTCGCTTGCAATGCTGTCGAGGTTCGCCCTGTCTTTCTTGCTGTTGCTGAAAGCTGCTCTTTTGGCCGCTCCCATAAAAGCCTCAATCCCTTTGGCATCCTCTGCCAATAACAGGAAAGCGCGTGTAATAAAGTCGGCCTTTGCTCTGGCCTCCATCGCCTTTAATAGTTCTGCCTGGTTCATATCTCAATATCTTTTGTTAGGTTGTCGAAAACGTGTGCATCTAACTCCCGCTTTGCGTGAAAGAAAAACGTGCCTATTGTGTAATCGTAGCCGCCCCGCCTTATACATTCCGTGTACTGCCTTTCGGTTTCTTCGTAGTCGTAGCAATCGGCCTCCCTGCTTACCTTGTGGGCATCCTCTCGCCCCTCTTCCCCAAACGTTGAGGCTATCGCGCAAAGTATCTCAAACCACTGGCCGTAATCGCCTGTTATGTCTATGTGGCTGGCCTCAATCTCTCCCACAATGGCCGCAAAGTGTTCGCGGGTCTCAACGTCCGAGACATCACGGCCTAACACTTGTGCCGCCTTGTGGTCGCGTGTGGGTAGTGTGTAGTCGTACACTTGCGCCCCTGTGTTCACGTAGGGGCTGGCATCGTAGGAAACAAATCTCAATCGGTTCACGTTGATGCACTTTCTGTCAATCACTATGCCGCAACGTCTGAAATCGTGTGCAATGGCTCTGAAATAGTCTCGGTGCTTGGAGGGGTCTGCAATCGGCATAATGCAAAAGTAGCCTGTGCCGCTGGCTGACTGCCCGCAATACTCAACGGCTGGTATCTGCCTAACAAGTGCTTTGAGGTCGGCAAAGTTCTCCACGTCCTTATTGTCCTTGCCGTCAATGTCAATGCAAATAAATCCGCTGTGCTGTTGCAATCCCTCTGCCGCTTTCTTGGAGAAAAGGCCGCTGGGCATAAACGCGGGCAATGCCTGTTTTGCCTCTTTCTGCCTGTTGGTGTCGGCCTCATCCCTCACGGCCTCAACTGCTGCCCTCCATCTGTCGGACAAAAGGAGGTCTGCCAATCTCATTTGCTGTAGTTCCCCATCCTTACAGGAAACAGACGGCAAATAACTTACCTGTGTTTCAAAAATCGTCTTTCTCATATTTATCGCTGTTATCATTTGTTGTTTTCCTTATTCCTTGGAAACTTGCTGCCTTGTGGTGCAATGGTGCAAAAGTAGTGCAATCTTTGTACGTCTGCACTCCCTGCCGTAGGTGTGGAGGTGGTGCAATGCGTGTGGGTGTATATCTATAGATATACCCACGTTTGCACCTCCCCGCACTTGCCGCCCTGCACCTGTCTTTCATATCTCATCGGTGCAATCCTCTCCCTGCACCTCATCGGCATCCTCTGTGAGTTCCGGGAAAAGGTACGTGTAGCGGGTGTTATTCTTCGTTCCGTTCTTGAATATCACTCCCGCCTCAACGGCTGCTTTAATGGCATCCTTTGCCGCTCTCACTCCCTTTGCCTCCTGCTCTGCATAGGCTTTATAAAGTTCCGTGTAGGTGTATTCCAGAGCCTCGTCAAACAACTTGGCAAAACTATCTTGCAGCCTTTGCCGCTTGGCCTGTGCCTCTGTTAGCCCGCTGCCCTCTGCTGGCTCAATCGTGAAAGCCTCACCAAACTTGAAAGCGATATCGGGAACGGCTGCAAATCGGCATAACTCTTGCCTCACTCTCGCAATATCGCCCGCCTTGCTTACCTCGTAAATCTCGCTGCTCTTTTGCTGTAGTATCGTTCCGAGGTGGCCCCTTGCCTCATCGTCCTTTTTGTTGGTGTGGATAACGCTTAGTATCGAGCAATTAGCCTCATCGGTGGCCTTTAACAGGGCATCCACTACCTTTGCAGCCGCCTTGTTATCGTTGAAATCCTCGCAAAGGTCTACCGCTCCATCGAGGAAAACGAAATCGGCCTGTGTCTCTTTGATAGCGTTTAGAGCCGTTTCAAGCCGCTGGGCTGGCTCTGTGGCCTTTAGTGTGCAAATCTTTAGCCTGTCAATCGTTGAGGCTTGCCCTGCCATCTGCAACGCTGCCTTTGCCCTCTTCCGTAGTGTGGCCCTGTCCTGTTCGCAATCAATCCACAAAACGGACAAATCGCCCCGCTGTGGCTGTAGGTCGAGAAAGCTGCCTCCGAGGGCTGCAACAATCAGCATAATGCCCGCTGCACTCTTACCCATTTTCTCACGTCCTTTGCAAGTTTGGAGGTTTCCACGTGCAATTAACTGGTGTTCCCCCTTGTAGCGGAAAAGAAACTCTATCGGATCATCTTCCCCCTCAATATCGAGGTAGGGAACGGCCCCGCCCTGCCGGGTGTGGTCTCGCCCCCATCTGCTAAAGTCAATCCGTTTCACTTCCGGCCTCCTTTCTTCCCTGTGACAATGTAGCGGGCCGCCTCTTGCTCTGCCTCGCTGGTGGTGTTTACGCGGTTCTGCCTCATCCAGTCCTCAATCTCTGCCCTGTCGAAATACATCTGCTTGCTGTTGGGCTTGTAGTGTGGTATCTGCCGGGTGCAAGTGAGTTTGTAAAGGTGGCT
>CALFJG010000058.1 GCA_937877625.1 uncultured Prevotellaceae bacterium
TGTCGTACAACAGTAAGACAACTACTCATGCACTATAGGGTGCTGAGTAGTTACACTTACTTATATCGGTTTTTATTCTTATCTTTGCAGCATGAAAGGTATAAAAAGCATAATAGCCACCGGGTCGCTTCTGACTTTCGTAGTGTCCTTTGCTGTTTTCGTAATCAGCATCTTAGCCGGATTCTACGCTAACTTAGCGTTGTCAGGGCTTACCGCTGTTGTGGCTTTTATTTTCTATATCGCTTCGGGCAATCCTGATAATGCTACTTATCTTCGCCATTGTCAGCGTTCATAACCCTTGCTACCAACTTTTCAAACCTCGCTTTGCTTTCCTCTGCCGTTAGCGGCTTCGGGGCTTTCTTTTGTGGGGCCTTTGGTTTGTCCCACGGTAACGGATAGACTTTTCGCGCTGTTGGCCGTCCTTTCAGGTGTGGCCGTAGGGTGGCAACTATTATCGCCCTTGCGCGTTCCCACCCGTCTTTGTAATCGGCTTCGCGTTGGTCGTGGTACGCCTCGCAAATGCTCTCAAATTCCTTTGGGGTACACCTGCAAAAATCGTCAAACGATAGGTGTATGCAGCCCAACGCAAAGCCTAAGTAGTCGTTAATCCCTAAGTTTTTTTTTCTTCGGGTGTCTCGCTGTTTTCTGTATTCTCACCGTCTGACTGCTCTTTGTTGGCCTCGGCCCACTCCGTAGCCTCTTCGGGTGTAACATTGTCGGCAAAGTCCATAAGCGACAAATTGAAATCTAAGCCGTCGGCCTTGGATGCTGATTTTACACAACACCAAAGGTACGTACAAAGGTCGCTGAAACTACCGGGGTCTATCTCTGTAACCTCCTTGCCGGTTTCCTGTTTGAAACGTAGCATAGCCCCCATAGTCTGCCTACAGGGGTACGCTACGCCATTGATAGTAATTTCTACTTTCTTCATGTGTCAGTAGGAATTAGGAGTTAGGTGCTGCTGCCGCCCGACGGCTTGCCGGGATAGGTCGTGGGCTCGCCGTCGCTCTCCAGACTGATAGAGAATGTAGCATCGTCCTGCGCGGGGCTTGTTTCCTCCAAATTGGTGATAACAAAGTTACCCTGCACGTATGGGGTTGCGTCGCCCTCACGTTGGAAAGCCTTAACCGAAATAGAAGCACCTGCGCCCCACAAAGCGGACAACTCGGCATAGCCGTTTTCGCTCTCGCCGTAGTAACGCAAGCCCTCGGCACTAATTGAAATACTAAGGCCGGTAACGCCCTTGCCTTTCCACAAACCGGCTGAATAGCCTTGGCTTGCAGCGGGCTTTACGGCTCTGTCCTTAGTCTCGCTGTTGAAAGTAATCGTGTGGGTAGTGCAATGGCCAATAGCCTTGCCGCCAACGCTCAACAGAATGTCGCTACCGTTAATGTAGCCTGAACTTGGTACTGCCATAATCTCTTATACTTTAATGGTAAAATTTAACTCTTGTATATAAGCATCGTTTTCGTAGTATTCTTCGCCTCCGGCAATCGTACAACTCCGCATAATCAGGGTGTCTTTTGTGGCTTGCTTACCGTCTAAAGCCTGTCTGACGGCTTCGGCCAACTGCACCCCGTCACCGTATTTGGCGGCAAAGCAAAGTACATCTATTTGCACGGTGTCCGCTCCCTGCGTACCCTTGGCCGGGTTATGCTCCAGGCGTGAACGGCGATACGCTACATACGGTAACGTGGCTTTGTCTGTGACAACGGGAAAAACCTTGTTTGCCCGTGCCATAACCTCCGCGTCGTTTGTCAGAACGTCGTAGATAATTTCGCCAACGCTTAACGATGTCTTATTTACTGCCATAACTTAATACTCTTAGCGTTAAACAAATCCGCATTTCTTAGCCACTTTCTCTACGGCTACCCCTACTTCCGTACCTAAGTCGTGTTCTACGGTTTGGAATATTTCGGGTGTCGCCCTTTCAAGAAATCCGTAAGCACCCATTTGGCCCGTCGGTATTCCATCCTTACGTATGGTTTCCGTCCAATATTGCGTTTTGCCGCTTCGGTGTGTGCCATAAATACCGTGCTTTATACGTATTTTCTTGCCGCCTCGCTGACGTTCCTTTGTACCCTCTTCAGCCCACATAAGTACAGGTTTCTTAAAGCCCTTACGGTTTTCGTGCATTGACTTTTCGCCCTGCCCTTTCAGGTTAGCCCGGTGGGCCTTGACGGTAATCATAAAGCCACCGCCTCGGCTGTAGATGTGGCTACGTATGCCCTTATCCCAATCGCTTTTGTTTCCCTGAACTTGCAGCCCGCTTGTACCTAAGTATTTCCGGGCTATGCCTAACGCCTTTTTTGCCTCGGCGCGGTATGAGCGTTTCAGGGCGTTACGTAGTTGGCGTGGCGTTAGTTCCTTGGCTAACTCTTTCCACTCGCTGCCTGTGTATTCGCTGGGTTGCATACGCTGTGCGGTTTATTCGTTGTTACTTTCGCTGTGCCATAACCCATCGTTTCCACTTGCCGGGTGCGTACATCTGATTATCGGTACTTTTGGCTTGGTCGGATAGTCGTAGGTAGCATCTTCGATTGTCAGGAAATAAGTAGGTGTTAGCCTGTCTAAATCGTTGGTGCGCCTGTGCGAAAGTCATTACATCTTTGCAGGCATCGGCAAAGCCTGATAACGTAAGGTTATACGTCTCGGCTACAAAGTCGGTGCGTAGTGTTACCTGATTAACAGGCATAACGAAATCTACGCCCTGTACTACGTCGTAGGTGGTAATCATGTACTCACCGGGTACATCGAAAACAGGCTGCTGGGCCTTTTCGGTTACTACTACGTCGCCGTAGGTAGGCGGCTGCTCTACCGTTCCACCGGCAAACGCGCAAAGCGATACACTAAAGATTAGTGCCAACGCTGATAAAATAATTTTGGATTTCATACCTTTTTTGTTTTTGGGGTTGTTACTCGTTTACTCTCTCACAAATCAGGGTCTTATAGCCTCTATCAATATTCGGCTCAATGGCTACAACGGTATAGAGATACCCGCCCAACTGCTGTACGCGCCAATTCTCGGCTACCGTGTGCGCGTCGCGGATATTCCACGAAACGCGATAATCCGGGAAATGCTCGCCTACCTCTTCGCTACGGTTGCCCGTATGCTTTACGCGCTCGGCGTGTACGGTTACGGTGTCGGTATAGGTCGTAACCTCTTCGCCAAAGTCGTTAGTGGTCTGCGTAGGCTCTAACAGCGTAAGTTTGTATTTCATCCGTCCGGCTATCATCTTGCCAACTTTCTAAAGGGTTTCATTAAGGCTAATAGTGCGTTTGGAACACTATGGTACTGCACTTGTGCGTCGCTCTCACGTTGGTTATACCAATGTGCGCCAATGAGTAAGACGGCCTGTTTCAGTTCGTCGGGGAAATTCCCGGATTCGTCCATTTCGGCCAATTCCTCACGGGTACGACGGGTATAGCGGATAACGTGCTTTTCTGCTGCATCCAAATACTGCTGCAAAAGCGTATCGTCTGCCGTAAACTCGTCGGCGTTGCACTGCTTCTTAAAGAGTTCCAAACTCACTACATTAGCCATAACTTAAAGCACTCCTGATTAGTTACACAATCCGTTTAGCCTGCGGCCTGAACGGTCACGGCGCAAGTTGCGGTGTAGGTCTGACCGCCAAACGTGAACGATGCGGTTACGTTAGACGTACCGGCTGCAACGGCTGTTACCTTACCATTTGCGACGGTGGCCTTTGCGGTTGCGCTACTTGCCCACGTAACGGCTGTGCCTACGGGGAATACGGTAGCCGTCAGGTCGTAGGTGTCGCCAACGGTCAAAGTCAACTCGGACTTATCAAGGAAAACGCCAATCTGCGAAAGAACGGCGAAAGCCTCCTGACGCAATACGCTAATAGCGTAGTCCACGTTAAGCACAAAGTCGATAGCGTTCTTTCGTGCCTGGCTGTAGGGGTCTACGATAAACACCATGTCACCAAACAGGCCCTGCGGTGCGTACTTAAACGCGCCGACGAAAATCTGGCCGTCGGGTACTTCGTTGGTGGTGAATACGGGTACACCGTTAATCTTACCGTTTTCGTCAACGATAGCAGAGTTTGCGCCCTGCCACTTCGGGGTAGCCTCCAAATTGCCCTTAGTTACGTCGCTCATAACGTAGCAAAGGCCCTCGCCCTTGATGTTGTGCGAAAGGATAGCAGACTTAACGCCTACAAGTTCCATCAGGGTAGGAGTTGCGCCGGTGTAGGTCTTTTTGTTCTTAGCCACCATATTGGCGGGAATGAACGGGCCTACAAGGTCGGTAGAGCCGTTTACCTTGGTCTGACTGAACATAATCTTGTTCATCAGTTCGGCAATGGCTACCGGCATATACTGCGTGGCCACCAACTGCACAAGGTTGTCGGTCTCATTCAGGGCCTCACGGGTGATAGGCACGGCGATACCCAAACGCTCCGGCTTCGCAATGAGTTTGTTAATAGGTATCTTGGTGTCGCCCAACTCTGCGCCCTCATCGTTAATTGTGGCGTGGAAAGCCTCAACGATAGGCCACTGGTGATTACCTTTCAGGCCGGTAAGCAACGGTGCGCCAATGGCCGAAAGAATAGTCTTGTTATAAAGTGGCTCTACGATGTCGTGCGTAGTCAGCCCGGCGGGGTTCGTACCTGCAAGGCCGCTGGCGTAAGTAGAGGTGTTGCCGCCGAAAGACTGTGCTACGGCGCGGCTAATCTTCAACTCGAAACGCTGGCCCTTGTCTAAGCACTCGCGTACCTTGGCGTTTGCGTAGGGTATATCTTCCTCGCGCATTACCTCGATAGTCGGGGTGTTGGCCTTAATCTTCATTTCGAGAATATCCAACTCGCGGGAAAGCTGCTTAATTTCGCCCTGCTCGGCCTCGGTGTATGCCTCGCGCTCCTTATCACTTTCGAGATTCTCCGCCATCTCGTTAAGGCGGCCTTTGATTTGACTAATCCGCTCGTAGGCTTCGCGGAAATTGAACTTTGGCTTACTCATAACTTTTTTGCCTTGGTTAAATTAAACAATATGCGCCGCCTAAACGGTGCGGTTTATTCTCTCTTTCAATACCCGGATAGCCTCGCGTTTCTTTGCAAGGTCTATTGTCTTGGGCTGCTCAACCGTCGTAGTTTTCGGTTTGTCGAATACTACACCGGCTTCCTCGACTTCGCGCTTACTTACCGTTGTCTGCTCGTAAGCGGGCTTTGGTGTAATCGTAAAGTCGTACACCTTATCAATACGCTTAACGTGGCGCAACAGAATATCGTCGCCGTCCTCTGTCTTTTCGCCTGACAACTCGTAACTAACGGCGTTCTCGCTATCCCGTTCATCGGTAGAGTAGATAAACGAGCATCCCGATATGTCGCCGCGTGAAATCAATTCCAACGCCTTATCGCCGTCGGCTGTCTTGGGTACTTCACACCAAAACTTAACACCTATTTCGTCGATTTCGTAGTGCAACGTGCCAACGCCCATCTTACTACGGCCTAAGATAAGTTGGCGGTCGTGGAACATCGTAAGCATGATGTCGCAAGCGTCCAACGTCTCACGGGTAATACAACCGGGTTCTAATACCTCGTAGTAGTTTTCCCACCAATCGCACAAAAGACGGCTGCGCACACCGAATTTAAGCGCGTAGCCCTCAATTATACGGCTCTCGCCGCCCTCGGCGGCTTCCCGGATTTGTAGCCTAACGTCAAATCCGATACTCCTTTTGTTAATCTTCGTCATCTTCTTCGCTTGGTTTTGTTTCTTCTATATTCGTTGTACCGCCTCCGGGCTTGAACTTGTCGCCGTTCAACGGTATAAGATTTGCAGATACTAACGTAATATCGCCGCCCTCGACTGCGGGCTGGTTCTCGATGTGTCGCCAATCGTTTACGGTGTAGATGCCGCTTGCAATGGTCATTGTCTGGTACTTCGCCAACGAAAGCAAATCAAGGCTGTAGATGCCTTTACGGTCAAACTTGAAAATACGTTTGCAGCAAAGCGACTGCGGTATAAGTTTGCGTGTAAACTCGGCCTCAATACGTTTCAGGATAGGGTCTAACGAAAACGACAAATACGTTATATTGGCCATTTCAGCCGATTTGTAGTTATTGCTCGTATCGTCAAACACAAACGACGGGTGTACGCCAAAGAAACGGCAAAGTTCCCGGACGGTAAACTTACGGGTTTCCAAAAACTGCATATCGGTAGAGGAAAGCGAAATTTGCTTAAAGTCGGACTGACCGGGCAAACTTACGATATGCTCACCGTTCATAAACCTTTCGTCTAAGTTGGCGGCTGTCTTTTCCAACTCTTCATCTGCATACTCGCCAAAGCCTACTACCGATTTGTCGTTGCTGACAATACCCCGGACGTTACCGCCATTGATAAAGCGGTTTGCCGTCTCAACGTCGCCCGCCTGTGCAATAGTAAGAGTATTGCGGGCGTGGCTTAGTACGCTCTCGCCTGTACGCCCATCTGACGAATGTAAATACAGGTGTATAACTTCGGATTCCTTAAACGTACCGTAAACGCCGTTATATGCGTCGCAAATGGTGTACGTGCCGTTCAAAGCGTCGTGGCCTACCGTGTTGCGCCCGCAAAGCACTAAGTCGGTAATCTCTCCCCTGACTTTGCGCGGGTAGATGTAGGCGTTACCGTCTAAAAGCATCATCTTAACGGCCATACTCCAAAAGTCGAAAATTGACATTTCGGGTTGAGGCTGTACGGTAAGTAAATAATGTAGGTCGTTGTTTTTGTCCTCTTGGTAGCGGTCGCCCTTTAACTTCATGTACTGCAAATGCAAACCGGCTACGCTATCACTAAGCAACTGCACACAACGGTAAACGGTGGCTACGGCTGTCGCGGTGTCAGTAGAGGCGTAGAAAAATTGCAGCCCTGCACCTGTGCGCGGGGTTGTACGTTGCGTGGTTTTGGCTTGCGGCGCGGGTGCGGCCTGTTGCTCTACCACTTCATCGCGTTGTTTCCAAATACGGGAAATATCCCACCATTTAGCCATAAAAATAGATATATCTTTTCGGCAAAGATACACCTAATATTCCGTGAAAGCAAAAGGCAAATGGCGCATCGTGGCGCGTCTTGGTAAAGCGTGGTAGATATTTGAGTTTATTAAGATTTTATTTTCAGTAGGCACATGCCTTTTAGGGGCAAATCCCTTGGAACTTGCCCTAAGTGAAGCGGTCGCAAAGTCCGCTGACCTTGCGCCGCTCCGGGTTAAATACGATAGTCTATATCATCATGCCGCCCCATAGCTTCAATATCTCGCTGCCGGGTATGACGGTCTTCTGGTCGAAACGCCGTACCTTGCATTTCAGATAGCCTTTCTTCACGTAGCGGGCTATGGTGTGGCGGTCAACGCCCAAAGCCTTTGCCGCCTGTGTCTGCGTATAGTTGCCCTTGTACTCAACTTCCGGGCGTGTGGTCGTAATCATGCGCGGCCTCCTTTCTCTTCCGTGCGGTCGGTGATAACGGCCTCTTCCAACAGCCAGTCCAGCGGCTCGAAAGCCTTGCCCGTGCTGCGTAGGCTCAACTGCTCGTCGCGTGTCAGTGCCTCAAGTAGCGGCATGTCGCTCGGATAGGTGCTCAACAGGTGGCGAAGATACTCGCGTGTTCCCCTGACGGCATCGGTAAGCGTCTGTGCGCTGTAGGGCATTACGCCGTCTTTGTCCCTAATCTCTATTACCGTCTGTCTCATACCAGTACCTCCACTTCCTTAAATTCAACTTCGCGTATCAGATAGTCAAGCGGCATCAGTTCCGACGATAGCCGCCATGCCGATATAGTCGCCTCGGTGCTAAGTTCTGCGGCCATGTCAAAGGCCACAAAGTCGCGCAGGGCCTCCAGTGCGTCTTTCAGTGCCTGCGGGTCGTAGGCGGGTATGGTTCCCGTCCTCTGCTGCATCACCATTACTTTCTCACGCTTCTGCTCTTCCGGCTTAACGGCCATGAGCTGCACTCCTGCAAACAAATCTTTCTCCATCACTTACGCCCTCCGCTGATTAAGTTAGACACCTCGTTTACATCTACGCCCATCATCACGGCCATAGCCTGCACCATACGGCGCATCATGTCCGCTGCGTCCTTGGGCATCGTCGGCCCCTGTTGCCCTGCTGCGGTGGCCGTCGGCTCTTTGTCGGGCGGCGTAGGCGGCAACTTGGGCGTTGAGCCGTTGGGCTGTCCGGGGCGGTTCGTGCCCTTTGCGCGGTTGAACTCCGACATGACGAGTTTCGCCACGTCCTCGCCCAAACCCTCGGCGTGTGTACACATCACGCGGAAACCCTCAATCGTAATCAGGTACATCACGCCCGTAGGACTGTCATAGCCACGGCCAAAGCCCTTGCGCACGGTGCGCGTCTGACGGATGAAGAGGCGGGCGGGGCGTAGGGTGTGCTTGAACATACGGCGCACGCTCGTACAGATGTTCTCGTGCTTGCGGCCCGTGAGCCGTGCAAGCGTCACGGACGAAACGACGCGCTGCTGTCCGTAGCTCTCCACTATCGGCGCGTCCTCGGCCTCCATCCGCTCTAAGTGCTCGTGCACCAGGCGGGGAGCGTCGGCAAAGGTCTGTACGGGCTGCTGCATACGGCGCAAACGCTCCTCCATCACGTTGAAGGCACGGATATACGCCTCCTTGAACTTCGCGGCGGTCTTGCCCGTGAAGCCCATCACAAGGAATACAAAGCCGTCGCGGGTAATCAAATAGTAGGGGTCTTTACGGGTCGCATTGTTAGGTAACTGCGTGATTTTCAACGTAAGCCGAAAATTCGGCTCACGAAAATCATCGCTGCAATCTAAGTTTCTGATTGCTTCTAAAACATGCTTGTGCTGTTTGCTGAAAATCTCCGCTACGCGCAAAGATGTTGTTACTACACGGCCGTCCTTGATTTCGCAAAGGTTAGCCACTTCAACGCTCGGCTCTACCGTAGCCGTGCCGCTGACCTGAATGACAGGATTTTCTAAAGTCTGTGTCGCCATGTGATAATATGACATTTTTGGCGTTACAGGACAAATTAAAAACGGCTGTCCACTTCCCGTTGTCATACACCTCACAGGGCAGCGGGTGCATTAACACTCCGCACGGGGTTAGACAGCCGCAATCTGTATTGCTTTGGCTACCGCAAGTCAGGACATGAAAACAGCCTGCTCGTTTGTCGGCAGGCTTCTCATCGCCCGCCCTGTGATTGTATGACGCCGCAAAATTACGCATTTTACCCGAAACCACCAAATTTTTTCGGAAAAAAGTTACTTACTTATACCAAATTTTAGTAATTTTGCACCCAAAGTACAGTAAAAACTATACCAAATTATGAAAAAGTATCTAATAACTCTCGCGCTGCTGACGCTCGGAATGGGCGCAAGCGCACAATGGATTAGCGGCCTCGATGAAATCGAAATGCAAGGCCATTGGACCGTAACGTCTGTAAACGGCGGTTTTCCTGAATTTGCCAGTGAGTACCACCCACAATACCCTACGGCTATCGACTTCAACAATCGTAATTACACCTACGTGTGGTTTACTGATTACAACGGCAGGGAAGCATACGAAATGTATGCTGGCTATTTTGTTGGCGGTACTGCTACAGGCCGATACACCTTACACCTGCTGTCAAGAAAAGAATATAACTCAGACTATACCGGCCTTTCCCTTGCAAACTTTTGGATAAAACACTTTGACGGCCAGAACATGACTATAAGTGACTACGACGGAGATAGTTATATCAAGTTGCAAAAAGTAGATGCCGCTAACGTCCGTTCCATACCCGCCGACACCACGGCCAATGCCAAAGCCTACAATCTAAGCGGCGCGGAACTGCCAACCCCTGACGCTGCCAAAGGCATAGTGATACAAAACGGGAAAAAGACAGTACGCAAATAACGCAAACAGCCGCCTCACTCGGGGCGGCTGCTGTTATATAGTCTGAAAGGCTTTCCACTTTGGCGGTATCTGCAAGTCGTAGTTTTCTGCCGTCAAGTGGACTACATCAGGCAAGAGACTCTGCCTAAATCGGCTTTCGTACTTCACCATCAGTACGGGCTTACCGTTGGCCATTGCTGCCAGATTGCTTGAATAGTGATTGGGCGGGAAATAGATATACACCCGCTGCCCTGCGGCCTTGGCCAACTCTACGGCGGGTATCATGTCGCTGTCTGCTGACACCACAATAGCCACGTCGCAATTCTTCTCGTAGGCATCGGCCACAATCTGCGTCGCTATCCTCACGTCGGTTTCCTTTTCTTCATGGGTGCGAATGACATTGCCGCAATTAAAGCAGGTTATAGACTTGCGTAGGTACTTGCCGAGTATAAGACTGAATTTCGGATTTTCCTTGTTAGCCTGAAAGAAAGCGTACTGACGGGCGTTTTGGTCTGCATCTTCAGGGCGTGCCGAAAAATACTTAACGCCTATCAGTTCTTGGTCTGGCCGCATAAACTTCTCAAACAGTGCAACCACATCAAGCCAATAGTATCTTTTCCATCTTGGGTCATTCTTCAATCCATAGTAGAAATTGAAGCCGTCCACATAAACAATTACTCTTTGTTTTGCCATATTTTCAAAAATTAAGCCGCCCCTTTTGGAGGCGGCGAGCCTTAGCCTTTTTCATCTAAGGGGGATAATTCTGCTGCAAAGGTAGGCATTTATTTTGAAACTTCCAAATAATTTCCTGAAAAAGTTACTTACTTATACCTAATTTATAATATTATCGTCGAAAATCATATAGGTTTTGGGCTAAAATGTATATGATTATCGGCCAAAACCTATATGATTTTCCTACGGCTCTCCCAAAGCCTCGACGATAAGACGTACCTGGGCGGGCGTGAAACTGCGGCTGTGGTCGGTGTAGCCGATGGCGGTAAGCCGCTCAATGAGGCCGGGGTAAAGCTGCATCCACCGCTTGAACTTTCGCCACGCGGATTCTGGCATGATAGTGTGGCAATACATCTGTGCCAACTCCATTCGTCCGTATTCTCTGATTCTGAAATTCTCCATACGCTGTAATCGGATGCAAAGTTACTCAAAATCTGCGAGACAAAAGGATTTGTTACGGCATACAGCAGGCCATAACAGGCCATAAGGTGCAAAAGCGGGATTCCCGCCAATCTCCCGGCGTACCTTTGCATCGGCAATAGTGCCACAAAACCCTAATAAACTAACACCGTTATGATTCACTACAAAAAGTACAAAAACATTAACATGAAGTCTTCCTGCTATGGGAAGTGGTACGGTCGCGCCGTGCATGAACTGATGGAGTTCGACGAGTTCGTAGAGCACATGGCAAAGCACCACTGCGTCTATAGTGAGGGCACCATCCGGGGCGTGCTCATCGAAATGGAAGTCTGCCTGCGCGAAATGCTGCTGGAGGGCAAGGCCGTGCGCTTCGACGACCTCGGTATCTTCCGCGTCGGGTTGGAGACTCTGGGCGTAACCAAGTCTGAGGAATTTACCGCCGACAACATCAAGGCCGTGCGCCTTAACCTGCATCTGGGTAAGCGTTTCCTGGCTAAGAACCTGCTGAAAGATGCGAAGTTCAAAGAGGCCGACAAGTACATCGGCAACGGCAACTACTACGAGCCGGACGGCGAAACCGCCAATACTGACAGCCCGCTGCCGTCGGGTGGCGACGAACTGCCGGGGCCTGGCGGCGGCGACGATGGCGACGAATAGGTCTTTGCTCTTTTTCATTCTGTTGTGGCCGGGGTGGCGTTGTGGTAACGTCGCCCCGGTTTGTTTATCTCTCAAACGAATAAAGCTGCCCTAAAGTCATTAGCATAGTAATTGTACCGTCTATTTTGCGGTACTGCGAAATCTTCAAAGGCTTTTTGTTTTCCAACCTATCTTCGTCTATAACGCAATTAGTCAGGCAATAGACGTTAATAGGATTGTTGTTAAAGACTATCTGCGCCGGTTCTGCGTAGGCTAACATTTCAAACGATTCTACGGGTAGGTTGAAATTGCCGTAGGTCTGGCCGTAAGGTATCAGCACCCCGGACGCTCCGGCGGTAGATAGGATATTAACTAAGTCCTTTGCCTTATATCCGTCGTAGCCTATGCGGATAATCTTAACCAACTTAGTACGCCGTATAATATCGTCGGCAATACGTCTAACGTCTATGCGCTTTCCCTTGGTAAATATCAGGTGGCCCGCTTCGTGCCAAATACGGTATAGTTGTTCGTTGGGATGCCCCTTTAACGCGCCAATGGGAAAATAGTAGTCTGTGTGACAATAGAAACACTTTGTTTCCTTGGAATAGACGGTATAAGATACTGCGCTGAAATCATCATGCACGGATAGGTCAAAGGCTACGGCGCAATCAGGATGCCCGGTTACGTGGTCTATATCAAAGTCGCCCAACAGGTCGTTAGCATCTTCAAAGCCAAACCACGTTTTAACCTCGTTAATGGTAAATATGTTAAGCAACTTGGTACGGAAAACCAACATATTTTCGGCTGATAGTTGGGCGTTCTTCCATTCTATTTCGTAGTAATCATCTTGCACCGTAATACCCAAATGGGGCTGCACCTTTGACCATGTGGCCGGGTCGCCCTCTTCATCGTCTACGTCGGGCATAAACAAATCGGCAAACATATAGTCGTTTTCGCCCTCGCCCTCCAATATCTTCTTAACGCCCTCCAATTCATTGTAGCACGGCCCCTCTATTACGTCGCTGGCCGTCGTAATGATAACCGTTAGCGGGTTACGGCGTGGCCCCATAGAGGACGTAAGCGTATTCTTTAAGTCTGCGCCTGACTTGTTGGCCGTGTCTCTCGCCTGTGAATATTCATCTATAATGGCCAACGATGCAAACAGGCCGTCTTTGGTCTGCGCGTTGGACGTAAGGCACTGCGCTAAACTCTCCCGGCCCCGGTCTCTAAACGTCACCGTTTCACGGTTAATTCTGAAATGCCTTTGGCGCGGGTCTAAATCAAACATTATATGCCTGACTTCGTTAAAGCATTTTTTCGCCTGGTCGTAAGAGTTGGCCCCTACGTAGGCTTCCGCGTTATAGTCACCAAACAGCATATCGTCAACGGCCAAAAACGCCGCAAAGGTCGTTTTACTGAACTTTCGCGGTACGAATATGTAGACGATACGGATAAGCCTACGGCCATCAGGACGGGCAAAGCCGAAAATATTAGCCATCTGAAAGACTTGCACCGGCGTTAGTTTGTAACGCCTACGCCCGGACGTTCCGCTAAACTTCAATTTCTCGTAAAGCCTGATTTTCTTCTTTACGCGCTTGGGCTTCCAAACCCACTTATCGAGCATTTGGAAAAACCGGCGTATCTTCAATAACTCGTAGAGGTTATGGCCGTCGGGATTATCTATAACGCTCAAAACGTAGTCTGTCATACGCTTGTCGGTCTCTGTAAGCGCATAACTATAGCGGGTAAGGTAATTGTCGCGGTTAGCCTGTAACTCGGCGGCTACTTCGTCTTTTAATTGCCTTTTCTTGGCTTTCTCTTCCTGTGTCATACTCTTATTTTCTTTCAGGTAATGGTATATCAGGCGCAATTATTTTGCTCTTTTCGCGCCGGGCTATCCACTTGGCCATTTTCAGGTCTACCGGCTTACGCTCCTTTTCTGTCAGGCGGTAAACGCCAATATGCCATGCAAAGAAACTTTCGATAGTTGCGCCCTTGCTGTCTTTCCAACCGGGCAAAAGGTAGATGTAATCGCAACGGGAAAGCTGCCAAAGGTCGTAGCATAATGCGACGTTGTAACCTACCAATCTGTAGAGCCATTGCCAACGGCAAACCAAAAACTTACAGGGGTTCACTACCCGGTAGCCGTTATCGGCCAACAGGCTTTCGGCCTTGGCAAACCGTGCCAAATACTCGCTGCGGTCTAATCCGCTAATCGGGCCGCTGATATATATTTTCTTCATACTTAATCGTCGTTATCGTTAGAAAATTCTTCCATGAGTTTAGTAAGGCCGTCGCTTTCCGTTGGCTTACGGTCTTTGCTATCGGTATTCATACCTAAAGCCCTCAACGCCTTTTGCGTCTGCGTTGTCAGGTCTAAGTATAGTTTTTCCTTGGGGCTGATACTCTCGCGGTTGTTACCCTCGCGGGAAATCTCTACGTTTACGGCTTTGTGGCCACAACTAAAAATTTCCTCTGCAAGTATTTCAGTCCTTACCATGAGTTGCGCCGTAATGGTGGCTTGCAAAGCCATTTCAGACGTGTATTTGCCTTGCTTTTTGAGCAACTTAACAATATACTGCTTTTTGTACCCGATACGCTTCTGTATAGCCGCCGTAGCCTCTGCCGTTCCGCTGTCGTAGGCCAAATCTACGCTGCCGCTTTCCTTGGCCCTGTTTTGCTCTGAACGGTTATTTATGCGGTCTACCATCTTATCCACCGTCGTAGTGCGCCCGGCGTTCATATCGGCTACCATTGCGCGGGCGTAGGTCTTTACAAACATCGGTACTTCGGCGTTGCTCTCTAAGTCTTTCAGTTCGTCAATATTCAGGGCTAACAGGGTTTCGTACCACGAAAAATATTCATCGCGGCTAATACCCTGAAACGCCTTGGCCTTATCAGGCCCCATAAGTTTTTCCCGGTATTCAGGTACGCGGTTTCGGGGTCTGCCTTTCGGGTTGGTAATCTGGCCTTTCTGAAAAGGCTTGCGCTTTTCCAAATTTGCCAAACTATTAGAGTTCATCTTACGTTTCGCCATATCAATTATATTTTGCTACTTATTCAACTATTAAGGGTGCGGGCGTATTAGGCCCGCTCCCCGGATTAAAACGGCACGTCTGCGCCTCCACCTGACGGCGCGGCAAACGGCATATCGTCGTAACGATTTGACGCTGCGCTGCCGCCGCTCCCACCGCTGCCGGTGTGTCCGTTTCCTGCTTGGTTGCTCATAGCGTTTACGGATTTTTTTTGTTAGACTTTTCGCCTCCTATCTCCTGCCAAAGTTCCCGGCGATTAGAAACTTTATTAACGGTGGCATACCGCTCTATTATACCGTCGTAGATGCCTACGTAGAAATCGTATAACTCCGGGTTTTCTTCGATGGTGAAAGCCTCCACGTTACCGCTGCTGCGCAAATTCGCGCTACCGTGTATTACTATCTTACGGCCTCCGCGTGTCTCAAAGGCTATCACCTTGGTATGAACGAAAGCGACGGCCATTTGAAATTTATCGTCTATATCCAAACGCTTGTAGACGTAGGGTATTAACTTGTATCTTTCGTGACTATAGAAATAATGGCTAATCACTAAGTCTAACCGCTCTATCCAACCTTTAGCCATCAGGTTATGAAAACTATCGACGTTGTTTTCTGATAGCGAAAGCGTAGATGCTATCATGCGTTTGCAGACGGCTTTCTGTGCTATCAAATAGGCTTCTATAAAGTCGCCAAAAATGAAACTGCCATTAACCACTACGTCGGCACGCTCTCCAAAGTCTAACCGCAATTCACGGGCAAGTTTGACCGCATTTTCGTAGGCGTAAAACCCTTTGGGCTTAACGTACACTTTCGGTTTCAGGTAGCGGGTTTCCTCTGAATACTTTTGTTTCCCGTTCACATCAAAGAAATTTAGGTTAAGGTCTTTCAACTCTAACCCAACGTCGCCAAAGTCCAGGCTTTGCAGTTGTATTTCTTCAACGGCCATAACCGAAACGTCGGCCTTGCTTTTTCTACGTCTTTTTTCCATAATTCAAAATCGTACTAACTAAAACCGGCTTACCCCCACAGCCCCAAAAAACCACTCACGCACGGAAAAAGGGATGGGCGGGGTTCAACCGAGGTAGGGAGTGTTAAAAAATGACCGCCCCCTTTAACATTTTTAACAATATTAAACAAACGAGAAATTTTTTACAAAAACGCGCCATCTGCTCGGATGCCCGGCGTTTCGCGTGTGCCTTACCACTACGGCCCATTTCAGTATGAGTAAGTACGTGGCAATCGTGGCACAAACTCCGCAAATTGTGAATATCGTACATAAGCGTTTCTTTCTCTCGCTGTGTCAATCCATCTTCTACGGGCGTTACGTGGTGTACTTCGGTAGCCTCTTTGGTAATACCGTTTTCCTTGCACCTCTCGCAAAGCGGGTCACTCGTAAGTTTGGCCTTACGCAATCGTAGCCACCTGTTTTTGTGTATCATGCTAACGTAGTCTTTATCTTTCGCCATCGTCGTATATTGTTTAGTTGTTACTTAACTGCTGCACTATGCTTTCTTATCAGGTAATTAAGACTATCCAACAAACTTTGTTGTACGCCTTTCTTATTCTCCAAAGCGGCTACGGCTCTTTCGTCTACGGTGTTGGCGCAAACTAACTTATAGACTTGCACCGGGTACTGCTGGCCCTGACGGTGCAGGCGGGCGTTAGCCTGTTGGTATAGTTCTAAGTTCCAACCCGTACCGTACCAAACTATGTAGTGGCCACCGGCTTGCATATTCAGGCCAAACGCCGTAGATGCCGGGTGCGCCAATAGTACGTCTATCTTTCCGGCGTTCCACTCTTTCAACTCGGCTTCGCCCTGATACACCTTAACGCGGTAGCCTTTCAGTTTCTTTGCTATGCGGTCTATGTCGTGTTTGAATTGGTAGAATACCAAAACGCTGTTACCGTTTGCGGCCTCTATAATCTCGGCCAACCTGTCTAACTTCTCGTCGTGTACCTCATGCACGTTTCTATCTTCGTCGTATATTGCACCGTTGGCAAATTGGCTTAGTTTGTTCATAAGGCCCGCTGCGCTGTTGGCTAAGATGTTCGCGGCCTCGCCTGTGTGTTCTTCCTGAAACTCCAAAACCTTTTCCTTTTCAAACTTCGTGTACGCGGCCATGACTGACGGCGTAAGCTGCACCTTGACCGTATGCGCCATCAGGTCGGGTAACTGCAAATAGTCTTTGGCCTGCATCGACAAACATATATCGGCAATCTTGCTTCTTATTATCTCGTCGCAACCTTTCTTAATGTCGCAACGTAGGGTAATGCCGTTGCGGTTATAGGTATCAAAGTAGGTTTCCCGATACTTAGTTACTGACTTACCCAAACGCTCGCCCATATCCAAACAATACATCTGCGCCCAAAGGTCTATCAGGCCGTTAGGTGCTGGCGTACCTGTCAGTCCGATAACGCGGCTAACGGTAGGCGTGGCCATGCGCATAGCCTTAAAGCGATTCGACTTACTGCTTTTGAAACTCGTAAGTTCGTCTATAACCAAAACGTCAAAGGGTAGATTACCACCGTAGAGGCCAACCAACCAAACGAAACTATCACGGCCAATTACGTAAACATCTGCCTTGGATGCCAACGCCATCTTACGTTGTTTCTCTGTACCCATCACCTTTGCAACCGTTAAGCCTTTCAGGTGCTCCCATTTCTCGGCCTCTGTAGTCCATGTGGTTTCGGCTACTTTCTTCGGTGCTACGACTAAGGTACGGCTAATCTCGCAATCGTCTATGAGTTCCTGAATAGCGGTTAAGGTAATTGAACTCTTGCCTAAACCCATATCCAAAAATAACCCGCAACGATTATGCCTCAAAATCCATTGGATAGCGGTCTTTTGATATTCGTAGGGCTTGTATATCATTTGCGTAGTCTCCTATATTGCGGATTCCCGTCGTGGGCTTCATGCCATTTGGCGTGCTCTGCCTGAGACGAAAACACCTGTAAATTATTTGCCCTGTTGTCTCTCTTATTGCCGTTGATGTGGTGTACTATTTCACCGGGCTTTAGCGGCCTGCCTAAAATTCTTTCGGCTACTACTCTGTGTGTATGCCTGCCGAATGTCTTTTCGTAGGTCACGCCGTTACCTTTGCCTATGTGGGCGGCTCTAATATTCTGCCGTCTGCTGCCTATCATCATGGCCTCTGGGTTATGCTCTTTATTGTATTCGGTCATTCTCTGGCTTGTAAACGCCTTTGCGCACTCACGGCTACAAAAATTGTGCGGTCTTACGCACGATGGCCAGCGGTTAAATTCCTTGCCGCAATTACTACAAACTACTATCATAATCCTAATTTTGGGTTTGTATTTTTTTTGTCTCGTACTTTTCAAACTCGGCCTCGTTGTCGGCTAACCACTTCTTTAGTTCCTCTGTCAATTCATCGACTAAGGGTTTGTTATCAATCACCCAAACAACGTGCTTTAGTTTCTGCAACTCTGCTATACGTAGTTCCTGAACTTTGGACGGCTTGCGCCCTTTGCTCTTCAACTCTACCCACATACATTGTGAGGCCGGTAACACTATCACCCTGTCCGGGTAGCCGGTTTCATTCGGGTTTGAATATTTGAGGCATAGCAAACCAATTTCTTTCATTCGCTTGCACAAATATTTCTCTATCTCCTTTTCCGATACTTCGGAATGTCTGACTATGTTTTCAATACCTTTTTTCATATTCTCGATTTTTGTTAGTTCAACTTTCCCGGTAAACCAAATCCTCGCGTGTACGCGGGTAACATTTTGCGCGAAATGAGTTTGGATTCCTGCGCGTGTACGTGTGCGCTCGCGTTATTGCTCGTTATACTACTATTTTTATATGTAACTATTAAACAATACATTTTTATAATATTTTTGGTTTACTTGGTTTACCTTTGCCGAAATCCCTTTATTTATCGTGGTTTTGCGGTAAACTAAAACGCTTTTGTTTGGTTTACCTTTGGTTTACTTGGTTTACCTCCCTAATTGTTAAAAAATGTAGTTTGGTTTACCTCGTTTACCATTTTCGGCTGTTTGGTTTACCTCGTTTTGTCTCTAAATATCTTCATCGTCGCCATCGTTATATACTCGCCTGAATGACTTTTGCACCCCGTAGACGGCTTGCGCGTGTTTCGATATACCCATGCGCTCCCAACCGGATAAATCGTCCATGAGACGGCCAATCTTGCGGGCTAAGTATTTGTATTCCTTATCGCCCATATCGCGGCCTAACCTCTCGCAAATGAACTCTGCGGCGCAAACTCTGGTACGCTCTTCCGTGCCGGTTTGGTCTAACGGGTCGGGGTCTGTAATATAGGCGCGTCGGCGTTTCAAATCCCACGTCTGCCACTCTCCCGGTAACTTCATATCAAGGTAGGCCAAAAGCATATCCTTAACCGGGTCGTCTGCATCGTCGTTATACTCGGCTTGCCTGTGCCTTGCCTCCGTTTCCATGTCGGCGGGTAGGTAGAGTTTTTCGCCCTCTTTCCAACGCTCTACGGCCTCGGCCCAAACTTGGTCACGCTCTGCCATCAGGTCGGCTTTAACGTCGTTATGCTTACGCCTGTCAGCATCAGCGGCCATAACCCAAAAGCGGCGGTTTCCCGTGTCGCCTTTCAGGAAATACGTTTCGTTGGTCGTACCGCAAAATATACATTGGCGCGGGTGCTTTTCCGTTACCGTACCGTAGGCGGGCCGGTAGGTATCATCCTGACGGCTTATATAGGCTTTCACCTGCTCTACGTCGCTTCGTTTGATACTACCCAATTCGGGCAACTCTATTACCCAACCGCCTCGCGCTTGTTCCATACCGCTTTTACCCTCCATCGTTACCAGGCTGTCGTTAAACCACTCACCACCCATCACGCTAAACAGGGTAGATTTGCCTATGCCCTCGGCCCCGGTCACAATCAGGCAATAGTCGTACTTACAACCGGGATTCATAACGCGGGCTACGGCGGCGGTAAAGTGCTTTCGGGTCATAGCCCTGTTAAGCGCGGTATCTTCAACGCCTAAGTAGTCTACTATAAGCGTATCAAGGCGCGGCGTGCCATCCCACGTTAGGCTATTCAGGTAGTCGCGTATCGGATGCACCCGGCGGCGGGTAAATACCGCGTCCTTTGCATCCTTAATCTTATCTTTGCCGGTTACGCCGTAATTCTCTTCTAAGTAGATGCGTAAGTTAGCATCGTCGCGGTTTCCCCATTGGGTCGCTTTCTTATCCCACGGCAAACCGCCCTTAACCAAATCAAAGCCGCTAAACAGGTCGTGCCAAAGATGCCCTTTCAGGCGTGGGTCATTCTCGATAATGCAGATAATGTTTTTGGCCGTAGACTTAATCGCGCCCTTACGGTCGTACTCCAAATCCGCCATCCAATCCGTGTTAGCCTCTTCCGGGTTTTCCGCTTCGTCTAAATCCACGTCGGCAAAATCGCTTTCAGCATCGGCGCGGCGTTCCTTGGTAAGCAATACGCGCACGGTCTTATCTTTGGCCGCGAAATCCTGCATTTTCAGGTACGACGGCAAACGGGTTATGTCAGTTACCCGGCTACCCTCGTCGTGTACGCCGAAAAGGTGAATACGGCAAAGGTCGAAAGCGTTGCAAAGCTGCATACTCGCCGGGTCTGTCTCGTGGTGGCTGTAGGCAAACTTTCCCTCGTAGCAAACCAAACCGGCGGCAACGCTACCCAACTTATACGTATAGCGGCCATCTGTACCCGTCTTAACGTAAGCATCTTGCAGAAACGTATCTATAGCATCTTCTATGGTGTAGGCCCTGCAAAACGCGCCGATAAGTCCGGGCTTTTCCAACGGGTCGCCTGCCTTGCGTAGTTCGTGGGCTACGGCTTCGGTCTCACGGCTACCCATCGGCCATTCTGATACGTCAAACGGGTTTACGTAGGTCTTTAGTATCGCGTCCACGTCGCAAGCGGGGCCGTCCTGATACTCAAATATAAACTCTCCGTCTCGGCTCGTACTCGGCCAATAGAATAGGCGCGGTAACTGATACGTCGTAATGTCGAATAGGTCTATACCCAACGTGTCGGCTATCTTTCTGCAAAGCGGCTCGTATTCGTTTGGCTTTACGTTCCGGGATAGAGGAAACACCAGCCTTAGACGCGGCTTTTCCGGGGTGTGCTTGTGGGTGCTGTATAGCATAGCGGCAAAGCCAAACTGCATCGTGAAATCATCCCAAACGCTGGCCGTGCCGTAGTCTATATCAAGCGTGGCCACACTACGCCACATCACGTTAGCCGTTTTGCGTGTACCGCCTGAAAGATAACCGCCTACAAAACCGCCCACGTCTTTAATGTCGGCTTGTTCCTGCTTGGTCATTTTCAGGTATTCACCTACGCTTTCGTCGGTGCGCTTTGTCTGGCTGCATCGGCGTACTAAGTCGCTCCATTGCCACTTTTTGTTTTTCCACTTCTTAGATAAGCGGCTGTGCGCTGTCGCTATATCCAAAGCGAAATCGTGGCTAAGTTCAATCGTACCCATTACACTAACTCCTTTAACAAGTTCCTGAAATGTTGGTAGTTCTCGCCGTCGGTGTATATTTCCACTTCCCAAATACCGCTTATGATTCTGCGCATACGCATTTCAAACGGCCTTTCTTCGTTCATCAACTTATCTTGCAGTATCTTAATAAAACCGCTATTCATTGATTCACTTATTTTGTGACTAAAAACTATCTCTTTCATAAGCCATCACTTTTTTAGGTTTTCAGGTAGAAACGAAAGTATATGCTTTATAACCTCAACATCCATATACGGCCTTACGTTACCCTCTTTCTTTGGTACGATGCACCATTTACAATGATTCGGACACCCCCGCGTTAAAAAGCCGTAGGCCAAATTTTTGTCTACGTTGTAAAGGTCGTAATCTGGTTGCAGTCTGTCAATATGGGCGGGTAGCGTCTTTGTAATGTCGTAACCCGTACCCCCTTGCTCTATGTGGCCGGCGTTAGTAATAATCGTATCGTAAGCAGGCGTAAAAGTAAATACCTTTGCCCTATACACTATGTCGTAGTGCTGAAACGGCGTGTACCATTCCACCAAATCGCCCTGCGCTTTATGGTAAGCACTAATTTTCATAAGTGCCAAATTGGGGTATTTACTATCTACTGCGATTAGTCCGATATTCATATTCTTGGGTACATTTCTTGTATTGCTTTCATCTGTTCTACTGCCGTCATTGCCGCCCATGCGGGCGTAAGATAGACGTAGCCGCTGCCGTAGTGCAACATACCTTTTACATTAAGTTCGTGTACGTAGGTTTCCCAACTCTCCCCGAAATGACTTCTAAGCTGATTCCACGTAATCAGGGCCTTGCCCTCATTCTTGCGGCCCCACGTAGCGCAATAGATAGCCATATTACGGTAGCGTCTGTTTATGTCTATCTTTCTCATTTTGCAGCGGTCTTTTTGGTTCTCTTCGTTTTCTTTGTCTCTGCCTCTTTGCATTCCTCTAAGCCGCCTTGCGCCCATAGGTCAAACAACGTAGGCGTAGAAACCTCTCTCTCTGCGTCCATAAGATAGGCTATGCCGTCGTGCCAATAGTCGGGGTTAAGTTCCGTGCTAAGTCCTTTGCGGCCTTTCAGTACGGCGCAATAGGGTACGGTCTGGATGCCTCCAAATGGGTCAAACACTACGTCGCCCTTGTTACTCCAACGCTCGATGCAACGGTTTACTAAGTCGATTGGCAGCGGGCAAATATGCACCATCTTATTACCCCGTGCCTGTTTGCTGTTAAGCGTCTTGGCGCGTTGGTAGTCCTGCAAATCCCAAATCATATCGCTGTGGCTTGCCGGGGCTACTATCATATCTTGCTTGGATAGACGCTTTGCCTTTTCCAACCCCTCGGCAAATGCTACATGGGCTTCGTAGTTATACATGTGCTCTTTGCTGTACTTGTGGAAAAACGCCCGGATTCCCTCTAAGTTCATGCCTTTAACATCTTCATAGTCTAACAGGCGGTCGCCGCTCGACTTCCAGTCGCCGTGCGCGTCTATCTGCCATCGTGCAAGTGAGTACGCGCTCTTATCTTTAACTACGGGTACGTCTGCGTAGGCGTTGCTACGGTCTGACGGTACTTTGCGGAAAATCAAAATATATTCAGGGCAACCAACCGACATCTTACTGCCGTCTTTGCACATTTCAGTATATCCCAATCGGTACGACTTGTTATTTTCCTGCACTACGTCGGTATCAATCGTAATGCGCCCGCCGTATTGGAAACCGTGCTTAATGTAGTGCAATACTGACAAATCGCTGAATGGTACGACGGTTTGGAAGCCGGCCCCGGAAACAAACCCACTCACTACTCTGTCTTTGACGTGTACGGCTAAGATACGTCCGGGCTGCAATATTCGCAATAGTTCGGGCGTGAGATAGTCCATTTGCTCAAAGAACTTGTTATTATCTTCATTGTGTCCGAAATCGTTGTAAGACGGCGTGTATTCGTACTGGTTACTAAATGGGATAGACGTAACGATTAGTCCTACTGAATTGTCGGCCATTGTCTGGCACTCCAGTACGTTGTCATTATTGATAGCCCGCCAAAGTTGGCCGCGTTTTTCCTGACGCTGTGAAAAGAAATAACGCTTTAGTTTCTCTGTGGCGTTGGTAGTGGCCAGTCCGTTCTTTCGCACTATATCGGTCATACGCTCTACCATTTCCTTGTGGTTGGCCCACTTGGTCATAAACGACTTGTAAATTTCCTGCTCGCTGTCTGCATAGACTATATACAGGTCTACCGGGTACTTTTGCATAAAACGATGTATGCGGGCTATTGCCTGTACGCCGTCGTTGAACTTGTAAGATACAAGTATTATGGCCTTGTGGCAATGGTATTGGAAATTCAGGCCCTCGCCCAACATTACGGGTTTGGCTGCAAGGTACTTTAATCTGCCCTCCTTGAAATCGTCTATTATCTGGTTGGCCTCATCGTCTGCCTGACTGCCATATACGGCCTTGCACCCGGCTACGGCCTTGCAAATGGCCTCGCGCTCTGCCTCCAAATCGTGCCAAATAATAAAGTGGTCGTTTATGTTCTCAGGGCGGTTAAGTATTTCCACGATTCTTTCAACCTTTGCGGGTATGCTGTCGCGCCGTTCCTTGGCCGCGTCTTTCAATCCTATAGCCGCGTCGCGGAATAGTTTCTTTTGGCCTGTCTCGTCTGTTCCCGCTGTAGAGTTGTCAGCGGCCACTACTTCCTGAATGACATTGAGGGGCGGCAACTCATAGCCCTTATCTTCGTAGCCTAAATCGCTCGGCTTGGTCAGGAATAACGCCCATGTGCTTACCCACGTCCAAAATTCATCTACCTTGTGCGGGTACAAAGTCAGGTTGTTTACTTTGGTCTGGTCGCGCTTGAAAAAACGCTGTATGGCCTGGCCTGTGTCCATGATGCCCAAATATCCGGCATATTGTATCATTTCCACATAGTTGTTAGGCGACGGCGTGGCGGTTGCAACAAACTTAAAGGGTGTATTAGCAAACAGGGCTAAAAACTCCTGATAGGTCTTTGAGCCGTAATCACGTAGGCAGCTTGCTTCGTCAAGTGACGTAGCAATAAAGTAAGCCGGATTTATTCGCACTCCGTCCTCTCCGTCTCTGACGCGCTCGTAGTTAGTAACCATTACGTCGTACTCTTCAGCTGCCTTCTCCACCTCTGCCATGTTGCGCACATACGCAATATTCATATTAAGGTGCTTTTTGGCTTGCGTCGTAAACTCTACTACTACGCGCTTTGGGCAAATAACAAGTGCCTTGCCGCCTTTATGAATTGTGATAATACGTAGTATCTCCAGTTGCGTTACGGTCTTTTGCATACCGAAACTACTGAAGATAGCGCGGCAACCTCCGCGTACTGCCCAGCGTACCGTGTCTTTGACGTGCGGGTATAGTGAGGGTGTGAGTTCGCTCTCGCTAATCTCAAATCCCTCTTGGCTACTGATAGCCATTTTTGAACGTAGAAAATCTATATATTCCATGATGCTTATTTACTTAATATGCGTTGTATTGCCTTTTCTCTTTTCTTCCAAAGGATTTGCGCCCGATTCTCCCGGTAGTAGTTCCGCTGTTTCTCCTGACGCTCCTTTTGGCTTCTCATATATCTTTCGTGGTCTAACTGCTTACGTCTCTGTCTCGATTCTTCTGTCATACCTATTAGTCGTTTATAATCATTGGCATAAGTAGCATAGTCACCTGTTCGTTATCCGGCTGTGGGATAGGCTCAATAATAAACGCCCTTGTAACGTCGCTGCCTTTTATCACAATTTCAGGTGCTACGCTGCTCTGTAGGATCTCTTTTCGGGTTTCGCTGCCACCAGTCGGGCGTGTATCTTTTCGGCTTGCTCCTTGGTAAGATGCCCTGAAATTACTACCCGCTCCCCGGTCAGTCGGCTAATGCCCGTTACGCAAAAGTCTTTCTTTTCGTTCATAGTCCGGCCCTCCACTATTACGCCAATCTATGCAACTTTGTTGGCACTCGCTCACCTGACAACCTGACACTATGCACTCGCCAAAGCCCTGTGTCTCTTTATCCGGGTCGTAAGATAAGCAAGTGCCGCAAAGTTCATTATCCATTGGCTGTTTTACTTTTGTTGGTTACTGAC
>CALFJG010000059.1 GCA_937877625.1 uncultured Prevotellaceae bacterium
TCGCCGATGGTACTGCAATGCAATGCGGGAGAGTAGGTAGCCGCCTTTTTTTGAAGTGAGCCTCGTTCCTGATCAGGAGCGAGGCTTTTTTTGTGTCTCAAATAGTCAGCTGCGATCGTACAGTGGAATATCTGCGAAATGCGTAATCTCGGGCAGGCTACCCAGACTGCCCACTATGGAGATAATATCGAAGCGCAGAGGATTGGAGAGTTTGTGCGACTTGACGTAGTGGTTGATAGCACGGCGCAGATTCTCGCGCTTCTGATGATTGACGGCATCTTCCGGGTTGCCAAACTCTCTATTCGCACGTGTCTTCACTTCCACGAAGACGACGGTATTCCCTTGACGAGCTACGATGTCGATGTCACGGTGGCCCGAGCGCCAGTCCTGCCTGATGATGGAATATCCCTTCTTACGCAGGAAGGCGATGGCCACTTCTTCGCCCCAACGACCCAGACGCAGGTGTTCTGCATCCTGCGGGCAGACTGCCACAGCCTTTTCGTGTTCGCCCATAATCTCATAGATGAAAGCCATCGTCAACTGGTTGTCCTTGTCTTGTGGGTGATGTTGCATAGAAATTCGCAGAAAGGGTGCCAGCTTCAGGGCATTCTCTACCGTCGGTGCCAGTCTGATTTCCAGGAATAGTCGGCTCATCACCCGTTGGGCCACAGCAGGAAAGGACTTGCCCTGAGCGCCAACAGTCTGTTGCCAGTCGGCAGGAAGTAGCCCTATCTGCCCGATATAATCGAGTAGGCAGAATGAGTCGAGTGCATCAGCCAACCGAAGCGAGGCATAAAGCATGGCTGTGTGCGATTTTCCCTCCGTGTCGTCGATGGCGGGCAGCAGTCGCAGGAGTGCCTTATAGATGGCCAGCGCTTCGTCCACCCGTTTCTCTTCGAGACGCTTTTTCAGAATGTCGCTGGCTGTCCAGAACATAGCCAGTGTGGTGTATTTGCCTTTGTGGACAGCATACAAGGGGCGAATGGCTTCATAGGCTTCTTCTATACGTCCTTGTTTGCGCAGTTCAAAGATGTCTTTTACCGTCATGATTATCTGAGATTATCTTTTTTCTTCAAGCTGCAAACCTGCGAATTCCCTTTACAACCAACAGCTAATCTCCTCGGTTCCTGATGCTCTACAGGCTGAATGCGTTCCAAGGAGGTAGGGTAGGAAGAGGTGCTTCGGCTTGAATCGTTTCCTTTGTTACGGGATGCGTGAATACGATACTTTTGGCATGCAGGCTGATACTTCCATCAGTATTGCTTCGTTTTGCTCCATATTTAAGGTCGCCTTTAATCGGGCAACCCATGTGGGAAAGCTGGCAGCGTATCTGATGGTGGCGTCCAGTCATTAGTTCAATTTCCAAAAGATGGTAGTTGGCTGTGCATCCTATGAGGCGATATTTCAGAATTGCTTTTTTCGAATTCGGTTTTTCGCGGTCGTATGCGTAGCTCTTGTTCTGCTGAGTGTTCCTGACTATCCAGTTGGTGAGCGTTGCTTCCTCTTGTTCTGGGCGGTTTTGAGTGATGGCCCAATACGTTTTATGAATATCACCATTTCGGAACATGTCGTTCAAGCGGGTTAGTGCTTTAGAGGTTTTGGCAAAAACGACTAATCCAGATACCGGACGATCGAGGCGATGGACAACACCTAAGAACACATTGCCGGGCTTGTTGTATTTCTTCTTGATATAGTCCTTTACCAAGTCGGCAAGCGGTGTGTCGCCCGACTTGTCGCCTTGGACGATCTCACCGCTTGCCTTGTTGATGATGATGATATGGTTGTCTTCGTAGACTACATTCATGTTTATTAAAGTTGACGAGTTGTTGGCAACTGATTACATATTCATGCCGCCATCCACTTGGATTACTTGTCCGCTGACATAGCTTGAGAGATCAGAAGCAAGGTAGACAGCCGTGTTGGCAATATCGTCTACGGTACCACCCCTGCGGAGAGGTATCTTCTGGCACCATTCTTTGCGCACTTCTTCGCTCAGGGCTTGTGTCATAGCTGTGTCGATGAATCCTGGGGCTATTGCATTAGCACGAATTCCCTTAGGTCCCATCTCTTGTGCGATACTTTTGGCAAGGGCAATCAATCCTGCTTTTGAAGCAGCATAGTTGGCCTGTCCGGCATTACCATGAACACCTACGACGCTGGCCATATTGATGATGGAACCGCCACGCTGGCGCATCATGATGGGCACGCAAGCATGGATGAAGTTGAAAGCAGACTTCAGGTTGACGGCGATAACGGCATCCCATTGCTGTTCACTCATGCGAAGCATCAGACCGTCTTTCGTGATGCCGGCATTGTTGACGAGAATGTCGATCGTTCCAAAATCCTCTTTCACCTGCTTGACCACTTCTTCCGTTTCGGCGAAGTCGGCAGCATTGCTGGCGTAGCTCTTGGCTTTCACGCCGAGTGCCTCTATTTCAGCTTGCGTTTCTTCGTTGACTGCGAGGTCTGTGAATGCAATGTTAGCACCTTCCTGTGCGAATTTCAGCGCGATAGCCTTACCGATACCGCGTGCTGCTCCTGTAATCAGGGCTGTTTTTCCTTCCAATAGTTTTGTTGCGTTCATAAGTCTTTTATTTTCAATTATTTATATTTGTCTGATTTTGATTTGCTGAAAATTTGCAACTATTTCAGTATCTTTTTGCCGCCCTGTATTACTATCCCGGTGGCCGCGTCAGGCGTTGGCAGTTCTACCCCGTTGAGGTCGTAGGCTTTGCCGTTGGCCGGGACATCCATCCGGGCAGCTGACACGCCCGCCGAAGAATCTTTAGCGAGTATAATAGTACCTTTGCCGTCATAAGTCGTTAGCGTCATTTCGTTGTTATCAAAATCCTGTATCTTAAAGTTTACTATGCTTTCGCCGCCATTCCAAGGGAGTAAGTGTAAAAGGCAGTTATTAGTCTTAACGGTAGTTATCCAATAGCCTTTGAAAATCCAATCTGTAGTTTGCGTACCATCTTCAAAGGTTATCTTAGTGTAATTACCATCGGCAAACTGAAACGTCTTAATAGCACTTTTGTCAAACTTGAATTGGCCAAACGAGCCGCTGACATTCCAAGTACCTAATAACGCTATTTCGTCTAAGTCTATTACGTAGTGTTGGGCGTTGGCCGTCAGGGTGGCCAACACTAAAGCAAGGGCAAATAAAATCCTTTTCATATACGCGGGTACATCTTTATTATCCTACATTCCTTTTTTGTTCAGGCATCCGATAGCTGGCCAATTCCAAATGTAAATTGACCAATTCGCTACGTAGCATTTCGTTTTCGGTTTCAAGCCGGGCTATTTCGGAATCCTCCGGGCTGTCTAAGCCATCGGGTAGTTTGTGCATATCGCCAACGCCAAGCAAAACCCAATCAGATGAAACAGCCGGGAACGCTTCGAGAATAAGTAAGATTGTACTTACCGATAAATCGGTAGTACCGTTAATCTGATTATTCAGGGTTTTTTGGTTTACCTTGAATTGCCGTGCTAATTGTGTCGGGTTGCTTTCGTATTCCGCCAAGACCTGCTGCAACCGGCCTTTTACTTCGCTCACGTCTGCCATAAGTCGTTATATCCTTAAATTCTGTTTAATAAGTAACTTATTACTTAAAATATGTTATAAAATAACGCCAAATGGTATAAGTAAGTAACTTTTTACTTATCTTTGCACTCACAAACCAAGAGGCGCAAAAGAAAGGCTGTCGGACATCTAAGCCCAACTATCGTAAATAACTCAACTGCAAAGATACGGCAGTTTTTCTTTTCCGCCAAAGGTATAAGTAAGTAAATAAGTAATTTTAACTAAAATTTGTCAGTTATGGCAGAAAAGAGCACTAAAAACGGAAAATATGCAGTCAGGGAGTTACCCGCTTTGCGAGCAAAAATTAACCGGGAGTTCCTGATTAGACTGCAGCCCAAGAACGGCAAAAGCCAGTTAGTAGGCTTTACCCGTCTTTGCCTGATGATTGGCGACCTACACGCCGAGCATTACGCCAAGAAAGCGTTAAGCAGCATGGCCGACGTGCCTTGCTTTAACCTCAAAGGCCAACAGGCTATGCGCTTAGTGTTCTTTCCCCGGTAAGGCAACAAGTTTAACAAACAAATAGTAACGAAATGGAAGTAACAGCAACAAAGGTAACGATGGAGCATCTACGGGCTATCCCGATGGGTGAGAGAATGAGCATTAAATTGCCCAACGCTGACGCTTGCGGAAACGGCAAGACGTTGGCCTATCAGAACCAGTACAAACTTAATTGCAAGTTTAGTGCTGAAACAGACTATAAGACCAATACGCTAACGCTAACCAAGAATCCCGCATGATAATCGACAAACCGATAGTAAACCCTGACGGCCTGTATAATCAGAAACAGGCGGCGAAAGCCCTACACGTAGACCGGCACACCATAGCCCGCTACGAGGCCGACGGCGTTATTAAGTTTCGCATCCGTAAGGCAGGTAAGGCAAAGGTTACTACCGGGGCCGATATTATCAAGTGTTGGCAAGGAATGTACACAATTAAATAACTAAGATTATGGCACAGATTGTAATTACCGTTGCGCTATCCGCGCTTTGCATCGTTTCGCTTATCATAGTGGCAAAAGACATTAAGGCGATTGCCGAAGAAATGGGGGGGGAGTAAAGTAATATGGCAAGGTATGACCCCAATACGGAAAGGTTAGGTAGTCAGGCAATGGCGTTGCAGCGCATGGCCAAGATTTACCCCGATACCTACAAAAAGGTATGCGAGAAAAGGCAGATACACGCCTGTTTGTACAAACTACCCGTAGAGAAATTCGATGAAATATGCGTTGAGGCTTTACGCAGTTTGGTTAAAAAGGGAATTTGCAAACGTATTAAATAACTTTTAAGCACTATTAGTTATGAAAACAGATTTTTGTATTAGCGTACAGGTCAATATC
>CALFJG010000060.1 GCA_937877625.1 uncultured Prevotellaceae bacterium
AGCCCGCCCAGAAGTGGCTCAAAGACCGCAAGGGCATGACGCTCACCTTCGAGGACGTGAAGCACTATCAGCGCATCATCTACGTGCTGCGGCAGACGGAGCGCATCATGAAGGAAATTGAAATGACGTGATAACGTGATAACGAAATAACGTAATAACGAAATAACGTGATAACGAAATAACGAAATAACGACAAAAACCTAACAACAATGGAAATCAAACACTTCGGATATTATTGGTTAGACACGTGGGTCCTTGCCAACGTGATACAGTTGGCCACTCAGGATTTCTGCATCCGCTATCTGAATCGCACAAACGACCCGTGTGGCCGTCAGTTCGACCAAATGACACAGGCGGCCCGTTCTGCGCCAGCCAACATAGCAGAAGGGAACTCACGCCACTCCACGTCGAGAGAGACCGAGATGAAACTCACAGATGTTGCCCGCGCCACCTTGTCAGAACTGGCCAACGATTATCTGAACTGGCTCCTGCGACAGGAAAGCATCCCCTGGTCGGTCAATTCCCCGGAATATCTGGCTGTCAGCAACCTGCGTCTCTGACCCATACCCCGCAGACGACTGGGCAGATTCCACCAAGCGCAGGATGTACGTGGATTTGGTCTGTATGAATCCTGTGGAACCGGGTGCAAAGCCTGATGTCTCGCTTGAAAGGCTACAGAAAGAACACCAAAGCGGCGCAACCTGAATGTGTGGGTTGCGCCGCTGATTAAATAATAAGCTGAACGTACTTAAGGTGGTACGTGTGGGTGTTTATTGGATCTTAAACTTCACGGGGAAGGTGAACCATACACGCACGGGGTCACCGTGTTCGTTCTTAGCAGGGCTGAAGCGCGGGGCTTTTTTCAGCGCGGTAATTGCTGCTTGGTCGCACTCACGTGAGAGACCTTTCACTACGCGTACATCGCCGATACTACCATCTTTCTCTACCACGAAGCGGAGCGTTACGGTACCTTGCAATTCTTGCTCAATAGCAATGCTTGGATATACGACGGTCTTGTTCATAAATGCGATAAGCGCGGCTTCACCACCGGGGAATTGTGCCATTACTGCCACACCGCTCTCGGAGTAAATCTCGTTGTCGGCGGAGCGAACGGCTTGTTGGCCGGTGCTTGTGCCTTTACCGCCTATCTGTCCGCGTCCGGCATTGGGGTCGTGGCTCGTACCGCCGACGTTCATTCCGGCAGTAGCTACCACGGTTCCTCCGGCATCGCCACCATAAGTGCGGTTGGAGAATGCGGCACGGCTGTTCTGAAGGTTCTGCTGGCTGGAGAGTTCGCGGCTTTCATCCACTTTGTCCACGATGGCGACGGTGGTAAAAGTCTCCGTAGCCCTTGCTGCAACGGCTTCAACAGCTGCGGCAGGCTGATCTGGAACAGTATTCTCTTGTGGAGTCTCCTCCTTCTTCTGTTCCTGCTCGGGCAACTTTTCGGGCTTCTTCTCCTCTTCCTCCTCTTTTTCCTCCTCCTCTACTTCTTCAAGCTGAGAAAGTTCGGTGGCACTCTCGTCTTCAAAAGCCTCAACAGCGGCTTTGGTAAGGTTTACCAAGCCTATGAGGGCGAAGATAGCGGCGATGAGTGCA
The DNA here is from genome assembly GCA_937877625.1 of uncultured Prevotellaceae bacterium. Classification (GTDB taxonomy): domain Bacteria; phylum Bacteroidota; class Bacteroidia; order Bacteroidales; family Bacteroidaceae; genus Alloprevotella. The sequence continues at coordinate 1,600 of CALFJG010000060.1, forward strand.
CAGAGGGTGAAGAAAGCATACATATTGCGCTTACCAGCGTGGGCACGCAGGCGATAAGCACCGTACTCTTTGTTGCGGCCTGCAAACACGAGGTCGCACCATTGCTTGGAAATCAAATCAATCTTTGCCATAGCGTTGTAACGGTGTTTATTGAGCCGGCGCACCACCGCCCTCGGCGGCATCTACGTAGCCTTGCTCTGTTTCAGTAAAATTATCGATCACGTACTTACCGATGCTGCAAATCTGCATCTCGTCAAGGATACTCATAAGATTGTCGTAGGATGCGGCATCGCTCGGACGGATAATGACGCTTGGTGTCTCCTTGCCCTCTTTGATTTCCTTCAAAGCTTCCTGGAAGGCTTCTTTGTTTTTGCGGAACGTTTCGGGGTCGGAGCTCTGTTCCATAGCGAACTTGTCCTTCAAGGCCTGTACCTGTTTCAAGGCATCGGCATTCTGCTTCATAAGGATTTGGCGAATACCGTTCTTGCCATACTCGGTCTTTTTGAAAGGAACTTCCGTGGGATTTCCTACACAATAGTAGAGGGTATTATCAGCCCCGAGCAACACGGTGATGGCTTTGTTTGCAGCCACCTGCGTTTGGTTCTGTGCATCGGTCTCCACGTCGGACGGCATAGCGATTTCCATCGTTTGCGGCTTGATGAGCGTGGTACAGAGCATAAAGAACGTCACAAGGAGCATTATCATGTCCACCATCGGCGTGAAGTCGACGCGGGCATTCATTTTCTTTTGTTTGCTACTACCTGTCTTTGCCATAGCTTACTCTTCGTTTTTAAGGGCGGTAATCAAGTTGTAACGGTTCTCGTGGATGCTTCGCAGGGAGTCCATCACTTTCTTGATAACGGCGTAGGAGGTGGACTTGTCGGCCTTGATGGCGATGCCCATATCCTCACCGCAGGCGGCGCGTGCCGCACCGACCCATTCTTTCAACTCATCGTTTGTGCTATCGCAGGGGATGCCCGCCTTGGCATCGTCGTTAAGGTAGCTGTTGCGCTCGGCGGCCTCCAGTTTGAGCCACGAAGCCAGTTGTGACTTGCGGCTGCCAAACATCGGCACGTTGATGAATTCTTTCATCTGCTTGTCGTCGAGGCGCAGGCCGTGGCTCTTTTTCATCTCGCGGGCCAGTTTCTCCATTCCTTTAGGAGAGTCCATATTCATGAAAACTTTGCCGTTCTTCTCTACGAAGATGGTCATGAGGTTGGTCTCTGGAATTTTGATTTCTGACACGGAGCCAGGAGCCACCACTTTTACGGGCTCATCCTTAACGAATGTGGCGGTAAGCATAAAGAAGGTAAGCAGCAGGACCATGACGTCGCTCATCGGCGTCATGTCGATGAACGTGTCTTGTTTCTTGATCTTAAATCGTCCCATTGTCTTTGTTTTACCTTTGGGAGCACTTGCATACTATATTATGCCACGTGCGTCCCTTTGTTTATGCTTATGGTTTAGTGCGTAGCGTTAAAGGTCTCTACAATGCTGAAGCCCACCTCATCGAGGCTGAACGTCAGGCGGTCAATCTTGTTGGTGAAGTAGTTGTAGGTGATAGTGGCTACAGCACCCGTAGCAATACCCGAGGCGGTGTTTACAAGGGCCTCGGAGATACCTGTTGCAAGGGCTGCGGAGTCGGCACCGCCCTCGCCGGCGTTCATAGCACCGAAGGAGCGTATCATACCGAGCACCGTTCCGAGAAGACCAGTCAGCGTACCGAGGCTAACGATAGTACCTACGATAGGCATATTCTCTTGGAGCATAGGCATCTCAAGTGCGGTGGCCTCTTCGAGCTCTTGGCGGATAGCCAGAAGCTTCTGCTCTTTGGTGAGTTTTTCGTTCTTGTCCATCTCTTCATATTTATTGAGCGTGGAGCGAACGACATTGGCCACACTACCTTGCTGCTTGTCGCAGATTTGCTTAGCCTTGGCCATATCACCACTTGAGAGTGCAGCCTTGATTTGTTCAACGAACTTAGCAAGAGCCTGCTTACCGTATGCGGTGCGGATAGCGAAGAAACGCTCAATAGCAAAAGCTATCACAGAGAAGAGAAGTGTCCAGATAATAGGCACAACGAAACCGCCTTTATAAACGGTACCGATAAGGTTTGCGGGGCTAAGCTCTACGTCGCTGGGAGCAAATACGGAGAACAGCGTGCCTCCTTCAATCAGTTTGTCGCCGCCTTGGAAGTTGCTTAGGTGGCCAAACACAAAGAGATAGATGCATACGGCCAAAACGGCACAGGCGAGAATCACGAGGAAGCCCGACTTAATACCCGTAAAGCCTTGGCTTGCCTTTTTGGCTTTCGGTGCTGCCTTGGGAGCAGCCTTTGCAGCACCCTGAGGTGCAGTTGCTTTTGTAGTGTCCATGATTTGGATTTTGGTTGTTGTGAATAAAAAAATTAAATTGTTTGTAAAAGTTGATTACGTTCTCAAAGGATTGCAAGGAAAGGTTCTTAGACCCCCACACTCCATAAATTATATATAGACGAAGAAAAATGGAGATAGGCAAAAGGCTATGCACTTGCTAAACTTGCCACAAAAATACGCGCTAAAACGTAAGTAACAAAGATTTGCGAAGAAAAAATTGCTATTTATCCCTGAAACGAGCCGTCGTAGAGCCGTAAAAAAGGTTTTTGCCGAGAAAGGAGTGGTATGGTTTGTTTCTTTTGTTATTTTTGCGAGCAAATAATTATTCTTATCCACAAACTATGCAACAAATTGATTGGTCAAACCTTTCTTTTGGTTATGTTCGCACGCACTACAACGTGCGTTGTTACTGGCGCGATGGTGCTTGGGGAGAGATAGAAGTCTCTTCCTCCGAAGACATTAACATACACATGGCCGCCACTTGTCTCCACTATGGTCAGGAGGCTTTTGAGGGACAAAAGGCCTTTCGCTGTCCCGACGGGAAGATACGCATCTTCCGTATTGATGAAAACGCACGCCGCCTGCAAGCCACAAGCCGTGGCATTATGCTACCCGAAGTACCTACGCCACTTTTTGTAGAAATGGCGAAAAAGGCGGTAAGGCTCAACGAGGACTTCCTGCCACCGTACGAAAGTGGAGCGGCTCTCTACATCCGCCCGCTACTCATCGGCACGGGGCCACAAGTAGGTGTACATCCCGCCGAGGAGTATCTCTTCCTTATATTCGTAACGCCCGTAGGTCCATACTTCAAAGGCGGTTTCTCCACCAACGACTATGCCATCGTGCGGCAGTACGACCGTGCGGCACCATTGGGAACAGGCACTTATAAGGTGGGAGGCAACTATGCCGCCTCGTTGCGTGCCAACAAGATTGCCCACGATGCCGGCTACGCCTGTGAGTTCTATCTGGACTGTAAAGAAAAGAAATACATTGACGAGTGTGGCGCAGCCAATTTCTTTGGTATAAAAAACAACACATACGTTACGCCGAAATCTACGAGCATACTGCCCAGCATCACAAACGACAGCATGCAGCAACTGGCAAGCGACCTGGGTATGACGGTGGAGAAACGTCAGATACCACTTGAAGAACTCAATGAGTTTGAAGAGGCGGGTGCTGTAGGCACTGCGGCGGTGATTAGCCCTATCGGAAAGATTGTTGACTTAGAGCGCGGCACAGAGTATGTCATCTCTAAGAACGGTGAGCCGGGGCCTATGAGCAAGCGTCTATACGACAAGTTCCGCGCCATACAATACGGATTAGAGCCCGACACACATAATTGGATAACTTTTGTAGATTAAACTTTCCGCAAGACACCATATATAATATATGTCTAATAGGTTGCACACACTTTCCGTTCTGCTCGTTTTAGGCTTATTCTTGCTGAGTTTAGGTAGTTGCCGGCAAAAGACGGGTCGCGACACCGCCGCCGCTATTGCCGACAGCCTACGCCAAGCCCATAACGACAGCACACAAGCCGAGCTCAACGAACTGCGCGAGTTGGCCGAGCTCGACCGCCGCGAGATGGAGAACGAATATGAAGAGTACGCACAGCAGTATCGTGTGCTGAGGGTTCAGGTGAAAGATACGCTACTGCGCCGCCAACTGGAAGAAAAAGAGCAGGAAGCCAACCGCCTACTTGCAGAGCTTCGCACCGTGCGCGAAGGTAACGCTGCAGAGATTCGTCGTTTGCGTGAAGAGCTCACCACCGTGCGCGCCGTCTTACAAGACTATGTACGCCAGGTAGATTCCCTGCAACGTCGCAACGAGACACTGGTGGCCGAGCGCGATGAGGCACGCCGTCAGGCAGGGGCTGCGAGCGAGCGTGCCGACGAGCTCACCGGTGAGCGCAACCGCCTCTCGCAGCAAGTAGCCGTGGCAGCACGACTAAATGCCACCGGTGTGAGCGTACGCCCCGTGAAGAAAAATGGTAAAGAAGCCCGTAAGACAAAAGAGATTAAAGGTTTTGACATCTCCTTTACTATAGCACGTAACAGCACCGCACGAACCGGCAACCGCACCGTCTTCGTACGCTTAATGGCTCAAGGAGGCACGGTGATAACCCCGGCCGGGACGTTCCAATACCACGACAAGACCATTCAGTATTCTGCAAAACGTACTGTGGAATATGCGGGTGAGGATATTCGTGTAACACTACACGTAAGTGCCGACGAGTTTCTCAATCCAGGCACTTACTCCGCCTATATCTTTACCGATGGTCAACAGATAGGTAGCGGCAGTGTAAACATCGACAAATAAAAAGACCATCAGCCCACCACTCCTCCTATGTCTAAGATAATCCTTACAGGCGACCGCCCCACGGGACGCCTACACATTGGCCACTACGTTGGCTCACTGCGTCGTCGCGTACAGATACAAAACGAAGGCGACTACGACAAGATGTTCGTATTCATAGCCGATGCACAAGCCCTCACCGACAATGCCGACAACCCGGACAAAGTGCGCGAGAACGTCATAGAGGTAGCCCTCGACTATCTCTCCGTGGGGCTTGACCCGACAAAGACGTGCATCTTTGTCCAGTCGCAAATACCCGAATTGTGCGAACTATCCTTCTATTATATGAATATGGTAACCGTGTCGCGCTTGCAACGCAACCCCACGGTAAAGACCGAGATACAAATGCGCGGTTTCGGCGGTGAGAGTATTCCGGTAGGGTTCTTCACCTATCCCATTAGTCAAGCCGCCGACATTACAGCATTCGAGGCCACCATCGTACCCGTGGGTGAGGATCAAAAGCCTATGCTGGAACAAACCTGCGAAATCGTGCGCCGCTTCAACCATATCTACGGCGACACATTAGTAGAGCCCCGTATTCTCCTCCCCGACAACACCGCGTGCCTGCGTTTGCCCGGTACTGATGGCAAGGCAAAGATGAGCAAGAGCCTCGGCAACTGCATCTATCTAAGCGATGATGCTGCCACACTCAAGAAGAAAGTAATGTCAATGTACACCGATCCAGCACACATCCACGTGGAAGACCCTGGCCACCTTGAAGGAAACGCCGTATTTACGTATCTTGATGCCTTCTGCCGTCCCGAACATTTTGCAGAGTACTGGCCTGAATACGAAAGCCTTGACGCTCTGAAAGAGCATTACACACGCGGTGGACTCGGCGACATGAAAGTAAAGAAGTTCCTCTTAAAAATCCTTGATGCCGAACTCACCCCCATTCGTGAACGCCGCAAGCAGTTTGAACAAGATATCCCCGCCGTATATGAAATGTTGCAACGCGGCAGTGAAGAGGCTCGCACAGCGGCTATGCGCACACTAAACAAAGTACGTCAAGCTATGCGCATTGACTATTTCAACGACACGGCACTCATTCAAGCGCAGGCGAAGAAGTATCGCCAAGGCTAAAACCGACGTATGCAAAGCAAAACATCATAAATCACACGACCATTATGAAAAAAACCATTCTTCTACTTGCTTTCGGCCTCCTCATCACAGCCACTCTGCGTGCCGAAGTGATTTCCGCCGAGTCCGAAACGCCTATTGAGCCAGATAGTACTGCAACAAACGAACCTCAGACATCGTCCTTTGCCACAGCCTACAACGCTGTGCAAGATGCCCTTGCCTCCACAGGTAGCGACATTAAGTTTGGCGGCTACATCATCGGATCATATAAGTACAACGATCAAGAAGGACAGAAATCTAACAGCACATTCGACCTCCGCCTCGTGCGTCTGTATGTGGACGGCCACGCCTTCAAAGATTTTTACTATAAGTTGCAACTGCAAGTCAATGGCCAACCCGGTGAGGACAAAGGCGCACGCATCGTTGATGCCTTTGTAGAGTGGCAGAAGTTCAAGGAGTTGCGCGTAAAACTCGGTCAGTTTAAGCGCAGTTTTGGTTTTGAAAACCCTATGAACCCGCTTGACGTGGGCTTCGGAGCTTACTCACAGGCTACAACGAAACTCATCGGCTTTAGCGACCGCGTGGGCGAGCACGCCTGCAACGGACGCGATGTGGGTGTTCAGTTGCAAGGCGACTTCTTCCCGATGTCCGATGGCCATCGCTTCCTCCATTATCAAGTGGGCTTCTTCAACGGTCAGGGCGTGAACCACACCGACAAAGACAACTTCAAAGACCTTATTGGCGGCCTCTGGATTTCGCCCGTGAAAGGAATGCGAATTGGCGGATTTGGATGGAACGGCAAATACACCTATGAGAAATATAGTGGTGCGGAAAACACACTCCCCTCCACCGACCGCATCCGCTGGGGACTCAGTGCCGAATATATGGGCGACTGGCAAGTGCGTGGCGAATACGTCTGGAGCAAAGGACGCTGTGTCACCAACGCGGCTGCACCTGAGCACGCCGATGCGTGGTACATACAAGGTGCTTTTCCCCGCCATAATGGTTTTCAACTGAGCACACGCTGGGACTGCTATCGCTACAACCAGTCGTGGAATAGCCTCAAGCAAATATATGAGGTGGCACTAACCTACTATTTCAACAAGAACCTCTTTATTCAGGCCGAGTACGACTATACGCACGACAAGACCAGCAACGACCGCAACTACAACTCCGTGGGCGTGCAGGTTTATTGCAGATTTTAATCTACTTCAAAGATACGCTAAGGGGCTTAATGGAAAAGCGATAAACTCCATTAAGCCCCTTTTCTTTTCTTCATCTCCCCGCGCAAAGGGCTAAATCTCTTTCAAGAAGAGGAGTACGTCTTCGCGCCCGTTCTGCCCATTATAATACTGCGGGAGCGTACCTATCAGGGTATAGCCGGCGCGTTGGAAAAGGCGGACAGAGGAGGCCACATGGACAGGAACGTGTGCGGTAAGGACACAGAGGGCTAATTGCCGGGCCTTGGCTTCAATGGCTTGCAAGGCTTGCTGTGCCACACCTTGTTTGCGAAACGACGGTATCAGAGCGATACCTACCTCGGCGTGGGCGTTATAAAAATCAATAGAAGTAAGGTCTATGAGCCCTGCTACAACATCATCGCCGGTGCATACTACCAATCGCAGTTCGCCTGTCTCAAGAGGCGTTGCGGGTTGTTGAGAAAGATATCGCTGCACGGCATATCGCGACACGGGAACGTGGTCTGCCGACACCTCAGCCACGTCGGGCGTATTCTCTAAGGCATACACCCATTCCAAGTCTTCGGGCTCTAAGGCGCGCAGATGTATAGGGAGCGTCATTGGTGTTGTAGTTTGCGACCGTTTTCGGCACCATGAAAAATGATTTCACCCGTAGCATTGTCGTAGAGTGCCAATCTCACTTTGCCTGCCGACTGTTGTAGCAAACGAATAATGGCACAGCGGGTGTAATCCGCTATATCATAAACCACAAAGTCGTACTGCGCCACATCTTCCGTCGTGTGTCCTTCGGCATTAACACGATGGATTGTGGTTCGCCAGGCCAAGTCATCAGCACACTTTTGAAACCGTTCGCCGTGTGAGCCAAAATACGCGGCACGTGGTTGCAGCCAAACTTTATGACGCTTGAAGCGATAGTTCAGACTTACGCATAGCCCGTTGAGCCAACCTTTTAGTGCTTTGGCTGCTATAGCGGCGTATATTATAGGGCGAAGCCAAAAAGCATAGTGCGGGAAATGTTTGCGAAGAAACACAAGCATCGCACCATAGAAGACGTGAGCATATCGATAGCTCGTTTTGTTGGTACTCTCGCCTTTAAAATGGATGAGTAAGGCAGGCACATAGTAGTTCGTCTTTCCCTCTTGCATAAGTCGATACGACAGGTCTATGTCCTCGCCATACATAAAATAGTCGGTATCAAACCACGCTTTGCGCCCATCGTTTCGCACCATCATACACGCTCCGCTGACCACCTCGGTGGCGTGGGGCCTATCGCTCGGCATATAGGCCATATAATAACGTCCGAAAAGACGCGATGTCGGAAAGACGGCGGTGAGGCCTGCCATCTTACAAAAAGCAGTCCACGGCGTGGGCAATCCACGGCGCGACTCCGGGGCAAACGTGCCGTCGTCGTTCGTCATGCTCACCCCCACGGCACCCGCATCGGTATGTAGCTCGGCAAACTCGAGTAGTTGTACGAGGAGGTTCTCGGCTGGGATGGTGTCGGGGTTTAGAAAGAGGATATAATCGCCCGTAGCCTGTTGCGCCGCCAGGTTGTTGGCACGACTAAAGCCAAGGTTACTACCCGCATCAATGATATGTATTTGAGGAAACGCCGCAGCAGGAAAGTGTGTGCGCAGATAAGCAAGCGAGTTGTCCGCACTCGCATTGTCCACCACAAACACCTCAAGAGCCACGTCGCCCTCTTGTGCGAGCAAGGCCTGCACCGCTTGACGCGTAAAACGTGCCACTTGGTAGTTTACTATGATAACCGAGATTTTCACGAGGCAGTCCTATGAATCTTTGCGCGTGAGGCTGACTACTTCGCGCTGTGAGGGAAAACAGAACACGGCAGCAATGAGCGAAATCATTAGCGCGTAGTGTGCTGTCTGGCTTTGCAGTGTGGCGTAATAAACAAACACCTCCGTAAACAAACTAATGGCTAATATAGCAAGCCTTAGGGCGTCCCACTTAAAATAGGCCGATGCTCCGTGCAGGGCGAGTTCGCGCCTGGTTTTAGCAAACGACATCAGGCGCAAGGCTGTATAAGTGCCGCCAATGCAAAGCACCACACATAACACATCTAACACATACTGCCACTGCCCATTACCACCGAGAAAACCAGACGGCAATACGCTCAGTTCTGAGAGTGTAGCATACGTGGCCGTGAATAAAAGTATGAGCGCAAAAAGGAGTTGATGAAAACGCAGAGAGTTCATACTATCTTCTATATCATTAAAAGGGGCTAAGTATCTTTCACTATCGTGCGTGCCACAAGAGCGCGTCCGAGGGTGGCTTCATCGGTGTAGTCCAAATTGTCACCCACGCTGATGCCTCGTGAGAGGGCTGTTAGCAACACCTTCTTTCCTGCCAACCTACGCGTAATAAAAAACTGCGTGGTATCGCCCTCCATCGTAGGACTAAGCGCGAAAATCACTTCTTTGATGCCACCAGCATCCACACGCTCGATAAGGCTTTGGATCTCTAACAGATTAGGCGTGACACCCTCCACTGGATTTATCACCCCGCCCAACACGTGGTACAAGCCCCGATACTGCCCTGTGGCTTCAATGCTTAGCACATTGCTGATATTCTCCACCACACATACCATTGTGGCATCGCGGAGAGGATTGGCACAAATCTCACACGTATCGGTGTCGCAGAGGTTGTGGCATATATGACAGTGCTTCACGTCAAGGCGCAGACGTACCAAACTATCGGCAAGCGCATTTACCTGAGAAGCATCTTGGCGCAAGAGATATAACGCGAGACGTAGGGCGGTCTTCCTACCTATGCCTGGCAGTTTGGATATCTCAGACACAGCACGTTCCAGTAGAAGAGAGGGGAAAGTATAGTCCACAAAAAAGTAACGGGGTTTTGCAGGGCAAAGATACAAATTGTCGCCAGAATAGCGTGCCTAATACGTAAAAATGCCGAAAAACAGCCTTACAGCATCAATAAATACCAGCGGCTCGACTGCTTGCCCTATAAGGGCAACAACATAGCTACGCCCGCCTGCACGCTCAGGGGCATTACTCTACGTCCGAAGCATAAATGAATAAACAAAGTCCGACCCGTTTTAAGACATAGTCCGACCCGTGTAAAAACATAGTCCGACCGCGTAAAAACATAGTCCGATTGATTTTAAAATCAATCCGATTGATTTTAAAATCAAAGCCTTTGATTTTAAAATCAAAAGGACTAAGTTTAAAAGCCGTCCGAGTAAGTATAAAATCCGTCCGAGTAAGTATAAAATCCGTCCGATAAATTTTCCCTTTCACGCCTTTCAATAAAAAAATCACAAAGCCTTTGCGCAAGGCTATTTGCAAAGCGTGCCTTACTTTTTGAAAGAAAAAAAACACATCCACTTATCATCTACAACGAAAACAAGCAAGCAAGAAACACAATTTGTCACAAAATCATAAATTTGCAACGAAGAAAAGTTTCAAAAGCAGAGACACTCACCACTCCTTTTTTTATTTAATACGTGCTGGCTTAACCATTACCTATTATGGACACACCTAACTACAAAATTCCCCTTCATAGTTCACAAAGCACTCAAGGACGCCGTATGGCTGGGGCGCGCGCTTTGTGGATTGCCGCCGGGATGAAACGCGAGCAATTTGGAAAACCCATAATTGCCATAGCCAACTCGTTCACTCAGTTTGTGCCCGGCCATACCCATCTGCACGAAATAGGCCAACAAGTAAAAGCCGAGATAGAACGTCTCGGTTGCTACGCCGCTGAATTTAACACCATAGCTGTTGACGACGGTATAGCGATGGGACACGATGGTATGCTCTATTCCTTGCCCTCGCGCGACATTATAGCCGATAGTGTAGAATACATGTGTCGTGCCCACAAAGCCGATGCCTTGGTATGTATTTCCAACTGCGACAAAGTGACACCCGGAATGCTTATGGCCGCTATGCGCTTGAACATACCCACCGTCTTTGTGAGCGGAGGTCCCATGGAGGCGGGACGCTGGCACGGAGAGAACGTCGATCTCATCACGGCGATGGTAAAAGGTGCTGACAACACCGTTAGCGACGCCGACCTTGCAGAGATAGAAAACAACGCCTGCCCCGGCTGCGGCTCCTGCTCCGGTATGTTCACCGCCAACTCTATGAACAGCCTCACCGAAGCCCTCGGCCTTTCGCTGCCCGGCAATGGCACAATCGTGGCAACCCACACCGAGCGCACAGCACTTTTTAAGCGCGCCGCACACCTGGTGGTGGAAAACGCCTTGAAATACTATCGCGATGGCGATGACACACTCCTGCCCCGCTCCATCGCCACACGCGAGGCACTGCTCAACGCAATGACCCTCGATATTGCTATGGGTGGCAGCACAAACACCGTACTCCACCTCTTGGCCGTGGCACGCGAGGCAGGCGCAAACTTCACTATGGCCGACATTGATGCCTTGAGCCGCCGTGTGCCGTGTATATGCAAGCTTTCGCCTAACACAATGCGCTACGCCGTGCAGGACTGCAACAGGGCCGGCGGCATACTCGGCATAATGGGCGAGCTATCAAAAGGCGACCTGCTTACGCTTGATGTCAAGCGCGTTACAGGCCAAACACTCGGACAAGACATCAACGACTATTGCATTACCGGCGCAGAAATTCCACAAGCGGCCTATGACATCTACTCCGCAGGCCCCGGCGAGAAATTCTCCACCACAATGGGCAGCCAAAGTGTACGCTATAAAACTCTTGACACCGACCGACAGCACGGTTGCATCCGCGACCTACAGCATGCTTATACGCAAGATGGCGGGCTGGCAGTACTCTTCGGCAATATAGCCCAAGACGGTTGCGTGGTAAAGACGGCAGGTGTTGATGAGCGTTGCTGGATATTCAGTGGCACGGCGCGCGTCTTTGATAGCCAAGAAGATGCCTGCGAGGGTATCTTGGACGGCACGGTAAAGGCCGGCGATGTAGTTGTTATCACACACGAAGGACCGCGCGGCGGCCCCGGAATGCAAGAAATGCTCTATCCCACCAGCTACCTTAAGAGCCGTCACCTCGGCACCGCTTGTGCACTTATCACCGACGGACGCTTCAGCGGCGGCACCTCTGGCCTAAGCATCGGACACATCTCCCCCGAGGCGGCCAGCGGTGGAGCCATCGGCAAAATCCTTGATGGCGATATCATTGATATCAATATCCCCGCCCGCTCTATCAATGTGCGCCTCAACGATAAAGAACTCGCCCAACGCCCTATGCGGCCACTACAACGAAAGCGCGAAGTAACAAAAGCCCTGCGCGCCTACGCCTCTATGGTTGCCAGTGCCGACAAAGGCGGCGTGAGAGAGGCGTAAGCCTTTTTACTTGCTGACGTTGGTAAAAGAGGTTAACAGAAATCTGTCGTTACCGTAATTAAAACATACACCCTATCATAATGCAGCAGAAACTAAGCGGCGGACGTATCCTTATGGAATCGCTCCTTGCCGAAGGCGTAGAGACAATCTTTGGCTACCCCGGCGGAGCCATTATGCCCACCTACGATGCCCTCTATGACTACCGCAAACGCCTTAACCATATTCTCGTGCGCCACGAGCAAGGCGCAGCACACGCCGCAGAGGGCTATGCCCGTGTGAGCGGACGAACCGGCGTTTGTATCGTCACAAGCGGCCCCGGCGTAACGAATACCGTCACTGGTGTGGCAGATGCAATGATTGACAGCACACCGATTGTGGTTATCGCCGGCCAAGTCGGCGCACAGATGCTCGGCACCGATGCTTTCCAAGAGGTTGATGTAGTAGATATGATGCAACCCGTTTGTAAATGGGCCTATCAAATACGCCGCGCCGAAGATGTAGCCTGGGCAGTAAGCCGCGCTTTCTATATAGCCAGTAGCGGACGCCCCGGACCCGTTGTACTCGACTTCACCCGCAACGCACAAATTGAAGAGGTGGACTACGAACCACAGCGCGTGCGTTTTATACGCAGCTATCAACCCGTGCCACACACCGAAGCACAGAGCATAGAAACGGCTGTAAAACTCATTGAACAAGCGGAACGGCCTTTGGTGCTTGTGGGGCAAGGCGTAGAACTGGGCAATGCACACCAAGAGCTACAAACGTTTATAGAAAAGATCGACGCCCCCGCTGGTTGCACCCTCCTCGGCCTTTCAGCCCTGCCCACCGCACACCCGCTAAATATGGGTATGCTCGGCATGCACGGTTCGCTGGCTAACAACAAGATGACACAACAATGCGACCTGCTCATCGCTGTGGGAATGCGTTTCGACGACCGCATCACGGGGAAGCTCTCTACCTACGCACGTCAGGCAAAAAAGATACATTTTGACATCGACCCCTCGGAAATCAATAAGAACGTAGAAGTAGATGTGGCGGTACTTGGCAACTGCAAAGACACCCTCGCCACAGTGACCAAACTTGTTCACACAAAGAAACACCCAGCCTGGCGCGAAGCCTTCCGCCCTTATCACGACCAAGAGCAACGCATCGTCATAGAGCCTCAAATCCATCCCACCGACGGCCCACTGCGTATGGGAGAAGTAATACGCCGCGTGTCCGAGCTCACTCACGACCGAGCTATTATGGTTACCGATGTAGGTCAAAACCAAATGTTTGCAGCTCGTTATTTCCGTTTCTCACAGCCGCTCAGCGTTGTTACCTCTGGAGGCATGGGCACTATGGGCTACGGGCTACCCGCCGCCATTGGTGCCACGTTTGGCGCACCAGAGCGCGAGGTATGCCTCTTCATCGGCGATGGCGGGCTACAAATGACAATACAGGAGTTCGGTACCATAATGGAACAAAGAGCACCTGTGAAAATCATCCTCCTAAACAATAACTACCTCGGAAACGTGCGCCAGTGGCAACAACTCTTTTTCCAACACCGCTACTCCTTCACGCCGATGCTAAACCCCGACTACGAACAAATAGCCGCCGCGTATGGCATAGCACACCGAACAATCACACAACGCCAACACCTTGACGAGGCTATCACGGAGATGATACAAACACGCGGTGCATACCTCCTGCAATGCGCCGTGATGGAAGAAGACAACGTGATGCCGATGTGCCCCCCCGGACACGACGTTGACGATATGATGCTAACAGCACAAGAAGAACAATGACAAACAATTCCTTTGCCTCTGAAAATGTTACGATGACCACCACCAATGCCGCAACAAAGTTTCCTGTTATCAACGACGGCAAAACGTGGTACACACTGATTATCGTAAGCGAGAACCTCGCCGGCGTACTCAATCAAATTACAAACGTCTTCACACGACGCCAACTCAACATCGAGAGCCTCAATGTGTCGCCATCTGGCTATGCCGGCCTTCATCGCTACACCGTTACCTGCCGCAGCGAAGTCGCAGAAATGAAGAAACTCGTCAAGCAGATAGAAAAGAAAATCGATGTAGTGCTTGCACGCTTCTACACCGAAGACGAGGTGTATGTGATGGAACAAGCCCTTTACAAAATCTCTACCGCTCGTCTGACCGAAAATCACGAAATAAGCAAAGCCATACGCCAACACGATGCTAAGATAGTAGAAGTAAACTCTGCTTTCAGTATTGTAAGCATCGAGGGTCTTCCCAACGACATCGTAGCCCTGCGCCACAAGCTGCGTGAGGCCGGTGGTATGCTTCAATTTGTCAGTAGCGGCATAGTAGCCGTCACACGCTCGGCCAACGAGGAACTGAGTGTGCTTCTCGAACGGCGCAAGCGCGAAGAGATACAGAACCAATGAATTGTTGCCACAAGCGGCAGAAACAAGTAGCCCTATATGTTTCAGTACTACGACAACACACCTATCCAACAATAAACAAAACAAACCCCAAAAAACACATAAGAGAAATGGCAAAAATTAATTTTGGCGGTGTCATAGAAGAAGTGGCAACGCGTGAAGAATTCCCCTTAGAGAAAGCCCGCGAAGTACTCGAAAACGAAACAATCGCTGTTATTGGCTACGGCATACAAGGCCCCGGACAAGCCTGCAACCTACGCGACAACGGCTTCCGCGTCATCGTGGGTCAACGCCCGGGAAAAACTTACGAAAAAGCGGTGGCCGACGGTTGGATACCCGGCGAAACGCTTTTCGGCATTGAAGAAGCCTGCGAGCGTGCCACGATTATATGTATGCTCCTGAGCGACGCCGCACAAATAGCCCAATGGCCTAACATCAAAAAACACCTCACAGCAGGTAAAGCACTTTACTTCAGTCACGGCTTTGCCATCACCTACAAGGAACGTACAGGCATCATACCCCCCGCCGACATTGATGTCATAATGGTAGCACCTAAGGGCAGCGGCACCAGCCTGCGCACGCTCTTCCTCGAAGGACGTGGACTAAACAGCTCGTATGCCGTGTTCCAAGATGCCACGGGACGTGCCGAAGAACGCACCCTCGCACTCGGTATCGGCGTGGGGAGCGGCTATCTCTTCAAGACTGATTTCAAACGCGAAGTTTATAGCGACCTCACCGGCGAACGCGGCGCATTGATGGGTGCGGTACAGGGACTCTTCCTCGCTCAATATGAAACGCTGCGCGAGCACGGCCACACCCCTTCTGAAGCATTCAATGAAACGGTAGAAGAGTTTACACAGTCGCTCCTGCCTATGGTAGGAAAGAATGGTATGGACTGGATGTATGCCAATTGCTCCACCACGGCACAACGCGGCGCACTCGACTGGATGGGGCCGTTCCACGATGCCATCAAACCTGTGATGGAACGCCTCTACCAGAGCGTTGCAAGCGGAAATGAAGCACAAATCTCTATCGACAGCAACTCTCAACCCGACTACCGCGAGAAACTCGAAGAAGAACTCCGTCAACTGCGAGAGAGCGAAATGTGGCGTACCGGAGAAACAGTACGTAAACTACGTCCTGAAAACAACTAAATTGAGCTTTTGGGCTCAGTTTGGAACGCGGCCTTCCTCAACCGCAATAACATTATAATGACATTTCGGCGAGCGTCCTCGACCACAGCAAGTATGCGCTTCTGTGGTCGGGGACGCTCGCTCTTCTCATTATTTCGGCAAGCAGATACATAGTTAGATGTATCAAACACATATATCCGCAACGCCTATTTATCGGCATTGCGGACAGAGATTTGAGGCGTTTGCACGTTTTAGCCGACAGCCAAAAAAAAAGTCTTCCTTCGCAGAACAAAATCCACAAAGGAAGAACTTAATAATAATTAGACGAGAAACGTCTGTGCCTTATTCGGCACGCAAGGTGAAGCGTTTGAAAGCAGTAACGGTGCAAGCCTTGTCAGCCTGTTGGAGATATTTTCCTACACTGAGGCTACCATCCATAATATAGGCTTGACGAAGAAGACATTGCTCGGCGTAGAACTTGTTCATACGTCCTTGTGCAATCTGCTCAACGAGTTTTTCGGGCTTGCCCTCTTCGCGTGTCTTCTCCACGGCGATTTTGAACTCTTGCTCACGAATAGCCTCGGGCACATCGTCCTTATCTATGCTCACGGGATTCATAGCAGCCACCTGCATAGCCACATTGTGACCATATTCCTCGGCCACTACTTTATTGAGTGCTACAAGTGTGCAGAGTTGGTTTTTGTTCTGATGGTTGTAGGCAGAAAGGCTCTCGCCTTCTACGGTGAGATAGCCATCAAGTTCCATCTTCTCGCCGGTAACACCACTACGTGCAGTTACCAAAGCAGGTACGCTCTCACCATTAATTGTCAGAGCGTTCACCTCATCAAGCGTCTTGCAGCGGTTTGCCACTGCTGCATCAAGGATTTGCTGGGTGAGGGCTACGAAGTCGGCATTCTGAGCCACAAAGTCGGTCTCGCACTTCAAAGCGATAATAGCACCAAAGTTGCCATCCACTTTCACGAGTACACAGCCCTCGCTGGCCTCGCGGTCGCTACGCTTAGCAGCTATAGCCAAACCACGCTCGCGAATGAGTTCACCAGCCTTTTCCATATCGCCATTGGCATCGGTAAGTGCTTTCTTACAGTCGGCCAAACCGGCATTGGTAAGGGCGCGAAGCTTCTTGATATCTTCTATTGAAATTGCCATTTCTCTAAGAATAAAGATTTTGGGGGGTTGAGTTTATTTTAGCAAACATTAGTCATTATAATTACTCTGCTTCGGGCTTTGCTGCCTCGGCAGGAGTCTCTTCCTTAACAGGAGCTGCTGTTTCCTCTACCGTTGCGGCTTCCTCTACAGGAGCTACTTCTTCTGCTGTTGTGGCTTCGGCGGCGGCGGTTGTGGCTTCCTCTACAGGAGCTACTTCCTCGGCGGCGGTTGCTTCAGCGGCGGTTGTTGCCTCGGCGGGTTTTCGAGTGCGTCCAGAAGTACGACGCCGTCCGCCACGAGCTGCAGATGCCTCGCTCTCATTTTGTTGAGCGGCAGCGTTCTCGTCGGCTTTTTCGGCTTTGCGCTCTTCTATGCCCTCCTTGATGGCGGCACAGCAAGTGTCCAGGATAAGTTTGATACTGGTGGAAGCATCATCGTTGGCTGGAATAACGAAGTCTATCTCGTCGGGGCTGCTGTTGGTATCAACAATAGCAAATACGGGGATGCCGAGACGGTTAGCCTCTGCTACAGCGATGTGTTCCTTCATCACATCTACTACAAAGAGTGCGGCGGGAAGGCGGTTGAGGTCAGCAATGCTTCCGAGGTTCTTCTCCAGCTTAGCGCGTTGCCGACTAATCTGCAACAGTTCGCGCTTGGAGAGATTGCTAAATGTGCCGTCTGCTGTCATCTTGTCGATAGTGGCCATCTTTTTCACAGCCTTACGGATCGTGGGGAAGTTGGTAAGCATACCACCCGGCCAACGCTCCGTCACATACGGCATACCGACGCTCTTAGCAGCTTCGGCAATGAGTTCTTGTGCTTGCTTTTTAGTACCCACAAAGAGTACGCGACGTCCACCGCGTGCTACACCTTTCAGTGCGTCTGCAGCCTTATCAAGGAGCGTTACTGTTTTGTGGAGGTCAATGATGTGAATGCCGTTGCGCTCCATAAAGATATAGGGAGCCATTGCGGGATTCCATTTGCGCTTGAGGTGGCCAAAGTGACAACCAGCTTCAAGCAGTTGGTCAAAAGTTGTTCTTGACATAAAAAATGTGTGTTGTGTGTTTGTTTACTTTCCTTGTTGTTGAGCCACGCTTACTCCATATATATATAAGGTAACACATAGGAGCGAGCGCATATATTTTCCCAACCAGCCACCGGGTAGTTGCTCTATCATTTGTCCTGACGGGGCAAATCGCGGTGGTTTGGATGCTAAACGTGGCCAGTAGTTCAGGCTACGCAACGGGTGCGTATTAACGTTTGCTGAACTGGAAGCGACGACGGGCTTTGGGCTGACCCGGCTTTTTGCGCTCCACCTTGCGACTATCGCGAGTAACGAAGCCTTCGGCACGCAGTGCTTTCTTGTCATCGGCATTGATTTTCACCAAAGCACGAGCTATTGCTAAGCGAAGGGCTTGCGACTGACCGGTAAAGCCACCACCGGTAAGATTAGCTTTAATGTCATACTTTTCCAACACGTCGAGCAAAGCGAGCGGTTGCTTTACTACGAATTGTAAGATTGAAGACGGGAAATACTCGCTGAGTTCGCGTTTATTTACAACAATTTTGCCTGTGCCCTCCTTGACGAAGACGCGAGCCACGGCAGCCTTGCGGCGCCCTACTGCATTGATTTGTTCCATTTGTGGTGCTATTATTTAAGGAGGTTAATGTCTATCGCTTTCGGACTCTGTGCCTGGTGTTGGTGTTCACTTCCTTCGTAGATGTAGAGGTTGCGAAGCAGCTGAGCACCGAGGCGGTTTTTGGGAAGCATACCCTTTATCACACGGCGGAGCAAACGTTCTGCACCGTTCTTCTTAGCAAGAATGGTGGCGGGGGTGTTCTCGCGCTGTCCTCCGGGATAGCCCGTGTAGCTGTAGTAAATGCGGTCGGTCATTTTTTTGCCCGTCAGCACAATCTTCTCTGCGTTGACAATAATCACATTATCGCCGCAATCTACATGGGGAGTGAAGTTGGGTTTATACTTACCGCGAAGCAGTTTGGCTACGCGTGTGCCGAGGCGACCGAGCACCTGATCGGTAGCGTCAACAACGACCCATTCTTTTTGGACTGTGGCCTTGTTGGCGGAAATGGTTTTGTAGCTAAGTGTGTCCACTTTAGAGTTGAATTTGATTAATTCTTGGTTTCATTTATTGGTCTCACCTGACGATTCCCGAACCACCCGTTCCGGCCAAAGAAGCGGGCTATTCACACGCCAGCGGTGTCTTTACAAGGACACCTTGATAATAATCGGCGTGCAAAAGTAGCATTTTTGCGAAGATTTCCAAACTTTGCTGCTTTTTTTTTGATTTTTCGGCGTAAAAGAGGGTACTTTTGTGCCGCTAAGACGCAAGCTAATGAAACAAAAAGCCTCTTCACTCACAATTCCGACTGGTTTAACCCACGTGATGCTTCACGCATGCTGCGCCCCTTGTTCATCGGCTATTGTGGAGTGGCTATTGGCACAAGGGGTACGCCCTACCATCTTTTTCTTTAACCCCAACATTTTTCCGCTTGAGGAGTACACCACTCGCAAAGAAGAGAGCAAACGCCACGCCGAAGCCTTGGGCATAAGTTGGATAGACGGCGATTACGACCATCGGGCTTGGCGAAATGGTGTATGCGGTTTAGAAGATGAGCCCGAACGCGGCAAACGCTGTGAGACGTGCTTTGCTATACGCCTCTTAGCCACTGCCCAAGAAGCCCGAAAAAGGGGCATCACGTGGTTTGCTACCACACTGGCTTCGTCGCGTTGGAAGAATTTGCAGCAGATAGAACAAGCGGGCTACGCTGCTGAAAAAGCCGTACCCACCACACACTTCTGGGCGCAGAATTGGCGCAAAGGTGGGCTTCAAGAGCGAAGAAACGCTCTGCTTAAATTATATGGTTTTTACAACCAACAGTACTGTGGCTGCGAGTTTAGTATGCGCGATATTAACAAACGCTAATTCCGCCTCTTTTTCCGTCAAGCGCAACCCAAACTCTCTTTCCCGTCAAACTCTTAACTCAATTGTATAGCCCTGCTGTTCCTTATCCGTCTTGAGAAGGGCTTTTTTGTTTGAAAGAACTTTTTTGAGAAACGCAGTGTTAGCACGCTAAAACATTTTTTTCGTACTTTTGCTGCGCCTTTTTCAAGAGGCATAGCCTGGTAGGGCTTGTTGGTGTCCCGTTATTTTTTTTAGAAAGGAGGATAGCCCGAAAGACTCCACTCCTTTATATATATAATGAAAACGAAAATCGGCTTTTTTGTGCCGCTCACACTGGGATTGCTCACGGCCTTTGGCCCCTTTATCACCGACTTCTATCTGCCACTTGTACCCGAGATGCAGACCTATTTCGCCACGTCTGCCGCAGCCGTGGCAATGAGCCTAACAGCTGGTATGTTTGGCCTCGCAATAGGGCAAGTGTTTATCGGCCCGCTGAGCGACAAATATGGTCGCCGCAGATTGCTCATCGCTTCTATGATGCTTTTCGCCCTTTCAAGCGTAGGGTGTATGCTCTCGCCTGACATCGTAGCGTTCAACGTGATGCGTATCTTACAAGGCCTCGGCGGAGCAGGAGGCGTAGTTCTCTCAAAGAGTATCTCAACGGATATGTTCACTGGCAGAGAGCTGGCAAACTTTATGGGCATACTGGGGGCTATCAACGGCATAACCCCCGTAGTAGCTCCGATAATAGGAGGCACAATGACAAACTTTACATCGTGGCGTGGAGTGTTTGCCCTGCTTTTAGCCTTGGGCATTGTGCTTACGTTTTGTAGTATGCGTCTGAAAGAAACCTTGCCACGTGCCGCACGTTCGCAGAAAAACATACTGCGTACCTACGGAAACCTCTTTATGGTGTTTCGCAATCGTCGCTTCACACTCTCTGCCACAGCGATGATGTTTACGTTCTTTGCTTTTTTCGCTTTTATCAGTGCCTCGCCCTTCATCTTCCAAAATGTGTACGGGCTCTCCCCTTTTGAGTTCAGCCTCTGCTTTGGACTTTCATCGCTGATGATTGGTGTCGGCTCGGCCCTGTCCACACGTTTCCACCATCCCAACACAGCGTTAAAGTGGGGTGCTATAGATATGCTCGTTGCTGCCTCTCTCGTGGCGGTGTGCCAGTGGTTTAGAATGCCACTTGCAGTACTTATGCCGTGCTACGTATATATGCTTACAAGTTTCGGCCTTATGCAACCCGTGGCCACCGCCATCGCCCTTGATGCCGAGCGTGCCAATGCGGGAGCGGCCAGTGCCATCTTCGGAGCGGCAGGCTTTGTGGCAGGAGCCATTGCAAGCCCACTGGTCTCGGTAGGCGACGTAATGGTTTCGTCGGCTATTGTCATTCTTATCGGAGCAGCAGGGTGCTTAGCCTTGACGCTTCCTCTGTGTGCAGCAGTAAAAAAAGAGGGATTAGGCACAAATAAGTAAGGAGAAAAACCGAAAGAAAGCGTTTTTACTACTCCCCAAAACACAGAACATAGAAAAAGCGTACCTTTGCCGCGAAACTAATTAGGTGGGTTCTATAAATTAGTTTTGAAATAGCACACATCTTCACATCTTTCATTTACACACAACACAATGGAAAAACTACGCATAGGCTCCTACGAGGAGTTTGCACAGTATGAGGGAAAGCCTCTCGGCACAAGTGAGTGGGTAGAAGTGTCGCAAGAGCGCATCAACCAATTCGCCGATGCCACCAGCGACCACCAATGGATACACGTTGACATCGAGCGTGCCAAAGACGGCCCTTTCGGGCAGACCATCGCCCACGGCTACCTCACGCTCTCACTCCTGCCACACATGTGGAACCAAATAGTTGACGTGCAAAACCTCAAAATGCAAGTAAATTATGGTATGGACAAGATGCGTTTCGGGCAGGCCGTTCTCAGCGGGCAACGTATCCGCCTCGTCACCGCTCTGGCAGCAATAGCCAACCTACGCGGGACGTGCAAGGCTGAGATAAAATTCACAATAGAAATCGAGGGGCAGAAAAAACACGCGCTTGATGGTATTTGCACCTTCCTCTACTATTTTAATTAAGCACACGTGTGGACACCTACCGCACCATAGCCTGCTCGGGCGAAGCCGTCTTCACCGAGAAACGCTCTAAGTTTCTTGCCTTTGCCGCCCATGCCGACACCGCCGAGGAAGCACTTTCCTTTGTAGCGACCAAACGCAAGGAGTATTACGATGCCCGCCACGTCTGCTGGGCATATATGCTCGGCAGTGATGGCGCTGAGAACCGTAGCAACGACGACGGTGAGCCGAGCGGCTCGGCAGGAAAACCCATCCTCGGCCAACTACGGGCTATGGAGATAACAGAAGCGGTAGTTGCTGTGGTGCGTTATTTTGGTGGTGTGAAACTCGGCACCGGTGGTCTCGCCGTAGCATATAAGTCAGCCGCGCGCCTGGCGCTCGAAGCGGCTACGATAGAAGAACGCATTATAGAAGACGAACTCTTTGTCTTCGCTCCTTTCACAAATATAGACGTCTGCCTACGCATCGCACGAAACCACAATGCCACCATAAAGTCGCAAAACTACACCACCGAGGGTTCACACATACTCTTTTCCATTCGTCAAAGCAGAATACAAGGTTTTAGAGAAGCCTTGAGCCGCATTTATACGTTGCGTCTTATTGACTAACATAATCGTTACTAATAATGTTTTACGTCAGCAAAACTATAGAGATTTCCTACGCCCACAACCTCAGCCTCCCCTATCCCAGCAAGTGCAACGGCTTGCACGGCCACAACGCCGTAGTCACTGTCTATTGTGCCGCCCCCGAACTGAACGAGAATGGGATGGTGGTAGATTTTATGGCAATCAAAGAGGTAGTAATGGCTCTTGACCACAAATACCTCAACGATATTTTTCCTTTCAACACCACCGCCGAAAACATCGCCCGTTGGATTTGCCAGCAAATCCCTACTTGCTACAAAGTACGTTTTCAAGAAAGCGAAGGCAATGTAGCCGTTTATGAAAAAGAGGATAGATAAGTTCGTAAAAACAAAGAGAGAACCTCCTTATCGGCCTTAGAACTCTTCCTTTACTTAACTATGCGTGTAAACGACATTTTTCTTTCGCTCCAAGGCGAGGGTCATTTCACTGGCACGCCCGCCGTATTCCTGCGCTTAAGCGGCTGCAACTTACAGTGTCCCTTTTGCGACACGAAGCACCAAAACGGCCAAGAACGCAGCGAAGAAGAAATCGCACAACGTATCGCAGCCTATAAGCCACGCCATGTTGTTATCACAGGTGGTGAACCCGCCTTGTTCCTTACCACAACGCTCATCAACCGCCTTCACGACGCGGGGAAATTCGTGGCCGTAGAAACCAACGGCACACATTCCTTGCCCGACAACATAGACTGGATAACCCTCTCGCCAAAGTTTGCCTTCGTAGCCCACGGCGCAGAAGTAGTGTTGCCACGCTGCGACGAATTAAAAGCCATCTTCACCTCCACCGATACATTTAGCGTCAACGCTCCACGCTACCTCGCTATCGCTGCCACCCACCGCTACGTACAGCCGTGCGACACTGGCAATGCCTGCCAAAACCACAAAACGACTGCCGAAGCTGTAGCGTGGTGTATCGCACATCCCGAGTGGTCGCTCTCGCTCCAAACACACAAACTTTTAGGCATACAATAAGGCTTCCCAACCAAGGCGCGTTCTATAAATATGCCTTGAAGTACTCCTACGATTTTTTCAAACAGACAATAATTCAAGCCTCGGGAGCAATGAAAGACATTGCGACGTAGCAAGCAAAGCAAACAAAGCGCGGCCTTCCGCTAAGGGATCTTCATCGCTGTCACATCTTGAATGATTTATAGAACGCTCTTAACAAAAACTGCCACGAGGAAGCCCGGAACGGAGAAATTTATTATTTTTTGTTGTCAAACATTTGCTCAATCCTTATCCGTGCCTTATTTTTGCAGCCGCAATGCCGAAATAGCTCAGTTGGTAGAGCGACTCATTCGTAATGAGTAGGTCCGGGGTTCGAGTCCCCGTCTCGGCTCTAAGGAGGATTACACTATAAAACCAGTCTGAACGACTGGTTTTGCGATTTAAACCACACAGAGACCAATAGGCATCATTCCGTTGCATAATGCTTTTGGCAGCAAGGGAGTATCTATAGCGTAAGCATCTATGCCCCACACACTATTTCCCGCTTGCGAGGTGCGTTTTCCCGAGGGATTAGGCTCGCGCCGTGCTACATTCTATTTAGCCGCCGAGGAGTATGTAGCACAAACGTTAGACACAGGCAGTTATTTGTTTTCCTGGATAGTGCCTCCCACGGTGGTGATGGGTCGCAACCAGCTGGCGCACCAAGAGTTCGACCTCGACTACTGTGCCGCCGAGGGCATTGACGTGGTAAGACGCAAGAGCGGTGGCGGCGCGGTGTTTGCCGATGATAGCAACATTATGTGGAGCGTAGTGACGGGTTCGGGCGACGTGGAGACACTCTTTCGCGCGTATGCTCAGGCCGTGGCGGCTTCGCTTTCTGAGATTGGCGTGACGGCTCAGGCCACGGGGCGCAACGACATTGTGCTACAGAACGGGCAGAAAATCTGTGGTAATGCCTTCTACCACCTCGCTGGCCACAACATCGTACATGGCACAATGCTCTACGACACCAACCTTGAGGCGATGCAACGCGCGCTACGTCCCGACCCCGAGAAACTAAAAGCAAAGGGTGTACAAAGCGTGAGACGGCGCGTAGGGTTTATCAAAGACTTTTTCAGCGGCAGCATCTACGACCTACGCCAGCAACTCACCGCCCTACTTACCGACCGCTGTGTCCTACTCTCCCACAACGACATCAAAGCGATAACACACATCGAACAAAGTTATCGCGAAGAAGCCTTTCTTTTTGGCCACATCAAGTCGTCCGACGAATGTCTGCGCACACATATTGACGGCTGCGGCACCATAGAACTTCGCTTTCTGCTGCGTGGCTCACTGGTGGAGGACGTGAACCTTAGCGGCGATTTTTTTGAACTCCGCGATGCCGCTGCGGCCTTCACAAAAGCCTTCAAGGGAACTCCTTTCACCAAAGAACAGTTGATGGCGCGTGCCAAGCAGTATTCCCTCCACGAAACACTGCGCGGCCTCTCGCAAGACACCCTGCTTGAGTGGCTCGCAAGTATCTAATACCCGCCACGGTTTTTCGCCACAAAACACAAAATTTAGCACAAAAAGTTGCAAGGCGTGTAAAAGCATTGTACTTTTGCTCGTGAAACGACTTCGTCAAGCCGTAGTCAACTAAGTGCTGTGGGGGTACACATAAATCATAAAGCCAATCAAAGACCATCACCGAACCACAACACACAAACTACAAAACGTTTCACTCCACATTACTCTGCTGATAACGTTTTAAGGCTAAGACTTCCGAACAACTAAAACAACAATAACGACCTTATGGACAAAACCACTTGCCTACACGATAGGCACGTTTCTCTTGGTGCCAATATGGTACCATTCGGCGGTTTCGACATGCCGCTCTACTACAAAGATATCACCACCGAGCACAACTGCGTGCGCCACGAGGTAGGCCTCTTCGACGTAAGTCATATGGGCGAGGTGCGCGTCACCGGCCCTGATGCCGAGCGTTTTGTACAACACATCTTCACCAACGATGTGAGCGGAGCCGAGGCGGGCAAGATATTCTACGGAATGATGCTCTATCCCCACGGAGGCACGGTGGACGACCTGCTCGTCTATAAGATGGGCGAGAACGACTTCCTCCTTGTTATCAACGCCGCGAACATCGACAAGGACTACGCCTGGATACAAGAAAACATCCAAGGCTTCAACGCCACAGCCGACAACCAGAGCGACTACTACGGCCAGTTAGCCATCCAAGGTCCTAAGGCCGAAGCGTTGATGCAGCCCGTACTCGGTCTGGCGTGTGCCGAACTCGTGTTCTACACGTTCAAAGAAATAAAGGTGGGCAACGAAACCATCATCGTGTCGCGCACGGGCTATACGGGCGAGGACGGTTTTGAGGTGTACGGCTCGCACGCCTTTATTCAAGATGCGTGGGACAAACTCATTGCCGCCGGCGTACAGCCGTGTGGCCTCGGCTGCCGCGACACGCTGCGCTTTGAGGTGGGCCTACCCCTCTATGGCGACGAGCTAACCAACGAGATAAGTCCCGTGATGGCCGCGCTCTCTATGTTTGTAAAACTTGATAAAGAGGAGTTTATCGGCAAAGAAGCCTGCGCCGACCAAAAAGCCAACGGCGTGAAGCGGAAAATCGTAGGCATCAAACTCACCGACAAAGGCATTGCCCGCCACGGCTATCCCGTCTGCGCCGAGGGGCGTGAGATAGGCTACGTCACCACCGGCTACAAAAGCATTTGCACCGGCGAGAGCGTCTGTATGGCACTCATCGATGCCGCCTATGCCAAGCTCGACACGCCACTCAGCGTGATGATACACGGAAAAGCCCGCCAAGGCATCGTATGTAAAAAACGTTTCTACCAGAAGAGTTATAAGAAATAACCCCACAAAAAAACTAAAACCTAAATAAAACTTATGGCAAAAGTTATTGAAGGGCTCTATTACGCTGAGAGCCACGAGTATGTAAAAGTCGAAGGCGAATTCGGCTATGTAGGTATCACCGACTACGCACAAAGTCAACTCGGCAGCGTGGTTTACGTGGATATGCCCGAAGAGGGCGACGAAGTAACCGCTGGTGAAGAATTTGGTGCAGTAGAGAGCGTAAAAGCAGCCAGCGACCTCATCAGCCCCGTCAGCGGAGAGGTGGTAGAAGTGAACGAGGCACTCGAAGACGAGCCCGAGCTTGTCAACCAGGATGCCTTTGAAAACTGGATTATCAAGGTGCGCCTCGCCGACACCGCCGAACTCGACAACCTGCTCTCGGCAGCGGATTACGAAGAAATCTGCAAGTAAACAATAGAAGGGCGAACATCAAGAAAAACAGTCCAACTCTTTTATCAAAGTCCGACCTTCATTTATCAAACTCCGACTTTCATTTTTCAAAGTCCGACCTTCATTATTCAAAGTCCGACCTTCACTCGCGAGGGTCGGACTTTTTTTTTTGTGTGCGGGTAAGACTTTGGCGTTGTGACAATAGTTGTTGGCCAACGCTGGTTGTTGTTTTATGAAGGAGAGGGCTTGTTAATTAGTTGTGTCTCGTAGGCTTCAATGGCTTTTATAGCGGTGTTGCGGGCTTCCTCTATGGGGAACGGTAGTTTTCCCCCGGCGGCATCCTCGTGGCCGCCGCCATTGAAGAAACGCTCTGCCATTTCTCGGCAGTGGAAGCCGGCCGTGCTGCGTAGCGACACGCGCACCACGTTCTCCTCGGTGTCTTCGCGCAGGGAGATAGATAGTTTCATCCCGCGCACTTTTAGCGGCTCATTCACCAAGCCTTCGGCATCGCCTCGGAGGAATTTGTGTGCTTTCATCTGCTCGCGCGTGAGGGTAAAGACGCTTGCGTGTCCCGAGGCGTGGAAAGAGAGGCACTGCGACAAGGTGTCGTTCCAGAGGGTGAATTTCCCTTGTGACCAGGAGTGATATATTTTTTTATAGATGCTTTCCTTGTCGATGTTCTTGCGCATGATGAGGCTCACCGAGAGGAAGAGTAGCGGGTCGTTTGAGGAGTAGGAAAAATTACCCGTGTCGGTCATTATACCGGTATATAG
The DNA here is from genome assembly GCA_937877625.1 of uncultured Prevotellaceae bacterium. Classification (GTDB taxonomy): domain Bacteria; phylum Bacteroidota; class Bacteroidia; order Bacteroidales; family Bacteroidaceae; genus Alloprevotella. Next base: position 29,291 of record CALFJG010000060.1, read on the forward strand.
ACAGGCTGCCGTGCTACGCGACATGTGTTCGTATCCTCCGAGTTGCCAGATGATGCGAAACACGAGTTCGCACGTGCTACTCATATCCGGTCGCGACACGACAAGTTTGAATTGCTCCGTCTGCGGCTCTACGTGGTGGTCTATCAGTATGCGTGGTGCTTTGGTGGCGGCTACGGCCTCTTCCATCTGGTTAAGGCGCGAGAGGTTGTTGAGGTCTAAGCAACAAACGAGGTCGGCCTCGGCGAGCAATTGGCGTATGGCTGAGGCGTTGTCGTAATAGGTTATTATGTCTTGGCTGCCGGGCATCCATCGTAGGAAGTCGGGATACCAACTCGGCAGGCAGATGCTCACCTTCTTGCCGATTTTCTTCAGGTATGCTCCCCAGGCGAGTGCCGAGCCCACGGCGTCGCCGTCGGGTCCGTGGTGTGCGGTGATAACTATGCGTCGGCTCTCGCGTAAGAGGCTCATCATTTGTAGCAACTCGGCAGGCGAGAGGATGTCGGGCAAAGAAAGGAGTTCGTCTTCGGCGTTCATTTCACTTCGCGGAGTAAAGATAGAAGTTGAGTAGTTGTTCTGAGACACAATGCTCTTGTCCGTCTCTGACGCTTTGGGGACGGTGGTTGTTGGGGCTACAACGCAGTACTACTGTTGTACGTCTTTGAGTGCTTGAATCTCTTTTACGGGATCGTCAGCACGGAACACGCTGCTCCCGGCAACGAGTATGTCGGCCCCGGCTTGTGCCAGGCTGTGAGCATTTTGGCGGTTGACGCCACCATCTACCTCGATGCGTGCGCCACTCCCGCTTCGCAGTATCATTTCTTTGAGGCGTGCCACTTTCTCTATGGTGTGGTTGATAAATGATTGGCCTCCGAAGCCGGGATTGACGCTCATGAGCATCACGATGTCGATATCGTCGAGCACATCCTCTATGGTGGCGAGCGGTGTGGCGGGATTGAGCGTCACGGCGGCGAGCATGCCCGCCTGTCGTATGCCTCCGACGACGCGGTGTAGGTGTATGCAGGCCTCCTGGTGGACATTCATTATGCGTGCTCCGAGTTGGGCCACGCGCTGTGTGTACTTCTCGGGCTGAACTACCATGAGGTGGACATCAAGTGGCTTCCGTGCCGCGCGTGCTATGGCCTCCATCACGGGAAATCCGAAGGAGATGTTAGGTACAAAAACGCCGTCCATCACGTCAAGGTGTAGATAGTCGGCAGGGCTGTTGTTGAGCCGCTCTACCTCGTCGGCGAGGTGACCAAAATCAGCAGCGAGCAATGAGGGTGCGATGAGCATTTCGTTCTGTCTGTTTTTCGGGAGTGTCTATCCGCCCGCCGTTTCTTCGTGTGGGCGTATGCAGAGTTGTTGTAGGTCGTACATCGACCCGTTGTACACATTAAGATCCACAAAGGTTTGTATGCCTGGCACGCGTCCGCGGTCGGTGTGTTGCCAAAACTTCCATTGTCCGTCGTAGGTGAGCTCCGGCACGTAGTAGTGTGCTATCCAGAAAGGGTAGCGTTGGAACTCCTCTCCGCTGAGGTAGCGTTGTTTGAAGCGCAGGTTGGTATAGAGTATCGGCACTGCGTCGTAGTGGTCTTCTATAAGGAGCAGCCACGTCAGTGCTGCGTCGCGCACTTCTTCCGCGCTGAGGTTGCCGGCTTCTTCTATGTCGAGCACGGGTGGCAGGTCGCCCTGCTCGAGAGGTACGCTGTCGGTGTAGTGTGCGGCTTGCTTGGTGGCCGACACGGAGGGCGAGAAGTAGTGGTATGCTCCGCGTAGCAATCCGTAGCGTTGGGCTTCGTGGAAGTTGCGTCGGAACTGGTGGTCCATCAGTTGCTCGCCCTCGGTGGCTTTTATGATGACGAACGAGAGCGGTGCGTCGTGGATGCCTGCCCGGCTCACGCGCTCCCAATTTATTGTGCCTTGGTAGTGACTGACATCAATGCCGCGTATGTCGTATCCGTCGGGGATGCCGCCGTTGTGATAAACGGCTTGCCACACATTGTTGTACGACCGCGAAAAGGTGTAGAGGAAGATGCCCCACCCCACCACCAACACCACCACCAGAGCATAGACCCAGCGGAAGGCCTTGGGGCGTGCAAGGGTTGGCTTTGTGGGAAACGGGATTCCCGTTATCGGATGGAGCATGTGTGGAGTAGAGAGTAAGGGGTTCGGATATTGTTCGGGGGCGAAACGTTGTTTGTCGGTTATATGTCGTTAGCAGCGTTCGCTCCCCGTTGCGCGTGGGCATCGTTGCCCGAACGGTGATACCGTTGCTTATTATGTGTCGGGCGCGATGCCCACGCTGCTTGAGGCGGGAGGGCTTTGTTGTCAACAAAGCCGCTATGCAACATTCACGCGGGGTCTATACCGTCTATTTTCCTTGCTCGAGGCGTAGCGTGGCTGTTGTCTGGTCGCACACCTCGGTGGGGCCGTAGTATTGTATCGGGCCGGGATAGACGTAGCAGGTCTCGTTGGCCCACTTCTCGCGTTGGGCGGCGAAGGCCAGGAAGGGTGCTCCGTCGAGGCGCACGAGGGCTTTCTTTATCACGGGCTTCATCTTGCCCGAGCGTCGCTCCATATTGAGCATCATCGTTATGGGTACACCGCCGGCAACCCACTCCTCGGCGGGAGCGGTGGTATTTTTGACGATAGCCATATAGCCGGTCTTGCCGTTGGCTATAAGTTGTGCGGCACTCACTCCGAGGGCGTAGCAGTAGTCCGCGTCGTAGTTCGACGGGGCGGCGCAGCGGCCCTCATAGCCAAAGAAGTGGTGCAGCGGCGAGAACTTGCCGCGGTATGTGCCCTGGGCTTTCATTTCCTGGAGCTTGCGGCCCACCATCTCGCTAAGCAGCTTCTCCGTCTCAATGAGCGACACCTGCACATTGCCGTGTGGGTCGCGGTCGAGGGCGAGTTGTTTCTGCACGCCGGCGGGTAGGCTCTCGAGCGTTGCGGCGTTGTCGGCGCTGAGGTGTGCTTTCACCCAGGCCACTATCTCGTCGCCGCTCTTGTCGGCGGTGGCTTCGGCGGCGGCGGGTGTGGCCAGCAGGTCGTTGAGCTCTTTGATGAGTTTCTTTATTGCGGGGACGAATTCTATGAGCCCCTCGGGGATAAGCACTGTGCCGAAGTTGTTGCCGTCCTGTGCGCGCTTGGCCACGACGCCTGCTATATAGTCAACGATGTCTTGGAGCGACTGCTCCTTAGCCTCCACCTCCTCAGAGATGATGGCGATGTTGGGCTGACACTGTAGTGCGCACTCCAGTGCGATATGGCTGGCGGAGCGTCCCATCAGTTTGATGAAGTGCCAGTATTTGCGGGCACTGTTGGCATCGCGCTGTATGTTTCCGATCACTTCGGCATAGGTTTTACATGCTGTGTCGAACCCGAAACTGGTTTCTATCTGCTCGTTCTTTAGGTCGCCGTCGATGGTCTTGGGGCAGCCGATGACTTGCACGCCGGCATTTTTGGCAGCATAGTATTCGGCCAGGACGCACGCGTTGGTGTTGCTGTCGTCGCCGCCGATGATAACGAGGGCTTTTATCCCGAGTTGGCGGAGTATCTGCAGGCCGCTCTCAAACTGTGACTGCTCCTCGAGTTTCGTACGCCCGGAGCCTATCATATCAAACCCACCGGTGTTGCGATATTCGTCGATGATGTCGGCGGTGAGCTCCACATACTTATGGTCAACAAGGCCGCCGGGCCCCATCAGAAAGCCATAGAAGCGGCTCTGCGGGTTTTGGCGTTTCAGTTCATCGAAAATGCCGCAGATAACGTTGTGTCCGCCGGGGGCTTGTCCGCCGCTGAGTATCACGCCGACGTTCTGCGGCTCGTACGCCTGCTGCTCGGCGGCGGGTACGAACTCTACGAGCGGCAGGCCGTAGGTGTTGGGAAACAGGGCTTTGATTTCGGCTTGGTCGGCCACGCTCTCGGTGGGCGCGCCTTCCTTTGCGCTCACTGCGCCGCGCAAGCCACGGGGGAGCTTGGGCTGATAAGCGGCACGCGAGATTTGTAATGCGCTTTTGTTCATAGGATATTGTTTATTTAGTGTTTGTTTGTCGCTTTTCACAATGCCACGGCAAAGATACTACTTTCGGACGAATTTTCGACGCACTGCCTTAATAATACGCACGAGCGCGAAAAAGTTTTCTGCCTCGCGCCGATGTTTTCTATTATCGGCAAATGCCTTTTCTACGAAATCGGAGGAAAAAACTTTAAGGTAGGACAAAGAAAAAACATAGTCCCTTAAAGAATTCAAAGTGTGACTATATTTGTAAAAATATAACTTATGTTTTTAGCAATATAACTTATGTTTTTACAAATATAGTCACACTTTGAATTCTTTCTCGGACTATGAAAATTCTTTGAGGGACTTTGAAATTTCTTTGAGGGACTTGGTGCGATTTTCATTGGCGACGGTTAATGCTTTTCCACTATGCGCTGCTGACAAAATGCCAGTGGCGAGGGTGTGTTGTCTGACAAAATGGCGCGCCGGTCGGAGTGGCAAGTTTTTTGGAAAGATATAGGCAAAGCCAAAAGCGGCACGTACGCTACGGCTCGGCTTCTGATGGTCTATTTACCGCGTATCAGGAAGTTCGCAACCGACAATTGGAAACGTGCAACCGACAATTGGAAACGCGCAACCGACAATTGGAAGTCTGCAACCGACAATTGGAAGTCTGCAACCGACAATTTTTATTTTCAACCGCAAATTATTAAAAATCAAAAAGACTATGAATTTAGAGAAACTAACAATCAAAGCCCGGGAAGCCCTTCAGGAGGCTGTCTCCTGGGTAAGCCGCGGGCACGGCCAGGCAGTGACGCCGCTTCATCTGCTCGCCGGCATTTTGTCGAAGGGGGAGAACGTCACAGAGTTCCTCCTTGGAAAGTCGGGTACGAACAGTGCTCGTGTGAAGAGCGTTGTCGAGGCGGAGTTGCACCGTCTGCCGCGTGTGGAAGGAGCAGAGCCTTACCTCGACAGTGCGACGAACAACGTCCTCGTGCGCGCCGAGGAGGTGGCAAAAGAACTGGGCGACACCTATGTAGGCCTGGAGGCACTACTCGTGGCGTTGCTCGAGAAAGGCGGTACGGCCTCGCAGGTGCTGAAAGATGCCGGTGTGAGCCGCGAGGTGTTGCTGCTCGCCACCAAAGAGCTTCGTGGCACGCACAAGGCCGATACCCCCGAGAGCGAGGCGCAGTATCAGGCTCTGGAAAAGTATGCGCGCAACCTGGTAGAGGAGGCGCGTCAAGGCAGGCTCGACCCGGTCATCGGGCGGGACGATGAAATACGTCGCGTCTTGCAGATACTCTCGCGGCGCACGAAGAACAACCCTATACTCTTGGGCGAGCCCGGCACGGGAAAGACCGCCATCGTAGAGGGTCTGGCCGGGCGCATCGTCCGGGGCGACGTGCCCGAGGGGTTAAAGGACAAGCGTCTCTACAGCCTCGACATGGGGGCTCTCATCGCCGGTGCTAAATACAAAGGAGAGTTTGAGGAGCGCCTCAAGAGCGTCATTAGCGAGGTGAAAGCCGCCGAGGGAGGCATCATCCTCTTTATCGACGAGATCCACACGCTGGTCGGAGCGGGCAAGAGCGACGGGGCTATGGATGCCGCCAACATCTTGAAACCCGCCTTGGCACGTGGCGAACTGCGCAGCATCGGTGCCACCACGCTTGAGGAGTATCAAAAATACTTTGAGAAAGACAAGGCCCTAGAGCGGCGTTTCCAGACGGTGATGGTCGATGAGCCGTCGGCTGAGGACGCTATCAGCATCCTGCGTGGGCTTAAAGAACGCTACGAGAACCACCACCGCGTGCGTATCGAGGACGACGCGATAATCGCCGCCGTACGTCTGAGCGACCGCTACATTTCGGATCGTTTCCTCCCCGACAAAGCGATAGACCTGATGGACGAGGCGGCGGCGCGCCTGCGTCTGCAACACGACAGCCAGCCCGAGGAGCTCGACGAGGCACAACGCCGTCTGCGCCAACTGGAGATAGAGCGCGAGGCCATACGTCGCGAGGGCGACGCTGCCAAACTCGAGACGTTGGAAAGCGAAATCAGCCTGTTGCGCGAGCGAGTGTCGTCGCTCAAAGCGCGTTGGGAGGGCGAGCGCGGCCTGCTCAGTAAGATACAAGAAAACAAACAGCAGATGCAACGCCTACGTTTCGATGCCGAGCGTGCCGAGCGCGAGGGCGACTACGGACGTGTGGCGGAGATACGCTACGGGCGGCTTCAGGCTCTCGAAGACGAGAACCGCCGCATCCAGACGTCGCTGGCGGAAAAACAAAGCGGCGGGGCGATGGTCAAGGAAGTGGTCACCGCCGACGACGTAGCAGAAATCGTGGCGCGTTGGACGGGCATCCCCGTCAGCCGTATGATGGAAAGCGAGCGTGAAAAGTTGCTCCATCTCGAAGACGAGCTCCACCGCCGCGTAGTAGGGCAAGACAAAGCCATAAGCGCCGTGGCCGATGCCGTGCGCCGCTCGCGCGCAGGGTTGCAGGACCCGAAGCGGCCTATTGGCTCGTTCATCTTCCTCGGCACAACGGGTGTGGGCAAGACGGAGCTGGCAAAAGCCCTGGCGGAGTTCCTCTTCAACGATGAGGGAATGATGACGCGCATCGACATGTCGGAATATCAGGAGAAGCACACGGTGAGCCGACTGGTGGGTGCCCCTCCGGGCTATGTGGGATACGACGAGGGCGGACAGCTCACCGAGGCCGTCAGGCGCAAACCTTATAGCGTCGTACTCTTTGACGAGATAGAGAAGGCGCACCCCGATGTGTTTAACACGCTACTTCAGGTGCTCGACGACGGGCGGCTGACCGACAACAAGGGGCGCACCGTAAACTTTAAGAACACCATCATCATAATGACCTCAAACCTCGGCTCACAATATATACAGCAGCAACTCGCCCAGAGCCAGAGCGAGGACACGTTGCGCCACACGGAGCAACACGTCCTTGCGATGCTTAAGCAGACAATACGCCCGGAGTTTCTCAACCGCATTGACGAAATAATTATGTTCCGCCCGCTCACGCAAGAACAGATAGAAGCCATTGTGCGCCTCCAAGTAGATAGCGTCGTGGCGCGCCTGTCGGAGCAAGACATACGCCTCTGTGTGGACGAAACGGCTATACGCCTTATCGCCCAGGCAGGCTACGACCCCGAGTTTGGGGCAAGACCCGTGAAGCGCGCACTACAATCGCTCTTCCTCAACGACCTGAGCCGAGAGATACTCTCCGGAAACATCAACAGGGCGTTGCCCGTAAATGTTACCGCCGAGGGAGAACGACTAAAGTTCACTAACGCCGAACAATAAACAAACTGGCGTTAACGAAACAAAGCAATTATTAAAATCAAGCCGATGCGGAACTGGCGGACCTTCTTCGGGTCGAAGGTCGTCGTCTTGCCGGAGTGGCCGTGTCGCCCGAACGACGTGAACGGCACATACGAACGCTCGCGGCCTTTCTCGGCGAGCGACCGCCCCGCGTGCGCAAGGTACATCGAGCCGTCCTCCATCGACGCGAACACGAGCAGCTCGGGCGCGTACACCTGGTCGTCCTTTACGTCCGTGTCGAACGCGATGCCGCGCATTCCGTCCACGTAGGGCGACGCGGCGTAGACATACGGCATGAACAGGAACGTGTCCACGCCGCCCTTCAGGAGACGGGCCCTGGCCCAGACGAGATTGCCTTCCCTCACCTTGTGCTCGGCCTCCACGGCGGCAGGACACGAAGGCTTGCCCACTTTCAGAACGGGCGCGCCGAGGGGCATC
>CALFJG010000061.1 GCA_937877625.1 uncultured Prevotellaceae bacterium
AGATAGTACGGCGTAGTGTACCCTGCACCTTTCAGGGGTAGGTCTCTGCACCATTCAATCGGTTTGCTAAACAGGGCCTCAACGTCGGCCAAAGTTTGGTCGGGCGTGGCCTCTACTATTATTTCATCGTGAATGTGGAAAACCACGTTAAGCCCTGCGGCCTTGGCGCGTAGTATTACGATGCCTAAGATGTCACGGGCTACGGCCTGTACTATGTTCTCGGTAAGTTTACCGCCGTAGGTACGTACCTTGCCCCATTTCTTCGTAGTCTGGTTAAGGCCCTCGTACTCTATTATTTCGTGGTCGCCTCGCCATCCATCGTTATACTCTGTGCCTATTTCGGCGCGTGGGTAACAGATAGTGCGCCCTGACGGTAGCGTAATAGTAAGCATACCCCAACGCTTGCCGATAACGATATTACGATATACCGTTACGCTCTCGCCGGTCTTAATGGCCGTCAAAGCCGCCCTTTCTATAACGCTCCACATCTTGACTATACGCGGGTTGCTGTCACGCCAAAGGGCTACAATCTGTTTTTCTTCGGCTTCGGTAAGTCCTAATCGGCTACCGCCCATTGCCTCTAAAGCCGAAACGCCACCACCGTAACCCAACGCCAAAGTAGCAATCTTTCCCTTTTGGCGTAGTTCCGCGTTTTGTCCGTGCTTCTCTACGGGTACTTTGAACATCTTAGAGGCGTTGGCGCAATAGATGTCGCCGTTAGTCCTGAATACGTCCAATACCCATTCTTCACCGGCCAACCATGCAATAACCCTGCACTCGATAGCCGAAAAGTCGCAAACGTGGAAAGTGTGGCCGGGCGCGGCAATAAACGCCGTGCGTATCAACTCGCTAAGTACGAAAGTGACGTTACCGTAGTTTAGTTCAAACTCTTCTAAGTCGCCCTGACGTACCAAACTGCGGGCGTAGTCCAAACTCTCCAAATGGTTTTGCGGTAGGTTCTGCACCTGTACCAACCTACCGGCCCATCGGCCTGTACGTGCTGCGCCGCAAAACTGCAAAAGTCCGTGTATTCGGCCATCGTTACAGACGCATTTCTGCATAGCCTCGTATTTCTTGTTAGAGGTCTTACCCATTTCCCTGCGTATAGCCAAAACCTGCTGCGCCTTGGGCCAATAGATAAGTTTCTTATCCAAATCGTCTAAGTTGGCTTTGTTGAGACTTGCAACGGTAAAGCCCGTTACCTTGTGTAGCCAATCCTTAATCTGCGCCGGGCTGTTGGGATTATCCATGCCGGTAAGCTGCTGCGCCTGTTTCAGTAGTTCGGCCTTATACTCTTCGTCAAACCGGGCGGCTGCATCTACCAAAACGCGGTCTATCATCACGCCCCGGTCGTTAATTTCTTGGTCGGCTACGTACAAATCTTCGTCAAAGGCGGCGGGCTTTAGACGCTGTACCTTTTTCTTAATGGCTTGTTCTACCTCAACGTCTCTAATATTGTACTCTTTGAATACCTGCCATTTGTCGGGCGCGTCGCTTGGTAGATGCCGTTTGCCTGTCTTTGGCGCGGGTACGCTAAAGTATCTAATCAGGGCCTTACCCTCTGTCATTTTGCCCTCTGCCAAACGTAGCACCTCGCCGCATTGCCCCAACGAAAGCGGTAAGCCCATCCGGGCGGCTAATACCATCGTGCAACGCCATTGCGCCGGGTCTAAGAGTTTACCCCCAAAGAAATAGACGCTAATACAGATTCTTTCAAAGGCGGCGTTAAACGCGGTCTTGATAACGTCCGGGTCTGTCAGGGCTGCAAATACATCATCGGGCAATTTCTCGCCCTGTGCTATGTCAACGCAAAGCACCGGCCCGCCGTCAACGCTATACGCGAAAAGCAATATAGCAAAGTCCGGGGCCTCAACGTACTTGTAAACGCCGCAATTAACCAAATCGTTACTGCTGTACGTTTCTATGTCTATTCCTAATTC
>CALFJG010000062.1 GCA_937877625.1 uncultured Prevotellaceae bacterium
GCCTTAATGGAAACAACTTCCTTCAATTTTTTGAAAATTATTTAGGACACTATTGAATAAGACCCGAAAAATGGGGTGCTTTGTTTGTTGGAAAAGGTAAATAATGATGTAGTTGAACAACACGCATAGAGCCGACACTTTACGGGAAAGTGTCGGCTCTATGCGTGAGTGACTATTGTTTTACAACAAAGTCATTGTTGATGTGTGCGTATTTTAGCTGTTCTGTTGTGCTGCTTGTTGAATAAGGGCATCGCTTGCTACGAGGAATATCTCTACGCGGCGGTTCTGCTGACGGCCTTCTGCGGTGCTGTTGTCGCCTACGGGGTTGGCTTCGCCAAGGCCATCAACGGTTTTAATCTGTGTGCTTGTAGCACCGATAGTAGCAAGTTGAGTTTGCAGGTACGAGCAAACTGCTTGTGCGCGTTGTTTGCTGAGTTCTACGTTTTTCTGTGCGTTTTGTTCAGCAGTGTATTGGCGGCCAAAACCTACGTTGTCGGTGTAACCGAAGATTGCTACGTCCATATCCGGGTTTTGTGCCATTACGTTTTGTGCAAACTTTGTAAGGGCATTTTGTGCTGTGGTACTAAGCGTACTCTTTCCTGTAGCGAAGAGAATGCCGCTGTCGAATGTCACTTTCACATACTTCAAGCCGGTATTCTCGTCTTCAAGCACTTCGGTATCTGCTTCGGCGATGGATGCGGCAGCGCGTGCGGCTTTGTCCATACGGTTTCCGATGAGAACACCTGCACCAGCACCCACTGCGGCTCCGATAGCACCGCCAATAGCAGCACCTTTGCCTTTGCCTGCTAATGCGCCGACAAGCGCTCCGAGTGCAGCACCGCCGCCACCACCTATCAAACCGCCTTTTGCGGTGTTTGTCATTTCACAGCCACTAAGAAGCAGCAAGGAGCAGAGAAATCCTGCTTTGAGTTTCATTAGTTTCATAATTAATGTGTATTTGGTTTGTGTTTTTCGGTGCAAAAGTATAAAGAATTTCGGTTGAAGTAGATTTTGAGGCACTTTTTTAGGTGTAGTGCTTATGTTATACTCTTTTTGAGGATATGTCGTATGATAAAAATCAAATATAGTGAACAAATGAGATATGATTTACAGTTCAATGTTTAGCGCAGTAATTCCTTTGTTATTGATTTCTATCTTGCGCTGGCGGTATAGGGTGCCAAGGGCTCGTTTAAATGTTTTTTTGCTTACGCCGAATCGTTCGGCTATTTCTTCTGGTGTGCTATGGTCGCCGTAGGGCAGGGTGGCGTTAGGGGCGAGACGTAGGGCGTTGAGTAGTTCATCGGCAAAATCGCGATAACGGGTACGTCCGATAGCACCGATAGCCATATCTAACTTTCCATCTGGTCGCACATATACGACGCTACCAGTAAGGTGGTCGCCAGTGTGAATGGTGTTAAGGATTTGGTTGTTGTAGAGTTGTCCTTGATATTTATGGTCAACAATGACTTTAAAGCCAAGTGGTGTTTTGTGCCATACGAGCATTTCGGCTTTTGTTCCTCGGCAGTAGGTGTCAAGCGTAGCAGGCTGTAAGTGGCGTTCTATTTTAGCCGAGGCTACGATGCGTCCAGTCTGTTTGTCAATGTAGATATATACGATGTAGCAGTGATTGACTTCCATCGTTTGTTTTTGCTCGCGAAAGGGAACAAAGAGGTCTTTCATCACGCCCCAGTCAAGAAATGCACCATATTCGTTTGTCCATGTACAACGTAGATAAGCGCATTGGCCTACGCATGCTCGGGGTGTTTCAAACGTGGCTACAAGTTTTTCCTTTGCATCAAGATAGACAAATGCAGTGACTTCGTCATCGGGGCGCATTTCGGGGCGGACGTAGGTTTTGGGTAAAAGGATCTCTCCTATCTCGCCTGCATCAAGATAGGCACCGTGGTCGGTGAATCGAGTGATGCGTAAGGTGTTGTAGTTGCCGAGGTGAATCATCGTGTGGCTGTTTTTTGGGTACAAAAGAGTTAGAGCCTGTGTATTATATTGTATGATTTACGCCGTGATAACACCGTCTTTCAAATGAATGATGCGGTCGGTGGTAGCGGCGAGGGTTTCATCGTGGGTGACAATGACAAACGTCTGGCCTGTTTCCTCGCGCAATTTAAAAAAGAGGTTGTGGAGTTCTTGTTTGTTGGCAGAGTCAAGGCTGCCGCTTGGCTCATCGGCCAGCACCACATCGGGCTGGTTAATAAGTGCTCGTGCCACGGCCACACGTTGTGCCTCGCCGCCGCTGAGTTCGTTGGGCTTGTGAGAGGCACGATCGGCAAGTCCCATAAAGGTGAGCAGATGTAGGGCTTCTTCTTTGAGTGCGCGGCGCGAGCGGTGGGCGATAAGGCCGGGGAGCATCACATTTTCTAAGGCGGTGAATTCGGGCAGTAATTGGTGGAACTGAAACACAAAGCCGAGGTGCTTACCACGAAAGCGTGCCAAACTGGCGCGTCGGAGTTTTAGAACATCTTGTCCAGCAATGTTCACCTCTCCCTGTTCGGGGCGGAGCAGTGTGCCGAGTACTTGTAGCAGGGTGGTTTTCCCTGCTCCGCTTGGGCCTACGATGCTCACTACCTCGTGGGCTGCGATATGTAGGTCAATGCCGCGTAATACTTCAAGCGTGCCAAAAGATTTGTGGATATTCTGTAGGGTTATCATATTTACAATAATTGTAGGTTTCGCCGAAGAGGTTCTGTTTATCTTACCCTGACTGGCACGCCGCTTCTCAGTGCGGTGCGTTCGGCGGTGGCATCGTATTGGTCGGGGAAGAGCAATATGAGATTGCGGGTGCTGAAATAGCGTTCCACCTGCACGGGTACATACTCCATATATTTATGGTAAGAAAGTGTGCCGTGGCGTGCCATAACAATGAGCATCAGGTGGTCTTGTCGCGTGCGGTGAACGATTGGCGATAGGTCTGCCCAAGCGTTATATTCGTTGTATTCGCCTTGTATCTGGCTGGCGGTATGGGTGTAACGGTCTTGCAGGGTACGAATGGTGGGTGCTGTGGCATAGAAATCCACGCGCGAACTCGTCTGATCGGCCAAACGTGCTATGTTGTCGGCCCAACGGACAAATCCCTTTTCGTATTCGGCACGTTTAGGCACAAGCACGTGGATGCGGCGCATAAGTGCCAAGGGCATTACGGGGCGATAGATAAAAACCTCGCGTTGGATGGCCGAAAGGAGGTCGGTGGTGAATTTGCCGAAGAACGAGTCGCTAACGCGCACCTTACGGTGTAGGCTGATGAGCAACGTTCCAGCCCCTATCTCCATTGCCGTGTGGTAGATACCTGTAGTGCGGTTCACCGCCCAGCGGTTGTGTGTGGCGAGGGGAACTCCCACCGAGGCTGCGATGTTTGTGGCTTTTTCTAAATAGGCGGCACTTTGTTGGTGGCGTTCAGGCGTGTCTTCAAGTACCAGACTCACTGCCGAGAGTTGTGTGGCGGCATTAGCAGCACGCATCATCAGAGCCAGTTCCATAAGCGACTCCACTGTATCAGCGCGCGAGAGGGCTACTAAAATCCTTTCGCTGCTTGGTTGCACGGATGGCTCGTTTTCATTTTTCTCTAAAGCAATGTGGCGCGCCGTGCGTTCTGTAACAAACGAGCTCACTATACAAGAACCCAGAATAACCACCATCGCCGCATTGAATACCGCTGTGGAGAGTAGCGATAAGCCATCGGGAAGCACGATTTTGTAGCCTACCAGTGCCACGGCGAGTGTGGCAGCGGCTCGGCTCGTGGTGAGGCCAAAGATAAGATTGCGATCGGCAGCGGGTATGCGAAAAAAACTTCCCGCCAATGTGGCTGCTGTCCACTTGCCTCCCACAGCCACAGCAAGCATCAGCAATGCCAGTGGTAATGTCAAATGCCAGTCTAAAAACGCGGAGGGGTCAATAATCATACCCACACCAATAAGGAAATAGGGAATAAAAATGCTGTTGCCGATAAACTCCACGTGGCTCATCAATGGCGATGACGGAGGTACTAAGCGTCCTAATACAATACCCACGAGAAAAGCTCCTAAAATTCCCTCAAAGCCTGCCAGTTCCATTAGCCCGGCACCGAGGAACACCAAGGCGAGTACAAAGATGTATTGCACCACGACTTCGCCAAACCGACGAAAGAACATCTGACACAGGCGTGGGAATACGAACACAATTACCGCTCCTATTGCCGCCACTTGCAGTGGCAGACGAATGAGCTGTGTGCTTGAGCCGCCTTCCTTATATATCCCCGCCACCACGGCGAGTGTCAATAGCGTCAGCACGTCTGCCACAATAGTAGCTCCCGTGGCCATCGTTACACTACGTCGGCGTGAAAGGCCGTAGCGCATCACTATAGGATAACTCACTAACGTATGCGACGAAAGCATTGCGCCAATTAGCACCGATGCACCCCAACTAAAGCCCCATACTCGCGACAAGAGCAGGCCCATCAACGCTGGGCAGAGAAAACTCAATATGCCCAGTACGCTCGTCTGCCAACGTGTGCGGCGCACGTCTTGTACATTCATCTCCAGCGAGGCGAGGAACATAATATAATATAGTCCCACCTTGCCAAAGAGTTCAAAACTATCATCGTAGTCAAGTACATAGAAACCGTGAGGCCCTACCAATACGCCAGCCACAATCATTCCCACAACCGAAGGAATGTGCAGGCGGCTCATCAGCATCGGTGCGAAGAGTATCACACTGAGCACTATGAAGAAAATCCACGTAGGGTCGCTTACAATTGGCATATTTACAACGCTTTTCGACGGCAAAAATACGAAGAATGGCGCGAAAATATGACTTGTAGCCTCTCAATCACGCCTTTGTTACTTATTTTTGCAGCCGTAGTTCTTTCACTCCTTGAACTTTGAGCCTGTGGTTCAATCATCCTACTTACGTTTTCTTGTTAGAATGGCGACTACACTTCAGGTATTAGAGAAGATTTGAATTCGATTCCACTGAGGTGTGGCGGGCTACGGTTCAAGGGGACTGGAAGCAACGATGCCGAGAAGAGGCAAGAGCAAATAAAGGTAATTCATAAAGAATTTATGAATATCAAACACGCCTAAAAAACCATAACACTTCTTTCTTACTATGCGAGTAGCCATTGTAGGTGCAAGCGGCGCAGTAGGCCAAGAATTTCTGCGCATTCTTTCTTCACGCAATTTTCCAGTAGATGAACTCTTGCTTTTTGGCTCGTCCCGAAGCGCAGGAACATCTTATAACTTTCGCGGTGAGGACATCACCGTGAAGCTACTTCAAGAAAACGATGACTTCAAAGGTGTGGACTTTGCTTTTGTAAGTGCAGGCGGCGATACTTCTAAACGTTTCGCCGAAACCATTACAAAGCACGGCGCAATAATGATAGACAATAGCAGTGCATTTCGTATGTGTCCCGATGTGCCGCTCGTGGTGCCTGAGGTAAACCCCGAAGATGCCTTATCACGTCCGCGCGGCATCATTGCCAATCCTAATTGCACTACAATAATGATGGTGGTAGCTCTGGTTGCTATAGAACGCTTGAGCCACATACGACGCATACATATTGCCTCATATCAGAGTGCCAGCGGTGCCGGTGCTGCCGCTATGGCAGAGCTCGAGCAGCAATACCGCGAAGTACTCAACGGACAACCTGTTACGGTAAAAAAATTTCCTCATCAACTTGCTTACAATGTTATTCCGCAAGTGGATGTTTTTACTGACAACGGATACACCAAAGAGGAAATGAAAATGTTTAACGAAACACGGAAAATCCTCCACAGCGATGTGCAAACGTCTGCCACTTGCGTACGCGTACCAAGCCTGCGTTCTCACAGCGAGAGTATTTGGATAGAGACGGAGCGTCCGGTAAGCGTTGTTGAGGCACGCGAAGCTTTTTCAAAGGCTCAGGGCGTTACCTTGATGGACAATCCGCAAGAGGGTATTTACCCTATGCCTCTCCACCTTGCAGGTAAGGACGATGTTTACGTAGGGCGTATTCGTGCCGACTTGGCTAACCCCAACGGCCTTTCTTTCTGGATCGTGAGCGACCAGATACGCAAAGGCGCTGCCTTGAACGCCGTGCAGATAGCAGAGTATTTGATACAAACCCATTAATCCCCTTACTCCCCTTATGCTCCATCCCCAATACGGCTACTACGTTGCTCATAGCGGCAACGGCCCCTTGAGCCTCAATAGCAAGATGGCTAACCGCCACGGACTGATTGCTGGTGCCACAGGCACTGGAAAAACAGTAACGCTGCAGGTGCTTGCTGAAACATTCTCACAGGCTGGCGTACCCTGTTTTATGGCTGATATGAAAGGAGACCTAAGTGGTATTAGTCAGACAGGCACGCTCAGTGGTTTTATTGAGAAGCGTATGCAAGAGTTTGGCTTAGAAAAGCCAGCGTTTCAGCCTTGCCCCGTACTGTTTTATGATGTTTACGGTGAGCAAGGCCACCCTATGCGCGCCACTATTTCACAGATGGGTCCCGACCTCTTGGCGCGTTTGCTTGAACTCACCGAGGTGCAGACGGGGGTTCTCGGTATCGTATTTTGTATTGCCGACGAGCGCGGACTTCTTTTAGACGATATGAAAGATTTGCGCGCTATGATAGACTATGTAGGTCAGCACGCCAAAGAATACACCACGCGTTACGGTACGATAACTAAGCCCAGTATCGGTGCTATTCAGCGAGCGTTGCTCCAGCTGGAGAGTCAAGGCGGGGATAAGTTCTTTGGCAAGCCTGAGTTTAATATCCAGGATCTCCTGCAAACAGAGAACGGCAAAGGTGTGATGAGCGTGCTTGCCGCCGATCGTTTGATGTTGCAACCCAAACTTTATAGCACCTTTCTGCTTTGGTTGATGTCCGAACTCTATACCACGCTACCAGAGGTGGGCGATTTGTCAAAGCCCAAACTTATCTTCTTTTTTGATGAGGCGCACATGCTCTTTGATGGCACGAGTAAGGCTATGGTTGACAAGATAGAGCAAGTTATCCGATTGATACGCTCCAAGGGTGTAGGTATCTATTTTGTGACGCAAAGTCCGAGCGACTTGCCCGACAATATCCTTGGTCAATTAGGAAATCGTGTACAACACGCCCTTCGTGCCTATACACCGCACGACCAAAAAGCTCTTCGTGCCGCCGCGCAAACGTTTCGTACCAATCCCGCGTTTAGTACAGAGGAGGCGATAAGCAATCTTGAAACGGGCGAGGCTTTGGTGTCGTTCCTTGATGAAAAAGGCGCACCTATGATGGTGGAGCGTGCAAAAATCCTCTTTCCGTTGAGCCAGATAGGTGCTATCACCGAGGGGCAGCGTTTAGACCTTATTAGGCAGTCGTCCATCTATGGTAAATACGACAAGACCGACGACCGCGAAAGTGCCTTTGAGATACTTCTTTCCGAGAGCGAACAAATCAATGAGGATGATAGCGATGCGAGCGATGAAAAGGCCAGCAAGAAGTCCGGCGGCAAGAAGCAGGGTGGCCTAATCAGTAAGGTCTTTAAGGCCATCGTTACTGCTATTACTGCTACACTGGGTACACTTCTCGGCGCGTTTGTTAGTGAAAAGGTGACGGGTAAGAAAACTCGAAAAAGTTCAACCTCAGCCACAGGCCGCGTGGTGAAGAATGCTACATCTGCCGCCACGCGCACTATCACGCGCGAACTTACACGCGATATATTGGGTAATCTTATTAAGCGTTGATTATTAAGCAATAATCAAGAAACGTTGTGCGCTTCGTAGCCTTTCTCCTGTATGGAACATAACTACTAAGCGCACAACGCCTTTATAGGGTCTGTGTTTTTATAGAACGCGCCTTTATTGCTTAAAAAGTTCTTTGATGCCAGCCAGCGAGCCAAGTGTGCCAGAGGCCTCAAAGGGTAGGAATACTGTTTTGTTGCCGTCCTTGCTATCGGCCACTTCTTGAAGCATTTGAATGTATTTCTGTGCTAAGAGATAGTTGGCAGGGTTTGTGCTTTGACCTACCGCCTCCGTCACCTTTTTAATAGCAATAGCCTCAGCTTCTGCCTTGCGTACGCGTGCCTCGGCCTCGCCTTCGGCTTCGAGAATGGCTTTCTGCTTTTGTGCCTCGGCGGTGTTGATGACGGCGGCTTTTTCACCTTCCGACTGAAGAATAGCACTCGCCTTTGCACCTTCCGATTGCAAAATCAGTGCACGCTTATTTCGTTCGGCTTGCATTTGTTTCTCCATAGCTTGTAGCACGGTGGCGGGAGGCATAATATCCTGCAACTCAACGCGGTTGACTTTCACACCCCATTTATCGGTGGCATCGTCAAGTACGGCGCGCAGTTTTGTGTTTATCGTGTCGCGCGAGGTGAGCGTCTCGTCAAGCTCCAGTTCGCCGATGATGTTACGAAGGGTGGTCTGCGTGAGTTTCTCTATAGCATTGGGCAGGTTGTTGATTTCGTAAACAGCTTTGAAAGGATCTACTATTTGGAAATAGAGCAGGGCGTTGATTTCCGTTTGAACGTTGTCTTTGGTAATCACGTTTTGCTTGTCAAAGTCGTAAACCTGTTCTCGTAAGTCAATAGCAGAGCTATAAACATAGCGTCCCGCACGAATAGCCACAATCTCTTTGGCACGGTCAATAAAAGGAATAATGATATTAATACCAGGGTTGAGTGTGGCGTGATAGCGTCCAAGACGTTCAATGATGCGTGTTTCACTCTGCGGAATAATCTGGATACTCTTGGCGATAACCACGATGGCCACAACAACCAAGATGAGCAGGAAAGTAAGGATAGAATCCATAACGTTTGTAGATAATTAATTAAGGTGAGAAATTAGTTTCTATTGCTGATAGTGGGTGTGCTGCTTACCCTAAGATTTACGAAAAAAGCCACAGAACAATGTGACGTATTATATAGGTGGGTTCTATTAAGTTCCACGGTTATGTTTGACATAGATGGGGCTTTAACCTTTTGGCTTCTTTAATGGCTCTTTTTGCTTCCTGCTGTAAGTTTCATCGGTCGTGTAGCCCGCTGCACTCACTCTTCAACTGACAGACTGAAAGCAAAAATAGCTCAGAAATCTGACAAAGCGAATGAATAGAACCCACCTTATTGTATGCCTTCCACAATAACAATTAGGCTCTTGCGCGTCACAATGCGTGCCCGCGAGCCTTTTTTTAGTGGAGTACCATCCGTGGTGCGGGCTTTCCAGTCGTCGCCGTCAAGGGCTAAACGCCCGTGGCCATGAGCAGGAATGTCTTCGCTCACCACACCTTCGCGGCCTACTATAGCATCAGCATTGCTTATGGTGTCTATTTCGTCCTTCCGATGCAGATAGCGGTGAGCGATGGGACGCAAAGTGTAGATACTTGCCACGGAAGTCAATACAAAAACTACAATCTGCCAAGCCAAGGGTACGCCAAAGGCTGCGAAAGGAACTACCAAGAGTGCACCTACCGATAAGCAGATTATGTATAGCCCGCCGGAGAGCAACTCGGCAAAGGCGCAGATGAGCATCAGTGTAGCCCAAAAAATCGTGTAGTTCATAAGAGATAGATATTTTGTGTTTGGGTTATAGCCGTTTCGTTTCTTTTTGTGGCGAAGTAGTTTTTCCTTTTTTTGTGTATAAGTGGTTCTATGAATAGGGATACACCGATCCTAAATCACGAAAGTTTAATATCTCTTGTTGATTAGCAGGAAATCCAACACAGTGATTGCGGCCATAGCTTCTACCACGGGTACGGCGCGGGGAACGACGCAAGGGTCGTGACGGCCAAGAGCTTTAATCGTGGTGGGATGGCCTTGTGCGTCAATAGTGGGTTGTTCTCTTAGAAGGGTTGCCACGGGTTTGAAAGCTACGCGGAACACCACATCCTGCCCGTTAGTCAGCCCGCCCTGTACGCCGCCGCTATGGTTGGTGCGTGTGCAAATGTTTCCTGCTTTATCGGTGTAGAAGAGGTCGTTCAATTCGCTTCCTCTGGCTTGGGCGGCAGAAAAACCTGCGCCGATGTCAAAACCCTTACAAGCATTGATGCTAAGCATTGCCGCTCCCAGCGTGGCGTGGAATTTATCGGCCACGGGTTCACCGAGACCCACTGGAAGCCCTGAAATAATGCCTGTAACTATCCCGCCAATGGTGTCGCCCTCAGATTTCACCCGACGAATAAGTGTGGCCATTCTTTCAGCTGTTTCAGCATCCGGGCAACGCACGGCGTTCGTCTCGCTTTGGGAGAGGTCGTAGGCGGTGTATGGCAGAGGAAGGACGATGTCGCCTACCTGCGAAGTGAAAGCCTGTATTTTAATGTTGTATGCTCTAAGTGCTAACTTTGCTAACGCACCGCCTATAACACGGCACAGCGTTTCACGTGCCGAGGTGCGCCCACCGCCGCGATGGTCGCGCAGGCCGTATTTTGTTTGGTAGGTATAGTCGGCGTGCGAGGGGCGAAACACGTGGCGCAAATTGTTGTAGTCGTCCGACCGATGGTCTTTGTTGTGTACAACAAATCCAATAGGTGTCCCAGTACTCTTCCCCTCAAAAACACCCGACAGCAGTTCTATGTGGTCGTCTTCCTGCCGAGCCGTAGTAAGGTCGCTTTGCCCTGGTTTTCGCCTATTTAGTTCCTCTTGTATGAAATCTTCGTCGATAGCGACACCGGGCGGCATCCCATCCACTACACCGCCCATCGCCACCCCATGACTCTCGCCAAAGGTTGTCAAGCGGAAGAGATTGCCAAAAGTATTCATGGCACTAACATTATTTTATTTGTACGCAAATGTATATAGAATATTTACCTTTGACAAGTACCCTAACATTTTTCTAATCAAAAACCGTCAAAAACTTATGTTTTTCTTCATTTTGGCTGCGCCTTGCACGATTTAGGCTATCTTTGCACGCACGATTGCTATTCAAACTTTTATGCTTATAACAATACTATTGGCCTTGGTAGGCATTGCGATGGTGATGCTGGGTGCCAGAGGATTGACGGATGGGGCTTCTGCCGTGGCGCGTCGTTTAAGTGTGCCGCCTATTGTGGTAGGACTTACTGTTGTGGCGATGGGAACAAGTGCTCCTGAGTTGTTTATCAGTCTTACATCGGCTCTGCGGGGTACCACCGATATTGCCGTGGGCAATGTGGTGGGTTCCAATATCTTTAATACACTACTTATAATAGGTGTGGCGGCTATCGCTGCGCCGATGATTCTTTCTAAGAGTACGGTGATGTGCGAAGTACCTGTAGGCCTTGGTGCAGCGGTGCTTCTTTTTGTTTTGGCGTACGACCGTGTGATTTCGCGTCTTGATGCAGCGGTGTTTTTTGCTGCTTTCCTTGCCTTTATGATATATACCGTGCGCAAAGGACTTGCTACACGCAAAGCCGTGTCTGCCGATACTGCTACGGAAGAAGCTCCGCCTATGGCTTGGTGGAAGGCTTCCGTTTATATCATAGCAGGGCTTGTAGGCTTGATTTGGGGTAGTGATTTGTTCGTGAAAGGTGCTGTAGAAATTGCTCACGCTTTAGCGGTGAGCGAGGCAGTGATAGGCCTGACAATTGTGGCTGGCGGTACGTCGCTGCCCGAACTGGCTACCAGCGTCGTTGCTTCACGACGTGGGCAGAGCGAGATAGCTATCGGCAATGTCATTGGCTCGAATGTTTTCAACGTGTTGATGATTCTCGGCGTAACAGGTCTTATTGCCCCGCTTCCTTTGTATGAAATCACTATGGTGGACTTTGCCGTTTTAATAGGCAGTGCCCTCCTGCTTTGGCTTTTCTCTTACACCCGTTTTACCATAGAACGATGGGAGGGTTTTGTACTCACTACGTGCTTTGTGGCGTATATCGGGTATCTTATATTGAACATTAGCCAATAACCACACAAAAATCGTTGAAAGGCTTTGTCTTACATACACACAAATGCCTCCTCCTTTATCAATCCTAATCCCCATCCCAATTTGTTTTTTCGAGTGGTATTAAGCGTTTATGGAGGATAAACTCTTTTAGTAAGAGGACACAACGAATTATTAAAATCCGAATATAGTTTAACAATCAGCAGAAATAATGAGTCTAAAAATTGTAGTACTTGCTAAGCAGGTACCCGACACCCGAAACGTAGGCCCTGATGCGATGACACCCGAAGGCACGGTGAATCGTGCCGCGTTGCCTGCCATTTTCAACCCCGAGGATCTAAATGCCCTTGAGCAAGCCCTGCTCCTCAAGGATGCCGACCCGACGACAAATGTTCAAATCGTGACGATGGGGCCGCCGCGTGCCACCGACATCATTCGCGAAGGCCTCTTTCGCGGTACTGATGGTGGAGTGTTGCTCACCGACCGTGCCTTTGCCGGTGCCGACACGTTAGCTACGAGTTATGCCCTGGCCACCGCTATTCGCAAGATGGGGCTTCCCGACATCGTCATCGGAGGCCGCCAAGCCATTGATGGCGATACAGCGCAGGTGGGGCCGCAGGTAGCCCAGAAATTGGGCTACAACCAAGTGACTTACGTCACGAGTATTGACGAGGTGCGCGATGGGAAAATTGTCGTCACGCGCCACATTGACGGTGGCGTGGAGCGCGTAGAGGCACCACTGCCGATACTTATCACGGTCAATGGCGATGCCGCTCCTTGCCGACCGCAGAATGCCAAACTTGTGATGAAGTACAAACGTGCCATAACACCCATAGAACGTCCCGTAGAGGGAGAACTCCCCTATGCAGAAGAGTACGAGAAGAAACCCTATTTGAACATCACACAATGGAGCGTGGCCGATGTGGATGGCGACCTCCAACAATGTGGCTTAGCCGGTTCGCCTACCAAGGTGAAAGCCGTGCAAAACATTGTGTTCAAGGCTAAAGAGAGCAAAACCCTCACGTCGTCGGATGCCGATGTCGAAGGGTTGGTAAAAGAGTTGTTGAACGAAAAAATCATCGGATAGGCTATGCAGAACGTTTTTGTGTATATAGAAATCGAAGGCACTAAGGTGCAGGACGTTTCGCTGGAGCTCCTTACCAAAGGTCGTAAACTCGCCAACGAACTCGGCGTACAACTCCATGCAGTAGTCGCTGGCACGGATATTAAAGGCAAGGTAGAGGCACAAGTGCTTCCTTATGGCATAGACAAACTCTTTGTCTTTGACGGAGAGGGGCTGTTTCCATATACCTCTAAGCCCCACACCGACATACTCGTCAAACTCTTCAAGCGGGAGCAACCGCAGATTTGTCTGATGGGTGCCACGGTCATCGGACGCGACCTCGGGCCGCGTGTCAGTTCTTCCCTCACAAGCGGTCTCACCGCCGACTGCACGCAACTTGAGATTGGCGACTATGAAGACAAACGCGCAGGCAAGGTGTACAAGAACCTGCTCTACCAAATCCGCCCCGCTTTTGGAGGAAACATAGTGGCCACCATTGTCAATCCCGACCATCGCCCGCAGATGGCAACGGTGCGTAGTGGCGTGATGAAAGCCGAGGTGCTTGATGCCGACTACAAGGGCGAGGTGGTTTATGAAAACGTGGCCGACTTCGTTCCCTCCGAGGACTATGTGGTGAAAGTGCTTGAGCGCCACGTGGAGGCCGCCAAGCACAACCTCAAAGGTGCGCCCATCGTAGTGGCCGGCGGTTATGGTGTAGGCAGCAAAGAGAATTTCAACATGCTTTTCGACCTTGCCAACCTGCTACACGGCGAGGTGGGTGCCAGTCGTGCTGCCGTCGATGCCGGTTTCTGCGACCACGACCGACAGATAGGACAGACGGGCGTTACCGTACACCCAAAAGTCTATATCGCTTGTGGTATTAGCGGACAGATACAGCACATTGCAGGTATGCAAGACTCCAAAATTATTATCTCGGTGAATAGCGACCCCGATGCGCCCATCAATAAAATTGCCGACTATGTCATTACGGGTACGGTAGAGGAAGTCGTACCTAAGTTAATTAAGTACTATAAGCAGAATAGCAAGTAAGTTATGGCTAACTATTATACAGACCATCCCGAGATTGGATTTCATTTGACACATCCCGAGATGAAGCGCGTTGTAGCCCTGCGCGAAAAAGACTACGAAGACAAAGACAAGTATGACTACGCCCCCGTAGATTATGCCGATGCGATAGAAAACTACAAACGTGTACTCGAGATAACGGGCGACGTGGCGGCAAACGTCATTGAACCCAACAGCGAGAGCGTAGATTTGGAAGGGCCTCATCTTGAGAACGGACGTATGATTTACGCCTCGAAAACGGTGGAGAACATAGAAGCCACCAAGAAGGCAGGGCTTTGGGGCGTTTCTATGCCGCGTCGCTACGGCGGTCTCAATCTGCCTAACGCCGTGTTCTCTATGCTTTCCGAACTCATCTCCGCCGCCGATGCCGGCTTCCAGAACATCTGGTCGTTGCAATCGTGCATCGACACGCTCTATGAATTCGGCTCTGAAGAGCAACGCCAGGCCTTTATCCCGCGTGTGTGCCAGGGAGCAAGTATGTCAATGGACCTCACCGAGCCTGATGCCGGCAGCGACCTTCAGCGCGTGATGCTCAAAGCCACCCGCGACGAGGAAAACGATTGTTGGCGGCTCAACGGTGTGAAACGTTTTATCACCAACGGCGATAGCGACATTCACCTTGTTTTGGCGCGCTCCGAAGAGGGAACGACCGACGGACGTGGCCTTTCTATGTTTATTTACGACAAGCGCGATGGAGGTGTTGATGTGCGACACATAGAACACAAACTCGGCATCCACGGCTCTCCCACCTGCGAACTCACTTACAAAAATGCCAAGGCACAACTTTGTGGCAGCACACGCTTAGGCCTTATTAAGTATGTGATGGCTTTGATGAATGGCGCACGCCTCGGCATTGCGGCGCAGAGCGTCGGCCTTTCACAAGAGGCATACAACGAAGCACTGAGCTATGCCCGCGATCGTCAGCAGTTTGGGCAGAAAATCGTGAATTTCCCTGCTGTTTACGATATGCTCGCTCGTATGAAAGCCAAACTTGATGCCGGACGTGCCTTACTCTATCAGACAGCTCGCTACGTAGATATTTACAAGTGCCTCGAAGATATACAGCGCGACCGTGCCTTGACAGCCGAGGAGAAACAAGAGATGAAGAAGTATCAGCGTCTGGCCGATGCGTTCACCCCCGTGGCAAAGGGAATGAACTCCGAATACGCCAACCAGAATGCCTACGATGCTGTGAGTGTGCACGGAGGCTCCGGGTTTATTATGGAGTATAAGAGCCAGCGACTAATGCGCGATGCCCGCATCTTCTCTATCTACGAAGGTACTACGCAGCTACAGGTGGTGGCTGCCGTGCGGTATATCACTAACGGCACATACCTCAACATCATTAAGGAAATGCTTACTCGACAGGTGAGCGAACAGCTTCGTCCGCTCCACTGCCGCGTTGCCGCTATGGTCAATCAGTATGAGGAAAGCATTGCTCGTGTGAAGGACTTCGGCAACCAAGAGGTACACGATTTCCTTGCTCGTCGTCTCTACGATATGACAGCCGAGATTATTATGTCGCTCCTTATTCTTGACGATGCCACGCGCGCACCCGAACTTTTCGCCGAGAGTGCTGACGTCTATGTACGTATGGCCGAGGAAAATGTTTCTGGTAAGGCCGCCTATATCCAAGGGTTTAATGCCGACGCTCTCGCTGCTTTCAGAAAGGCATAACACAATCATTTCAGCGCGTGTGCGTCTTTAACGAATTGTGAGGACGTGCCAAGATGAAGCGAACCCCAGAAGTCAGACCGAAGACTTTTGGGGCTCGCTTCATATTGGTACGTCCTCATTCTCCCAGTTTCAGAAAATTAAGGAGGCTATTCCGTGATACTTATTAAGTCGAAGTATCTATCGAAAAAAGCTTTAAGCTTTTCTAAAACAGCCTCCCGCTTTTTCATACGGTCGCCGCTGGGTGTAAAGCGCGACATCGGCGGCAAAATTCCTGCCAACTCTGTGCCGTTCTCTTGGATATACCCATTGCGGAAGGCGTGTTCAACGAAACTCCGCGTTTCATTGGCCTTTAAGTTTTCTTCTGCTATGATTTCGTCGAGCTGTTCTCTCATTCTGCGGTGAACGTAGCTGTTCCAATCGTCGTCCACGTCACTCTGCGGCGTGAGGCTTGCAATAAACCGCTCGATAAGTTCTTTCTTGTTGCGAAGGTCGGGGCTGGCATTGATGGCTTTTTGGATTTTAACGACGATTTCCTTGTCTTCAAGGTGGCTCTCGTGGTACTTGCGTACAAGTTCAAGGATGTAGTCGATGTTGATTTCCACTTGCTTGACAAGTTCCATCTCAAACACGATGTCATCGTTCACGTTTTCACTCTCGCCTTTCTCGCGATTTCTGTATTCGCGGTAGAGGTCGATATATACGGAGCGGTAGTCCTGAGCTTCCAGCTCGCTGATTATCTCTTTCCCGTTAAATTGGTCGAAGCAAGTCAGCACATTTTGCAGCTTCAGGATAGCACCAAAAAGTCGGATGAAACGCTTTTGTGCGTCTTCGCCAATAATGGGCTGACCGAGCGGAAACTCGTCTAAGAGTGTTTCTACCAATTCTTTATATCCTTTGACGAGTTTGCCGTTTTCGTCCTTGTAGCCGTTGTAGTAGTCCTCAAAGGATTTCAGCAGGACGAGCCCGCCGGCTTCTTTGTCTCCAAAGAGGGCTATGCTGTCGTTGGTGGCACGTTCAAGATTACGGAAGCAGACTATGTTGCCAAACGTTTTTATACTGTTTAGTATGCGGTTGGTGCGTGAGTAGGCTTGCAGCAAGCCGTGCATACGCAGGTTTTTATCTACCCAAAGCGTGTTGAGCGTCGTGGCATCGAAGCCGGTGAGGAACATATTGACTACAATAAGCAGGTCAAGCTCGCGGTTCTTCATGCGCAGCGACACGTCTTTGTAGTAGTTCTGAAACTTCTCCGCGCTGGTGTCGTAGTTAGTCTTGAACAGGTTGTTGTAGTCGCCGATGGCGCGGTCGAGGAAGTCGCGGCTGCTGACATCGAGTCCGTCGGTGCTTTCGCTGTTTTCTTCCTCGTCTTCGTTCTGTCCGAAGCTGAAGATGGTGGCCACGCGCAGTCGCTGAGCTTCGGGGCGTTCTGACATCAGCCGTTGGAAGGCATCGTAATAGATGCGGGCGGCAGGGATGCTCTGCACGCAGAAGATGGAGTTGAACCCCGTCAAACGGATTTTTCGCTTCACTTCATCAACGCCAGCGCGGTTTCGAACACCCGCTACTTCTGCTATGTTTTGCAGCGCGGAAAAAGTATAGCTGCGGTCGTTGCGCTTGGTCTTGCGGTTGAAGTTGTCAAGAATGTAGCCGACGATGTTTTCCACACGCTGCGGTGAAAGCAGGGCTTTCTCGCGGTTGATGTCCCACACTTGTTCATCTTTGATGTCTTCTTCGCTGCGCATCGTACTGATGTAGTCCACCTTGAATGGCAGCACGTTCTTGTCGCGTATCGCATCGACAATGGTGTAGGTGTGCAACTGCGTGCCGAACACTTGTTCTGTGGTGCGCATATCGGGGCGACCGCTGTTCGAGGTGTTCTGTGGAAAGATAGGTGTACCCGTGAAGCCGAAGATATAGTACTTCTTGAAGTGCTTGATAATCTCGGCGTGCATCTCGCCAAACTGTGAGCGGTGGCATTCGTCGAAGATAAACACCGTTTCTTCCGTGAATGCCGCGAAGCTCTCGCCGCGATGCTTTACCTTGTTAATAAGCGTGGCGAGCTTCTGTATCGTGGTGATGATGATGCGCACATTCCTATCTTCAAGCTGTCGTTTTAGTATGGACGTCTTCGTGTTGCTGTTGGCAGCTCCTCTCTCAAACTTGTCATACTCTTTCATCGTCTGATAGTCCAGGTCTTTGCGGTCAACGACGAAAAGCACCTTTTTCAAATAGGGAAGCTTTGAAGCGATGCGGGCAGTCTTAAACGAGGTGAGCGTCTTGCCGCTGCCCGTAGTGTGCCAGATGTAGCCACCTGCTTCTGTCCGACCATACTGCTTGTAGTTGTGTGCCACATTGATGCGCGAGAGTATGGCTTCTGTCGCCGCTATTTGATACGGACGCATCACCATCAGCAGGCGGTCGCTGGTGAAGATGCTGTATTTGGTGAGTATGCTTAATAACGTGTGCTTGGCAAAGAATGTTTGTGTGAAGCCGCGCAGGTCGGTAATGGGAATGTTGTTTTTATCTGCCCAATAGCTGGTAAACTCAAACGAGTTGCTCGTCTGCTGCTTGCGCGACTGCGGACTTTTTGCGGCTTGTTCGCGGATGTGGCTTTCGCGTGTGGTGTTGCTATAATACTTTGTGTATGTTCCGTTGGAAATAACAAAGATCTGCACGTATTCGTACAAGCCGGAACCTGCCCAAAAAGAGTCGCGCTGGTAGCGGTTAATTTGGTTGAAGGCTTCCTTTATATCTACGCCGCGACGCTTCAACTCGATGTGTACCAGCGGCAGGCCGTTCACAAGCACCGTCACGTCGTAGCGGTTGGCACGTGTACCGTCGTGCGTTTCATATTGGTTGAGCACCTGCAGGCGGTTGTTGTGTATGTTTTCTTTGTCGAGCAGATAAATGTTCTTCACCGTGCCGTCGTCGCGGCGAAGTAGTTGGATGTGGTCTTCTTGTATGATGGCGGTCTTTTCCTCAATGCCTTTGTTTGCACCCGAAAGCTGTGTCTTGAAGAACTGCTCCCACTCCGTGTCTGTGAAATGGTAGTTGTTCAGCAGTTCCAACTGCGTGCGCAGGTTGCTGATGAGGTCTGCCTCGTTGTGGATGGTGAGGCGTTCGTAGGCCTGCCCTTGTAGCTGGCGAATAAAGGCCTCCTCCAGCTCCGCCTCGCTCTGGTAGGGAAGCTGCGAACCATATTCCGCCCTAAACTCGTTGACGACGGTCGATTCCTCGTTTTCGGCGATAAGATGGTAGTTGGTCATGGTTGGTGGTGCTTTATAGTGTCTCTAGTGTCTCTAGTGTCTCTAGTGTTTCTAGTGTTTCTAGTGTCTCTAGTGTCTCTAGTCTTTCTAAGGTGCTATCCCGTGTTCTTTTAGCAGCGCGCGCAAGTGCTTGTTTTCTTCCCGCAGGCGTTGCAGCTCTTCCATTTCCGCTTGGCGGTAGCCTGTGCGAGCAGCATGCATGCGCTCTTTAATGCCGCCTTCGGTGACGAACGCCTTCTCAAGATTTTCAAGCGTTGTGCTGAGCATCTTGTCGGTGACATGGCAGAGCGTCAGCCCTATGTTTGCCATCTCTTCAGCAGTCCATTTGTTGAAAAACGGCTGGTAGTCTTCCAAGCGGTTGTTCTTCCTGCAAAAGGCAAGCATCTTGTCGTAGCGCGCATGGGAAGCTGTCCAGATCGGCAACTGCCGCGCGAGCAAGAAGTCTTTGAAATCTTCACGCAGCTCCTGCAATGAGGCACGAGCTACATTAAGCAGTTTGATATGAGTTTCCGTAGATGTCTCGCCGGCTTCTGTCCCCTCTACGATATTCTGCTTGCCGCTCCGCGCCGCCTGCACCATCTGGTCCACCGTGCGGTCGCCGTGAGCGGGCAAGAAGCGTTGGCAGAAGACGTACGTCAGCTGATAGAGCACTTCTGACTTCTGATAGTAGTAAGCCCCCCTCCAGGGACGCACCCGCTTCAAGACTTGATACTTCTTCTCAATCATCGTATTTTGGGTTTTAAGGGTTTAAGGGTTTAGGGTTTTTAGTGTCTCTAGTGTTTCTAGTGTCTCTAGTGTCTCTAGAGTCTCTAGTGTTTCTATGGTTTCCTCTCAAAGCTCAGCAGCTTGTTGCGGTAGTATTGGTATTGCTTGCGGCGGGCTTCAATCTCTGCGGGCAGTCCGTCTTGCAGGCTTGTCGTGAGTGCCTCAAACTTGTTGAGGATGTCAGCGATGCGGTGCTGCTCGGAGAGGGGAGGGATGGGGATTTTATAATTCTTTATTTGTCCTGCATTAAGATTATGCTGTGTTCCTTGCCCTAATGCTTTTAATTTTTCATATTCATTGCAAATCCAAAAATAAACGTATTTGAAATAAGCTTTATTGCTATCAATTTGTAAGTTGCAACAAGCCTGGTTGGTCGTTAACGGAACTCTATTAATGCAAGCTTTGGCAGCAGTAGCTCCATACATGGCAACAATAATGCAATTTGCAGGTATCCATTTCGCGGAAGAATTCTTAACAGCTTCTTCTGATATTTTGATTTCTGTATCATAGATTTCTTTCCAATCGACTTCTTGTGTTCTTAGCCAAGGTATGTTCCCTTGATAGTACTCTTTCTTTGATGTTTTAGGAGTTCCACCAGAAGATATTTGCGCTATCTCTCCCAGCGTGTACCATCTTACATTTTGCTCATTGGGGGGGGTAAACGTTAAAAGTTTGTTACGATAATACTCGTATTGCTTTCTTCTTGCTTCCAGCTCCGCTTCCAGCTCCGCTTCCAGCTCCGCTTCCAGCTCTGTGAACTTATCTAATACCTCTACTATCTTCTCTTGAATGGGGAGAGGGGGGACAGGGATTTCCACATTTTCCACGACACTTCTATCTATTGTGGGTACTCCTCCAATTCTCTTTTTTGATTCAAAGTAATCTTCGAATTGTGAAAGGAAGTAATATAGAAATTTGGGGTGGATATTTTTAGACTGTCCTAACCAAAAGCTACCATCTGAACACCAAAAATTCTTATCTAAAAACTTAACACCGCCAATTCCTCCTGTGTTTACTACAATAGTTGTGTTATTAGGCACATTAAATTCAGTATAATAGCCTAATGGAGTATCTTTACTTCCGTGGTAGACTTCGTAGATTCCGTTCCCTAACAATTCGTTCTTTGTTAGACGTTTGCCGCGATTTACTCCTACTTCCTCCCCCAGCTTCCTAAACTCCACGCCGTCGGGGCAGAGCTCGTGTATGAGTTTTTCTATTTCGTTCATGGTGTCAGTTTGTTTGTTCGTGTTGTTCTTGTTTACTTGATAACTTCCCAGTGTCCGCCTTTGGCGGGTCCGATGCGGCGGATGAGGCCAGCTTCGCGCAGCTCTGAAAAGTATTTGCGCGCCATACGTCCGGAGAGTTGTAGCTTGACACCCGCTTCGTCGGCAGTGAGGCGAGGATTGGCTTTGAGGAGCGTCCATAACATCCAGCTCTTTTCAGAGATTTCGGGATGAAGCACGCGTAGTTTATTAGGAACTTTATTAGGAACTTTATTAGGAACTGAAAGCTCTGGATCTCCTTGATGAGAAAGTAACGTCTTTAGTATTTCTTCCAGCATGAAGTCTATGAACGGACTGCAATCAGCGAGTTCGCCGCTCTTGGTAATTGCTTCGTAGTATTGTTGCTGGTTTGAGAAAACCATATTCTCTACCGGCAAATGCTCGAAGATGGGGCTCAGTTGTCCAAGGATGAGCGATTGCCACATGCGTCCCATGCGTCCGTTGCCGTCGGCAAAGGGATGGATGAACTCAAACTCGTAGTGGAAGACGCAGGAGCGGATGAGCAAATGGTCTTTCGAACGTTTGAGCCACGAAAAAAGGTCGTTTATAAGTATCGGGACGCGCATAGCGGGCGGTGCCAAATGAACCAAATGGCCTTCGGAAAATACACCGACACCGCCAGAGCGAAAGCGCCCTGCTTCGTCAATGAGCGATGCCATCATCGTGGCATGTGCACGCAGAAGGTCTTTTACCTTAAAAGGGTTGAGAGTGGGATAAAGGTCGTAGGTCTTGATGGCATTCTTCACTTCCTGAATCTCACGAAGAGGTGCTACGATGGTTTTTCCTTCAAGAATATCCGTCACTTCACTTTCGCTAAGCTTGTTGCCTTCGATGGCCAATGAGCTATGTATGGTTTTGATGCGATTAGCCTTTCTGAGGCGCAACCCGTCGTTCGCTTCTATCCTAATGGCATAGCGCTCAATTTGCGCTGAAATCTCGGCAATGAGGTTAATGGCGTGCGGGCTAATCGTAAATGGCGGTGTATATGCAGTGTCCATAGCTTGTGTGCTTTAAGCGATTTGGCTGATAAGGCGTTCTATCTCAGCGCGAAGTTTGGCTTGTCGTTCCACGATGCCTGCAATGCGCGCGTTGAGTTCGTCGATGTCTATCTTCTCGCGGGTGTCGGGCTGCTCCACGTAGGACGAGACGGCGAGGTTGTAGTCGTTCTCGGCAATGGCGGCGTTGGGTACCAGTTTGGCGAAGTGGGCCTCGTCGCGGCGAGCGGCGTGGGCTTGGTAGATGCGCTCGATGTTTTCGGGTGCGAGTTTGTTCTTGTTGCCCTCATGCACAAACTCTTTGCTGGCATCAATGAACAAGGTGGCGTTGTCGCGCTTCGACTTCTTCAGCACGATGATGCAGGTGGCTATCGTCACGCCGAAGAACAGGTTGTCGGGCAGCTGGATGACGGTATCCACGTAGTTGTTGTCGATGAGATACTGGCGTATCTTCTGTTCCTTGCCGCCGCGATAGAGCACGCCGGGAAACTCTACGATAGCTGCCGTGCCACTTGTAGAGAGCCACGAGAGCATGTGCATGGTAAAGGCGAGGTCGGCTTTGGAATTGGGAGCCAGTACGCCTGCTGGCGAGAAGCGTGGGTCGTTGATAAGCACGGGGTTCGTGTCGCCAGCCCACTTGATGGAGTACGGCGGATTGCTGACGATGGCATCGAAAGGCTCGTCGTCCCAGTGTTTGGGTTCAAGGAGCGTGTCGCCCAGCGCAATGTCGAACTTCTCGTAGTTGATGTCGTGCAGGAACATGTTGATGCGGCAGAGGTTGTAGGTGGTGATGTTGATTTCCTGCCCGAAGAAACCCTGCCGCACATTGTCCTTGCCCAGCACCTTGGCAAACTTCAGCAGGAGCGAGCCGCTGCCGCAGGCGGGGTCATAGACCTTGTTGAGCGACGTGCGTCCTGCGGCGGCTATCTTCGCCAGGAGCTCCGATACCTCTTGCGGTGTGAAGAACTCGCCGCCGCTCTTGCCGGCGTTGCTGGCGTACATCGTCATGAGGAACTCGTAGGCATCGCCAAAGGTGTCGTTGTTGTTGTCGGCATAGTCGCTGCCGAGTTTCATGTCGGCAATGGTGCCGAGAATCTTCACCAGCGTCTCGTTGCGCTTCTGCACCGATGCGCCGAGCTTGTTAGAGTTCACGTCGATGTCGCCGAACAGTCCTTTGAAATCGGGTTCGCTCTCCGTGCCTTTCGCCGAGTTCTCTATGGCGGCGAAGATGGTGGAAAGCGTCTCGTTGAGGTTCGGGTCGCTGTCAGCGCGGCGACAAACGTTACAGAAAAGTTGACTGGGCAGGATGAAGAAGCCTTTCTCGCGCACCGTCTCCTCGCGCCCTAACTCCGCCTCGGCATCGGTGAGCTTGGCGTAGTCGAAGTCGGCATTGCCCGCCTCGCGTTCAAACTTATTCAGATGTGCAGCAAGGTTCTCGGAGATAAAGCGATAGAATAGCATTCCGAGCACATAACTCTTGAAGTCCCAGCCATCGACACTGCCGCGCAGGTCGTTGGCCATTGCCCATATCGTGCGGTGGAGCTCCGCACGTTCTTGTTCTCTCGACATAAGTAAATAAATAATTGCCTACACTCCTGGAGGCCAGTCCAACAAAGTGTAGGCTCTTTACGCGCGTTTATTCTTTTCGTTCTCTGGCCCGAATGTTTTCTTTGCTGCAAATATAACCATTCCCGTGAAAACTCGTAGCGTTTAGGCGAGGTTTTCTGCCAAAGACCGATTTGCGGTGTGTTCGATGAGTAGGGCTTCGCGAAGATAGGCTGCGGCTCGGCAAAAGAAATGAAAACTTTTTGTTTTCCTTTCTTTTGCGCTCGCCTTGCACTACTTTGCTTCGCGAAGATAGGCTGCGGCTCGGCAAAAGAAATGAAAACTTCTTGTTTTCCTTTCTTTTGCGCTCGCCTTGCACTATCTTTGCACCACTATGCGAGGGTTTTCGACGCGCCCACGCCGTATTCAGCGGACACGGCAAGGCGTGGCCGGTCTGTTGATACCTTTCGTCTAACCTACCTCAACCTTTAAGCATCTATGGACAACTATATCGTTTCCGCACGCAAGTATCGTCCGCGCACGTTCGACAGCGTGGTGGGACAGCATGCGCTTACCACAACGCTCAAAAACGCTATCGCCACCGGGAAATTGGCTCACGCCTATCTCTTCTGCGGGCCACGCGGAGTGGGAAAAACCACGTGTGCCCGCATCTTTGCCAAAGCCATAAACTGTATGAACCGGGGCGAGAACGGCGAGCCGTGCGACCACTGCGAGAGCTGCCGCAGCTTCAACGAGAACCGCTCCTATAACATTATGGAGCTTGACGCGGCATCCAATAACTCCGTGGACGACATCCGTGCCCTAGTGGAGCAAGCCCAGATGCCGCCGCAGGTGGGGAAGTACAAGGTGTTTATTATCGACGAGGTTCACATGCTCTCGTCCGGGGCGTTCAACGCTTTCCTCAAGACGCTTGAGGAACCCCCCGCCTACGACGTGTTTATCCTTGCCACCACCGAGAAACACAAGCTCCTGCCCACCATCATCAGCCGTTGCCAGATATACGACTTCAAGCGTATGGAGGTGCCCGACATAGTGAACCACCTCAAATACGTGGCCGCCGATGCCCACGTGGCCTACGAGGAGGCCGCTCTCAATGTCATTGCGCAGAAGGCCGACGGCGGCATGCGCGACGCGCTGAGCATCTTCGACCAAGTGGTGGGCTTCAGCGGCGGAAACGTGACGTATGCCAAGGTGATAGAAGACCTCAACGTGCTCGACTATGAGTACTATTTCGGCATCACCGACAGCCTGCTGAAAGCCGATGTGCCGGCCGCGTTGCTGACGTTCAACGAGATCCTCGCCAAGGGGTTCAGCGGCCAGCACTTTGTCAGTGGCTTGGCCACCCACTTCCGCGACCTGCTCGTGAGCCGCGAGGCCTCCACGCTGCCGCTCCTTGATGTGGCCGAGAGTGTGCGCCAGCGCTATCAAGAGCAGGCACTGCGTTGTAAGCCGCGTTTCTTGATGTCAGCCATTCGTATCTGCAACGACTGCGACATCAATTATCGTGCTGCCGGCAACAAACGCTTGCTCGTGGAGATAGCACTTATCCGCACCGCCCAGCTCAATGCCCCCGCCGACGAACCACCCGGCTCCGGGCTTGGCCCAACGCCAGCATTAAAACCCCTCACCGCGGCAGCCAGCGCCGCCCCCACAGCACCACAACACGCCACACCCGTTGCTCCCGCTCCCGCAAACACCGCGACAGATGTCACTGCCGAGCCGACAAAACCCTATGTCGCCACGCCCTCCGCGTCGGCAGCAACCACTGCGCCAACGACCGCCACACCACGTACCCGACCCTTAAGCAGTCGTATCACTACGCTCTCGCTCAACAGCATCAGAGAAAGTGCCGCAACGGCAAATGCCCCGTCGCTCGCCGCAACACCGAAGCAATACGGCAATAAGCCCTACACACTTTCCGATGTGCGCCTATCCTGGCGACAGTTTGCCGAGAGCCTGCCACAGGAGCAGCGCGCTATGTCGGAACGAATGAAAGCCATGGAGCCACAAGGCCAAGACAACGAGCCTGCTGAGGTGGTTGCGGAAAACGAACTCGTGCTCGAACAACTCAACAGCCTGAAACCCGCCTTGCTCGCCTTCCTACGAGCGCGCTTAGACAATAGCCACGCAGACATACGGTTTCGCGTGCGTGCAGCAGAGGAGAAGCATCGTGCATACAGCCAAAAGGAGAAGTTTGACGCAATGTTAGCCAAGAGCGAGCCGCTGCGTACGTTGCGCGAGACACTTGCCTTAGAATTGGCTTAATAATTTTTTATCAAGAGTATATCTTAAAACATTCGTATCCTGTTATGAACAAAATCATTGTTACCACCTATAAACTTGAGGCACTTAATAGCGAAGGCCAAGTGGTCACCACCGAAGAGGCTACTGCCGAGCAGCCCTTTAAATTTATCAGCGGCATGGGCTTTGCCCTCGATGCCTTTGAGGAGCGTGTAGAGCCGCTGTCGGAGGGCGAGGAGTTCGACTTTGTCCTTGAGCCCGACGAGGCCTATGGGGCCTACGACGAGAGCCACGTCATAGACTTCCCGAAAGATGTATTTTGCGTGGACGGGCGTTTCGACGGAGCACAGATCCACCCCGGTGCCAATGTCCCCTTAGTGAACGAGGATGGACAACGCTTCGTGGGGCACGTGCTTGAGGTTTCCGACGACAAAGTGCGCGTAGATCTCAACGACACACTATCCGGGCATCGCATTCACTTCGTGGGGAAAGTGATTATCTCGCGCCCCGCCACGAACAAAGAAATAGAAGCCTTCGCCAATATGCTTGCCGGCGAGGAGTGCGGCTGCGGGTGTGGGTGCGACCACGGCGGCGACCACGACCATTGCCACCAACACGACCATCAGCACGAACACGAGCACGGCGGCGGACATTGCTGCGGCGGACACCAACATAAGGACGGCGGACACCAACATAAGGACGGCGGACATTGCTGCCATAACCACCACCACTGATTTGTTTTCCCGCAAGAGCCGACAAAAATTTTACAAGGTCGGAAAATTTTTTTACAAGGTCGGACAAAAATTTTTTACAAGAGCCGACAGAAAATTTACAAGGTCGGACAAAGAATTTACAAGGTCGGACGAAAAATTGAAAGTGTGGCTATATTTGTAAAAATATAACCTTTATTTGCAAAAACATAGGCTATGTTTTTATAAATATAGTCACACTTTATAAAATTGGCGGCTTGAAGTTTTTTCTTCAAGCCGCCAATTTTTTTTGTGTGGGCTTATCTGCCAAAATGTGTGGTTTGCGTAACGACGTTTAACCCTGTGCGGTGCGCATTTGTTGTAGGTAGGCCGCCTGTTGGTTGTTGAGTTCGGGCTTAGCGATGTGGTACGTTATCACCGCGTTGCCCGGTGTGCCATCGTAGCGCATCTGTCCCTTGCCGCGCAGCATCACTTTTGAGCCCTCCCACACGCCGGGCTTGACACGCAGCTTTATGGTTTGTCCGTTAAGGTTGAACATCACCTCTCCGCCGAGCAGGGCGGTGTAGATGTCTATGTTGAGGTCGTACTTCGTGTCTTCGCTTTCGTGGGATTGCGTGGTGCGCTGTCGGCGACGGGAGTTCATACCGCCCATGCTGCCGAAGATGTTTTCAAAAAACGACGAGAAGCCTTGCCCGCCCGTAAATTGTGAGAAGTCAAAGCCTTCAAATCCGCCCGACCTACCGCCCGCGCCAAATCCGCCAGCACCGCCTATCTTGTCCCAGTGCTCACCGTATTGGTCGTATTTGGCACGTTTTTGCGGGTCCGACAATACGGCGTTGGCTTCCGTGAGTGCCTGAAACTTGGCCTTGGCCTTCGGGTCGTCGGGGTGGAGGTCCGGGTGGAACTGCTTGGCGCGTCGCTTGTACGCCTTGCGAATATCGTCGGACGAGGCGGAGCGATCTACGCCCATAATTTTATAATAATCGATGAATGCCATAAAAGTGTTGTTTTTTATGGCTTAGAAACCTGCAAATAATTTGCCAAGGTGCTTAATCGTTGTGATATTTCTCGCCTTTAATAATTGTGAGTGCGCGATAGAGCTGCTCGGCAAAAAACAGGCGCACCATCTGATGCGTCAGTGTCAGGCGTGAGAGCGCGAGCACGTCGTTAGCGCGGGCGCGCACCTCGGGCGAGAACCCCGTTGCCCCACCTACCACAAAAACCAAGCGTTTGCCACCCATTGCCAAACGTTTTTCTAAGAACGCAGCGAAGCCGCGCGAGGTGAGCTGCTCGCCTTGCTCGTCGAGGAGCACCACACGGTCGGTGGGGGATAAGACCTTAAGGAGAGCCGTCCCCTCGGCGGAGCGAACGTCTTGCGGCTTGCTG
The DNA here is from genome assembly GCA_937877625.1 of uncultured Prevotellaceae bacterium. Taxonomy (GTDB): domain Bacteria; phylum Bacteroidota; class Bacteroidia; order Bacteroidales; family Bacteroidaceae; genus Alloprevotella. The sequence continues at coordinate 27,839 of CALFJG010000062.1, forward strand.
CCCGCACCCTTTACGTCGGGTATCACTACTTGCTCAAACGGCAGATAGTGCCCTATGCGCTCGGCGTATTCCGAGACCAACGCGGCGAGGCGTTTGTCGGTGGTCTTACCCACTACAAGAAGAATTGCTTTCATTGCGGCAAAGGTAGTGAAAAGGTTTCAACCTTTTTTCGTACCTTTGCCACAATAATTCAAACAGCGTAGATTATGTACAGCGTAGAAGAACTCAACGACCGCCTGATAGACCTGGCTTTCAGCGAGGATATAGGCGATGGCGACCACACCACACTTTGTTGTATCCCCGCCACGGCCACCGGTAAGCAACAGCTGCTTATCAAAGAAGCCGGCGTGCTGGCTGGCGTACGCATAGCCAAAGAAATCTTCCACCGGTTTGATCCCGACCTAAAAGTAGAGGTGTTGATTGACGACGGGGCGGAGGTGAAGCCCGGCGACGTGGCGATGATCGTGAGCGGCAGCGTGCGTAGCCTTTTGCAGACAGAGCGTCTGATGCTCAACGTGATGCAGCGAATGAGTGGTATCGCCACCACGACGCGCCGCTACGTTCGGTTGCTCGAAGGCACTAAGACACGTGTGCTCGACACCCGCAAAACGACACCCGGTATGCGTATGCTGGAAAAAGAGGCGGTGAAGATAGGCGGCGGCGTGAACCACCGCATCGGACTCTTTGACATGATACTGCTCAAGGATAACCACGTAGATTTTGCCGGTGGCATTTCTGCCGCCCTCGACCGTTGCCACCGGTATCTTGCCGACAAAGGGCTTAACCTCAAGGTGGAGATAGAGGTGCGCAACTTTGAAGAACTCCAGGAGGCTCTCCGTCACGGCGGAGCCGACCGTGTGATGCTCGACAACTTTAGCGTGGATGATACGCGCCGTGCCGTGGAGATGGTGGCCGCACGTGTAGAGACAGAAAGCAGCGGCGGCATTACCATCGACACGCTGCGACAGTATGCCGAATGCGGCGTGGACTATATCAGCGTTGGCGCACTCACCCACAGCGTCAAGAGCCTCGATATGAGTTTTAAGGCTGTTAAAACAGAAAAAGCAAGTACATTATGAGAAAAATCCTTTTTACCGTCCTCGTGGGCTTAGCGGCTGTCTGTCCCGCGCTGGCGTGCACCAATTTCCTCGTGGGCAAGAACGCCTCTACCGATGGGGCGACGATGATTTCCTATAGTGCCGACAGCTATGGCATGTACGGCAAACTCGTCTATTACCCCGCCGGTGCCCACCCCGCCGGCTCGATGCGCCGCATCGTAGATGGCGACACGAACCACTTTATGGGCGAGATACCCGAAGCACCCTACACCTACAGCGTGATGGGAAACATCAACGAGTATGGCCTCTCTATTATGGAAACTACCTTTGGCGGGCGCGACGAACTGGTGGACCGAGGTGGTATCATTGACTACGTAAGCCTGATGGCCCTCGGTATGCAACGTGCCAAAACAGCACGCGAAGCCATTGGCGTGATGACACGCCTGGTGAGTGAGTACGGCTACGCCAGCAGCGGCGAGAGTTTCAGCATTGCCGACCCCAACGAGGTGTGGATTATGGAGATGATAGGCAAAGGCGGGAAAGAGAAAGGTGCCGTGTGGGTGGCGGTGCGTATCCCCGACGACTGCATCGCGGCACACGCCAACCAGAGCCGTATCCACCGCTTCAACCTCCACGACAAGCAAAACGTTATCTACAGCCCCGACGTTATCTCCTTTGCCCGAAGCCAAGGCTATTTCTCGGGGCGCGACACAGACTTCTCGTTTAGCAACGCCTATTCGCCGGCCGATTTCAGTGCCATACGCTATTGCGAGACGCGCGCGTGGAGTTTCTTCAACCGCTTTGTTGATGGTATGGAGCAGTATTTAGACTATGCCGACGGACACCATATAGGGCAGGCCGAGCCTTTCCCGCTCTATTTCAAACCGCGCCAGAAACTCAGCCTCAAAGACGTAATGAATGCTATGCGCGACCATTACGAGGGAACGCCGTTCGACGTGACGGCAGACGCGGGCGCCGGGGCTTACTGCGCACCCTATCGCCCCACGCCGCTGGAATGGGAGTATCAGGGGCAGCGTTACTTCAACGAGCGTCCCATCTCCACACAGCAAACTTCTTATACGGTAGTAGCCCAACTGCGTAGCGAGATGCCCGCCTCGGTGGGCTGTGTGCTGTGGTTCGGCAACGACGATGCGAATATGGTGGCCTATACGCCGGTGTATTGCTGCGCCACCACCGTGCCAGAGCCTTATGCCCCCGAAACGGCCAACGACCACACGTTCTCGTGGAAGAGTGCTTTCTGGGTGTGCAACTGGGTGTCGAATATGACCTATCCGCGCTATTCGCAACTGTTCCCGGCCGTAGAGCAGGTGCGCAACGAGGTGGAGGACGCACTCCTCGCCCGGCAAGCCGCTGTGGAGCGTGAGGCACTCGCGCTGTGGCAGCAAGATCCGGAACGCGCACGCGCTTTCCTTAACAACTACACCAATCAATGTGCGCTGAATATGCTCGCGCGCTGGAAAGCGTTAGGAGAGTATCTCATTGTGAAATTCAACGACCAAACCGTTAAGCCGCAAGACGCTGAAGGCAACTATCGCCTTACGAGCGACGGGCTGGCGGTGTTCCCCGCGCGCCCGGGCTTCGACAGCCTGCAACGTGCCGTGATTGTTCGCGAAACGGGCGAGAGGTATCTTAAGCCGAAAGAGTAACGGTGGCTTCTATCGATACGCTCCTCATCAATTGCGCACGGCAAGGGCGGCTCAATGCCGGAGCGCAGGCGGCTCGATGCCGGAGCGCAGGCGGCTCGCCTGCATTGCCCGTAAGACGCGCATAGCTATTTGCGAAACGTGAATACAAGTAAATAAAGATATGTCTGCAATAAATGACTTAATAGCGCAGATAGCGGATGAAGGGCTGCGCCAGCGGATTGACGCAGAGGTGAAGCGGCTGCTGAAGCAGAAGAAATTCGGACTGGTGTTTGAAGAGCATCAGCCGGAGGGACTGACGGAAGGGCCTGTCTATCCTTACCTGCAAGTGCTGGACCAGGTGCAGCGTGCCCCTGGCGACAAGCTGTGGCATGCCTTGATAGAGTCCGACAACTATTATGCCCTGCAGCTGCTGGCTTATCTCTATGCCGGACAGGTGGACTGCATCTACATCGACCCGCCATACAACACGGGGGCGAGAGACTGGAAATACAATAATGACTACGTGGATTCCTCCGACCAGTACCGTCACTCCAAGTGGCTCTCCATGATGAAGCGCCGCCTGAAGTTGGCAAAGAAGCTCCTGAACCCCAAGGACTCTGTGCTGATTGTCACCATCGACGAGAAGGAGTATCTGCATTTGGGGTGTCTGCTGGAGGAGATGTTTCCGGAGGCAAGGATGCAGATGGTCAGTACTGTAATAAAAACTGGCGGAAGCAAAAGGTATGGAGGATTTACAAGGTCTGGTGAGTATATATATTTCTTAATGTTTGGAGGTTCTGTTCCTCGTGACGTTTCTTTCGATATGTCAAAAGGTATCATTGAAGCTAAAGGAAAGAAACAAGAAAATCCAGTATCTTGGCAAGGATTAAGAAGGAGAGGTGGTGATAACTGGGCAAGAAGATATCGCCCAAACTTATTCTATCCTGTTTTTATAAATAAGGATACACATGAATTTGTAGGAGTTGGAGATTCACCTGCCTTAGAAGAAAACCGGAGAAACGTATCAATACCAGAAGGAACATTCGCTGTTTGGCCCCTTGCCCCAGATGGACAAGAAGGTCGATGGCAAATATCACAAGAACGCTTCCTACAACAATATAAAGCAGGAACATTAATTATTAATTCCGTAGACGAAAATACAGGGTTTGCCTCAATTCTATATTTAAAATCAGGCGATCTTTCACGTATAGAAAGTGGAATATTACGAGTTGTTGGAAAAAATGAAAAAGGCCAGACTGTATTTGAGACGACAGAAAAATCTTTAGAGACAATAAAACCTTGTACTATTTGGAATATGCCTTATCATGATGCAAGTACATATGGTTCTTTACTTTTAAGGAAAATATTACCAAGTAGTCCGTTTTCATATCCCAAATCTTTATATGCGGTACATGATTGTATAGATTTATTTGTTCGGAACAAGCCCAACGCCTTGATATTGGACTTCTTCGCTGGCAGCGGTACTACGCTTCATGCTGTCAATCTGCTGAATGCAGAGGATGGCGGGCATCGCCGCTGCATCATGGTGACAAACAACGAGGTGAGCGACCAGGAGGCCAAAACGCTGACGAAGCAGGGATTCAAGCCCGGCGACGACGAGTGGGAACGGCTCGGCATAGCCCGCTACGTGAACTGGCCGCGAACCGTCTGCTCCATAGAAGGACACGACGTGAACGGACTGCCGCTGAAAGGAGAATACTTAGGCACCGACCACCGACAGATGAAGGACGGCTTCGAGGCCAACTGCATCTTCTTCAAGCTCGGATTCCTCGACAAGACGCAGGTGGCCCTCGGCCGCCAGTTCCGCGAACTGCTGCCCCTGCTCTGGATGAAGGCCGGCGGCGTGGGGCCATGCCCGCAATTGAGCAACGACACCGTTCCACAAATGCTGGTGCTGCCCGAGAACAAGTTTGCCGTGCTGACCGACGAGCGGGCTTTCAGCGAGTTCCTGGAAAGTGTCAATGAGCACGACGACATACGTATGGTGTACCTCGTCACGGACAGCGACTCAATGTATTGCGAAATGTCCCGCAGCTTCCCCAAGCGGCAGACGTGCCAGCTCTACCGTGACTATTTAGACAACTTTAGAATCAATCACACAAGATGAAGGAGAGACGTATGACTTCTGAATTATTGACAGCACTGCGCGAACAGAAGCAGATGGGCCTGAAAGGAGGCATCTATCACAAGACGCAGATAGACATGAATTACCGTGGGCTGCGCGAATGGGGACACATCAACGGCTTTTTGACTGACACCTGCCTTACGGCACAAGACCAGTATAAAGCAGCACTTGACTATTTCAGGATTAAGTATTAGGCAGAAGGTATGATGGACGAACAGCCACAGGAGATGTCCCGCAGCTTCTCCAAGCGGCAGACGTGCCAGCTGTATCGTGACTATTTAGACAACTTCCATATCCACATCAACAGATGACAATAAACCATGAGCAAACTGTCGTTCCGATTCTATAAGGACTATCAGGTCAGAGCCATTTGGGATGAGGACAATTCCAAGTGGTGGTACTCTGTGGTTGACATCGTGGCAGCCATCACGGAAAGCCCTAACCCCAGAAAATACTGGAGCGTTTTGAAAACACGGTTAAAGAAAGCCGGCAACGAGTTGACTACACGTTGTAGTCAACTGAAAATGGCTTCTGCCGATGGTAAGAAATATGCCACTGATTGCTTTGCACAGGAAGATATTACCGCCGTGGTACGAACCATACCGAGCAAACGTACTGCTGCTTTCCTCGACTGGTTTACCTACAGCGATAACTCTATCGACGGTCAGAGCCGCAAGAAGGCTTACTCACTGTTCGAGAGTGGCATCCTTGAGAGTATGAAGCCTGGAACCGTACAGTGCTTGCAGCAGATACATGCCTACCTCTTTGGCGGGCTCTATGACTTTGCAGGGCAGATTCGCATGAAGACGATTTGGAAAGACGGGACATTGTTCTGCCGGGCGGAATATCTTCTTCAGAATCTGAAACTCATTGAAGCGATGCCAGAGAACAACTTCGACGAGATAGTAAACAAATATGTGGAAATGAACGTCGCTCACCCCTTTATGGAAGGCAACGGGCGCTCGACACGTATCTGGCTCGACCAGATATTCAAGGAGCGTATGAAGTTGTGCGTGGACTGGAGCAAAATAGACAAGAAAGAATATCTTGCGGCTATGCGAAAGAGTACGACTGATGCCACCGCCATCAAGGCATTACTCCAAGGTGCTTTGACCGATAAGATTGACGACCGCGAGATATTTATGAAGGGAATAGACTATTCATATTATTATGAGCAGGAGGACTGACAGACTATGACAGACGAACTGATAACATTCCAGAAACGGGCTTTGGCGCAGTTGCGCGACCATTGTGCGGCGGCCCACAATGAATACCGGCAGACGAGGCAGAACCAGGTGGTGTCGTTCACGGCTCCGACAGGTGCGGGCAAGACCATCATTATGGCTTCACTGATAGAAGACATCTTGTTTGGCAACGAGAAATACGTGGAGCAGCCTGATGCCATCTTTGTGTGGCTCAGCGACTCGCCGGAGCTGAACCTGCAGTCGAAAGAGAAGATAGACACCAAGGCAGACAAAATCCGGCTTAACCAGTGTGTGGTAATCAGCGACGACTCGTTCGACCGTGAGACGTTGGAGGAAGGGCATATCTATTTCCTGAACACCCAGAAGTTGAGCCGCAACAGCAACCTGACGCAGCACGCTGACAGCCGCCAATACACCATCTGGGAGACGCTGGCCAATACGATATACGACAAGGCGGAAAAGTTGTACTTCATCATCGACGAAGCCCACCGAGGCATGCGAGGCCAGGAGGCGGGGCGTGCCACGAGCATCATGCAGAAGTTTATACTGGGCAGCGAGAACGACGGGCTGCCGCCGGTGCCGGTAGTGATAGGTATGTCGGCCACGATAGAACGGTTTAATCAACTCGTCAGGAAATCCACGGCCACCAACCGCCCTGTCCGTGTTTTACCCGAACAAGTACGCTCCTCGGGGCTGCTTAAAGACCGGGTTATCATCTATTACCCCAAGGAGGCCGGCGAACAGAAGGATATTGCCGTGCTGCAGGCAGCGACCGACGAGTGGAAAGCAAAATGCCTGCACTGGGAGACCTTCTGCCGCGAGCAGCACCACTGGATGGTGAAGCCGGTCTTTGTCGTTCAAGTACTCAACGGCAGCGATGGCAGCCTGAGCGAGACGAAGTTGGACGAATGTCTCGCCAAGATAGAAGAACGGGCGGGATGCCGCTTTGAGAAAGGAGAAGTGGTTCATACTTTTGGCGACACGAAGGGAGTGATAGCGGTGAATGGCTTGGATATACCGTACGAAGAGCCTTCAAAAATCCAGGACAACAAGCAAGTGCGCGTCGTGTTCTTCAAAGAGACGCTCAGCACGGGCTGGGACTGCCCCAGGGCAGAAACCATGATGTCGTTCCGCCGCTATGTGGATGCCACGGCCATTGCCCAGCTGCTGGGGCGTATGGTGCGCACACCGATTGGGCAGCGTATCTTGGTTGACGATATGCTGAACGACGTGCAGTTGTTCCTTCCTCACTTTGATTCCGGGAAAGTTCAGAATGTAGTTGATGAATTGCAGAACGAAGAAGGCGGCGAGCTGCCTACTGACGTGATAGGCGAAGAGATAGAACGCAGCTCGTATGTCGTGCTGACATCACGGCCGGTGCGCAAGAGGAGGCCGAAAATAGTTGACAATGGTCCATCGCTGTTTGATAATGACCCGACATTTGCCTATAAGACGGAGCAGACGGCTTCTTCACCTCGTGTTATGCCATCTTCATCTCAGTCGCCAATCAAAGAGAGTGAAGAAGAAGAGGCAGCAGCCATAGACTTTGAATATGATGTCTTAGACCGCCAGAGCATAGTCAGTTATATCAACGACTTGGCTCTGCCTTCTTATCAAGTTCGTTCTTTTCAGATGAACGACTACTTGAAGTCGCTCTTCAGCCTCTCAAGATTCCTGCTTATGTCAGGGCTGGATATTCACGCACACGAGGCGGTGAAAGATGCCATTGTGGAAAAGATACACGCATACATTCAACGGCTGAAACATACGGGCGAGTATGCGGCAGCCAAAGAGAAAGTGTTGAATTTCGAGATGCTATCCAAGGTTTACGATGCCTTCGGCGAACAAATCAAGCAGGAACCCATCAAGAATATGTTCTCTGAGTCGGATGTGGATGTCGAGCGCCAGTTGAGGATAGCCGAGAAGAAACTGAGTAATGAAGGCGTGGCCAACGCCTACGGCAGGAAGTATGACAATCCCGACAATCAGAATATCTACAAGGTGGATGTTATCCTGTATGTTTGCGACGAAGACCAAATGAAGATGCTCTATGAATATGCCAAGGAGGAGTACCATAAGCTAAATGACAAATACAGGCAGAAGACCACAAAGCTTTCTGATGCCCTGAAGACGCAATATCGCAACATCGTACGCGACAGTGCCGAGGTTTCCAACATTCCTTTCTATCTGAGTGAGAACATTGCCTTCCACAGTGATGAGAATGGAGATGAATATGATGACCACCTGTTTGTAGATGAACAAACCGGTACGGTAAAAATAAAACTGAACAGCTGGGAAAGGCTTGTCATCGCGGAAGACCGCAAGCGGGCAGACTACCGTTGCTGGTACCGCAATCCGTGTAAAAGTACCGAGGCGTTGACACTTTATTATAATTACAAGGGGACTATCAAGCCGTTTTATCCGGACTTCATTATTATCAGAAAGGAGAAAGGAGACGACTATATCTTAGATATCCTCGAGCCGCATGACCCGACGCGTGACGACAATGTCGGAAAGGCAAAGGCTCTGGCTCAATACGCCACGGAAAATCCTATCATCGGACGCGCACAACTCATCAGGCTGATCCGAACAGCCACAGGAGAAGTACTAAGGCGGCTCGATTTCGCTGCACATAGTGAATTGCGCGAGAAAGTGGCTTCCATCATTTTGAACGAAGAGCTGGATAGACTATTCGCCCAATATGGCGAATAGCAAATAAGGCAGGAAGAAAAGCCTAAATGAGACTCTTGGTGTACGCTAAAGATGCGTACCTCCCCCGATACGTACCTCCCCCAATTGCGCCCTGCAAGGGCAGCAAGCCATCTGCCGGAGCGCAGGCGGCTCGCCTGCATTGCCCGTAAGGGCAAACGACTTCTTACGAAAGCACTCCTACACCATCTCTTCCCCGTATCTCACCTGTATCTCGTTGCGGAAGCGGCGGAGGGCATCGGCCTCGGTGCGCGGGCAGATAACCAGCACACCATCTTTCTCTGCCACCACAAAGTCGCGCAGACCGCGTATGCACGCCAATTTGCCTTCAGGCAGGCATACGATGTTGCCGCTACTGCCACTAAGCAACGTTTCTCCTCTAAGCACCACGTTGCTGTCGCCATCGCGCCGTGCGGCATCGTAAGTGCCGTCCCAAGAGCCGATGTCCACCCACCCAAAGTCGCACTCCTGGACGCATACGCCGCCATTGCTCTTCTCGAGTATCAGCAAGTCCACACTTAGGCGCAGGCTCGCGGGGTAGTAGTGGCGGATGAGTTCTTGCTCCTCGGCGGGGGAGAGTACGCGCGTGTCCTCGTGCCAGCGGTCGGCTACATCGGGCATCAACATCTGGAGCTGGCGCACCATAGTAGGTATCGCCCAGAGGTAAAGGCCGGTGTTCCACACAAATTCGCCGCTCTCTAAAAACATTTGAGCAAACTCTTTGTCGGGTTTCTCGGTGAACGACTTCACGCGATAGAGCGGACTGGAGGTGCTGGCGGGCTCGCCTTTTTGTATGTATCCGTAGGTGGTGTTGGGTGTGTGCGGTCGGGCTGCGAGGGCAAGGAAGTCGCCGTGTGTTTCTACATATTGCAACCCCGCGAGTACGTCTTTGTGAAACTGTGCTTCGTCGGCGATGCGATGGTCGGCGGGTGTGACAATGATGTTGGCTTGAGGGTCGAACTGCTCTATATGGAGTGTAGCCCAGGCCGCGGCGGGTGCCGTGGAGAGTTGCACCGGCTCGGAAAGAATATGCTCGGGGTGGAGGTCGGGCAGCTGGCTGTGTACCTCGGCGGCATAGTCGTCGTAGGTTGATACAAAGATGTGTTCGGGGTCGATAAACTGCACAAAGCGGTCGTAGGTCTGCTGCAAGAGGGTGCGCCCCGTGCCGAAGAGGTCTAAGAACTGTTTGGGCTTACGCTGGCGGCTCACCGGCCAGAGGCGCTTGCCTGGCCCGCCGGCGAGGATGATAAGATAAACGTTGTGATTGAGCATAGCGAGGGTGGGTGGGGGAATAATGTGACTTAAGTAGAGGCCGCTTGGTGCGTGGGGGACACTAACTACAGGTGGGTTCTATGAATTTCCACGGTTAAGTCTGACATAGATGGGGCTTTAACCGTTTGTCATCTTTATGGCTCTTTGTGCTTCCGACGGTAAGTTTTATCGGTAGTGTAGCCTGCTACACTCACTCTTCAACTGACAGAGACCGACTGACAGCAACGATAGCTCAGAAATCTGACAAAGCGAATTAATAGAACACACCTATATTATATATAACGCATTGCGTGGCGTGCTTAGTATGGCAGGGGCTTGGTTTTTTCTTTACGGATTTCGCGCCATCCAGGTGGTCAGCACATCACAACGGGAGAGGAACGTGGGACGCTCTGTCTGGGGCAGTGTGCGCACGTGGGCTGCGAGGGCAAGGAAGTCGTGGTATTGCTGGTTGTCGGGAGCGGGATAGAACTCCAAGGTATAGTGCTCGCTGCTCCAGTCGTAGGCATAGGTGAAGAACGGTTTGGCATCAATACAGAGGAAGGCTTTGCCCATTAGCGCACGCGTGAGGAGATCTGTGTTTTTCGCTGTGCGAGCAAGGTTAACGGCCTGTGCGAGGTGGTCGTAGGCGAGGGTGTCAAGTAGTACATTCGGCGAGCAACAGCTTCTATAGTATTCGGTGAGGTACCAGCAGTCGCCCTGCAACGAGCCTTGGTAGAGAAGTGTGGCCAGCTTATAGTGTGCCTCGGCCTTTTCGGCAGCTGTGGTGGCTTGGGCTAAGGCGGTCTCGCTTTTTACTACGTCGTGGCAAAACTGTAAGCGTTGGTTTTGCGTCAGGCGGGTGGGTGTTTCGCCACCAAAGCCGGAGCGCACCTCGGGCAGCGTTTGGCGCTTACCGAGCCAGCGCTCGCGCGTGTAGTCGCGCCGCGCCATATAGTAGGAGAGGTCTTGTTCCGAGAGGAAGTCTAACGACACTTTTTGCAGCCACGGCAGGGCTTCCTTAAACTTATTCTCACGCATCAGTGTCGTCCCGATGAGGTCGTAGTAGAGCTCGGCCTGTTTCAGCGCGGGGTTGAGTTCGTCGTAGAGCCACTGACGCAAGGGTGACTTTTGTGCAATGTAGAGGTCGTTGTAGAGTTGCAGCAACTCGGCAGATTTCATATAAATGAGTTCCGTCGTGTAGTCGTAGTGGTACAGTACCTGATGCGGCGTGAGGTCGGCCTCTTCGTCTGTGCCATAGAGCCGTTCTGCCTTAGCCATACAGAGAAGCGCATCGGTCTCACGATGGTGGCTGAGATAGAGCGGAACGAGGTGGTGGAGCAACACGCGCTGCGCGGCGAAGAAATAGTAACTAAATTCTTCGGATTTGTCTTCTGTTACTTTTTGAGAGAGCCACTGCAATTCGGGCAGTGCGAACGTTTCAAAGTCTTCGAGGCTTTGGTCTTGTCCACTATATATAACGAGGCGGATGATGCGTGCATCATCGTGCATTTGCTCCGTGCCGCGGGCGGGGATGGCGCGGTCGATGAGTGATTTAGCGTTGGCGGTGTATCCGGTAAGGAACTGCACCCACGCGGCAGCGGTGAGCCACATACACGCATCTTCTACCGCAGCGTTCTGCGCGGCTTCCTCGGCTAAGAGTACAAACTGCGCCACTTCGTTTGAATAGACGCGCGAGATATAGCCGTTGTGGCCGAGCCGGCAACCCTCGCACTCGATGTTGTCAAGCGTTTCTTGCGTGTTGTTCACAAAGTCCTGTACGAGCAGGCGCACGGCCTGGCTGTTGGGGTTTTGCTTATAGAGACGGCGAATGGTGCCTATGTTTCTGCCATCGTGTACACACCAGGTGGCACTGTGGAGGTCGCCGAGCGAGGCGTAGATTTCTGCAGCATCCTCGTCGCTGCCGAGTTTGCGCAGCGCACCGGCATAGAAGCCCGTGGCCATATCTTTGAATACGCTTGCGGGCAGTGGTTGTACGCTTTGCTGCCACGTTTTTAGCACCTCCTGCCACTTACCTGCTTGGAACAGAGCACGGATACGCAGTAAGGCAAACTGTGGCGCGAGGCTTTTCGGCGGGTTGGCGGCGGCTTGCTGTGCGATGTAGGCAAAGGCGGCTTGCTGTGCGGCGAGCTCTTCTTGCGTGGGGTAGTCCCAGGGGTCGAACACCTCGTTGGGGGCTGCTTGAAGATATGCTATGAGGAGCGAAAGATATCGCTTCATAGCGGCATCGCCTTTGTTGTAGGCGGCACGAACGATAGGGTTCTTGCTACGCTGCAACATAGAGGGTTCTTCCTCGGAAAGAGCATCGAGGTCGTCGGTGGTGATAGTCGTACCGGCATAAGTTGTCCACCACTCCGTGAGACGTGTGCGTATGGATTCGGTGGCGGTGCGGTCGCCGTTGAAAGCGTAGAAGATATAGTAATTGTCCGTAAGGTCCCAACCACAGGCTATGGCTTGTAACGTATGGACGGAGAAACCTATGCCGAGAAGGAGAACTTTAAGGTAGATTGAAAATGTCTTCATAGGTGGAGGTGTTTAAGTTGTGGAGATTTTGGTGGTCGAGGTGGTAGAAAATAGTTTGTGCATGAAGCCCTGGGCGCACCGCCTCTAAGCGGCGGGCAAGACTGAGGACTTCGTTTTTGTCGGGGCGGCTCACTACTACTTCATCGCCTGGCACGAGACGGATTTCGTAGCCGCGCTGCAACTCGCCGTGGAGGGTGCGTGCCTGTATGACGTGATAGAGTGAGTCGGTCGTTTGTGGCTCGTAAATGGTGCTGTCGGCGAGGTTTTCGCTATAGAGTAGGCCTTTGAACTGCTCGCCGTGAAAGAGGCGTTGCCAGCGGAAGTTGGGATAGGCGGCACAGAGAGGCAAGGAATAGGAGCGAAGATTTTTAAGATATGGCTCTATGTCGGGTGTGTGGAAGATAGGGTTGGGGCAATGGCGCTGTCGGAAATCACCGCTGTTGTAAAGCATCAGCACACCAAAGTCGGCGGGTGGGACGGGTTGCGAGAGTTGGTGGAGACGAATGGTGACGCTTAGGCACACGCCTTGAGCGTGGAGTATTGTAGCAATGTTGTGAAGGAGTGAAAAGTAAGCCTCGCGGGAGTTAGGTGTCCAGTCGCAGTCTATCTGTAGCTCGTTTGCGGTGGGTAGCTGGTGAGTTTCGCACATCTTCTGTACTCGCGACACGAGGTGTTCGGCCAAACCCGCTGTGTCGGTACGTAGGCAGTTTTCGGTGATAAAAATAACGGGAACAATATGTACACCAGCTGGCAGATTGCTGTTGTCGGGGAACGTAAGTGTGGCGGAGGGAATAGGCTTGCCGTTTTGTTCTATGACATCAAAGAGACGGAGGTAGATCTTCTTTATGTGGTGATTGCGGAGAAAAGCGCACTCAACGGAGTCTAACTGCAACGTGGTGCGCCAATAGTACATTGAGCGTGCTGCATCGGGTATGGGTTTATCGGACGTGTTGCAGCCTATAAAGAAACACAATAGGGGAAGTAGATATAGCGCACGCATTCTTCCTATCGTTATTCTTCTAAAGACTTTCCCAGTACGCTGCAAATAATTGCTTCACGCATATATAGGCCATTCTCGGCTTGCTTAAAGTAATAAGCGTGGGGCGTGGCATCGACATCGTAGGCTATTTCGCCCACACGGGGCAGGGGGTGGAGGATCTTCATATTCTCGCGCGCATCTTGTAGCATAGCGGCGCGAAGTACGTAGAGGTCTTTTACCTTTTCGTATTCACCGAGGTCCTGGAAACGCTCACGCTGTACGCGTGTCATATAGAGAATGTCGCACTGGCCAATGACTTCGGGAGAGAGATCGTGGTGTTCTTGGTATGGAATGCCCCAACGGTCGAGTTGTTGCTTGTATTCATCGGGCATAGCGAGTTCCTGCGGTGCTACGAAGTGAAAGCGGGGACGGAAATGGCGCATAGCCTGGATGAGGGAGTGGACAGTGCGCCCGTACTTCAAGTCGCCCACGAGACAGATGTCAAGATCGTCTAAGGTGCCTTGTGTCTTGTGGATGCTGTAGAGGTCGAGCATTGTTTGTGTGGGGTGTTCGTGCGCACCATCACCGGCGTTTATCACGGGTGTAGGGCTAATCTCTGCTGCGTAGAGCGCGGCACCCTCAAGATAGTGGCGCATAACAATAACGTCGGCATAGTTGCTCACCATCTGAATGGTATCGTTTAGTGTTTCACCTTTTGTGGTGCTTGACACCTTTGGGTCACTAAAACCGATAACTTTCGCACCGAGGCGGTTGGCGGCGGTCTCAAACGATAGGCGTGTACGTGTGCTTGGCTCGTAGAAGAGTGTGGCTACGATATGACCAGCGAGTATTTGGCGGTTGGGCTGGCGTTCGGCGGCGGCGGCAGCAGTGATGAGTGAGAGAATCTCTTCTTTGGATAGTTTGCCGATAGCAACAAAGTTCTTAGCGTTTGGCATAAGAATTAGAGGGAGGAATGAGTTATAGGATTTTTTTGCAAAATACTTTCTTGGCCGCAAAGGTAACACTATCTTTGCAGCCAAGAATTACAAATCTTTCTTTTTTCACTCATTATTAAATCCTTATCTACACGAATGAAAACTCTCTCAGGAACAAAAACAGAACGCAACCTGCAAACGGCTTTTGCCGGTGAGTCGCAGGCACACACAAAGTATCTTTATTTTGCATCGCGTGCCAAGAAAGACGGTTACGTACAGATAAGCAAAATCTTTGAAGAAACAGCTCGCAACGAGAAAGAACACGCTAAAATTTGGTTCAAATACCTCAATGGCGGAGCTGTACCCTCTACCACGGAGAATTTGGCTGCTGCAGCTGCCGGTGAAAACTACGAGTGGACAGATATGTATGCTGGTTTTGCCAAGACTGCACGTGAGGAAGGCTTTGAGGAAATAGCAGAACGCTTTGAGATGGTTGGTGTCATAGAGCGTGACCATGAGGAACGCTATCGCCGCTTACTTAATAACGTGGAGAAGCGCCGCGTCTTTAGCCGCGACGGTGATTGTGTATGGCAGTGTAGCAACTGTGGTCATATCGTTATCGGTCGTCAAGCTCCCGAAATGTGTCCCGTATGCGCCCATCCGCAAAGTTACTTTGAACTTCGCGCAGAGAACTATTAAGACCTAAATCGGTCATTAGACTTTCTCCGATAGTTATCCTACTTACATTCTCACAGAAAAAGTCACGAAGCGCAACGCTCGCGCTTCGTGACTTTTTCTGAGTTTGGGCTATAGCCTTGTTGAAAAGGAGATGTTCTTGGTTATGTATTGTAAAAACTATATACGAGAACGCCGATAAGGTTTATATGCTTCATTGAAAATAACTCTGTACCAAAAACTCGCTACAATGCGTATGGATTTTTGAGGTGTGAGAATTGTAGTAGTTTGATGCAAGAGCTTATTCCTCTATAAGGTCTTCGCCAGTCATCTCGGAGGGTTGAGACAAGCCGAGGATATGGAGCAGCGACGGGGCTACATCGGAGAGACGACCATTCTTTACGCGTGCTTGTTTGTTGTCTGTAACATAGATAAACGGCACCGGGTTGAGGGAGTGAGCGGTGTTTGGCGTTCCGTCTTCATTGAGTGCGTGGTCAGCGTTGCCGTGGTCGGCTATGATAATGGCTTCGTAGCCTGTTTCACGAACGGCGGTAATAACATCCCTCACGCATTGGTCAATGGCAACAACGGCTTTTTCTATGGCACTATACACACCCGTGTGGCCTACCATGTCGCCGTTAGCAAAGTTTACAACAATAAAGTCGTATTTGTCTTGACGAATGGCAGCAACGAGCTTGTCGCGTACATCAAAGGCGGACATCTCTGGCTTGAGGTCGTAGGTGGCTACTTTAGGTGAGGGTACGAGAATGCGGTCCTCTCCTTGGAAAGGAGCTTCGCGGCCACCATTAAAGAAGAACGTGACGTGAGCATATTTCTCTGTCTCGGCTGTGTGGAGCTGTGTAAGACCTTGGGTACTAAGATACTCACCGAGGGTGTTATCCACATTCTCCTTAGGGAAGAGTATGCCGAGACCTTTGAAGGAAGCATCGTAGGGTGTCATACAAAAGTATTGCAGGCCTGGAATCGTTCGCATATCAAGCTCAGGCATATCTTGTTGTGTAAGTACGATGGTGATTTCCTTGGCACGGTCGTTGCGGAAATTGAAGAATATCACGGCATCACCTTCCTTGATGCGCCCGTCAATATCTGCATTGACAAGTGGTTCCATAAATTCGTCAGTGTCGTGGAACTCCTCGCTGTCACGCTCATAACAATCGGCAACGGCTTGTACCATATCGGTCTCTTGGCGGCCTTTGCCGTGGACGAGTTGGTCGTAGGCTACTTTGATACGATCCCAACGTTTGTCTCGATCCATAGCCCAAAAACGGCCAATAATGCTTGCGAGATGGGCTCCATATTCATTAGTCCAACCGCTGATTTGTTTTATGAAACCGCAACCACTCTTAGGGTCGGTGTCACGCCCGTCCATAAAGCAGTGTACGTAGGTGCGCTCAGCGATGCCGTAGTGGGCGGCTATCTCAATGAGCTTGTGGAGGTGGTCGAGTGAAGAGTGTACACCGCCATCGCTACAAAGTCCCATCAGATGGAGGCTCTTTCCGTTGTCGCGCGCATAGCTATAAGCGCGTTGAATTTCTGGATTGTTCAGAATACTCCCATCACGGCAAGCACGGTTGATTTTTACCAAGTCTTGATAGACCACACGGCCAGCACCAATGTTGAGGTGTCCCACTTCGGAATTTCCCATCTGACCATCTGGCAAGCCTACATCTTCTCCACAAGCCAGTAATTGGGAGTGTGGACAATCGGCTACAAGGCTGTCCATAAATGGAGTAGGGGTGTTGTAAATAACGTCATCTTTTTTTTTGTCGCCGATGCCCCATCCGTCGAGTATCATCAGCAATGCTTTTTTGCGTGTAGACATAAGCACAGAAATAAATAAGGAAGTTTGAAATATCGGGTGCAAAGGTAAGAAAAAAGGTTGATGCAGTTTGTTAAACGACTTTCTTCGCTTCAATAAGTAGTTTTTTTCCTTTTATATCTTGGCAAGCAAAGATATAAACATCACCGCCGTCTTTAATCTTTAGGCGTTTTTTGAGGTTTTCTGTTGTGTCGGGAAAGCCACGAACGGCAAGGTTGGCTTGTGTGTTTTTGAAATGAGAGAGTTCTTGCTTTGAGAAACCTCTGGCAGAGATTATTCTAAACTTGCGGCCAGGAAATGACTCGCAAAACGTGTCTGAAGTGTATAGATGCGAATGTGTTGAGACTTTTTTTACTGAATACCAAGAAGTCAGCAAACGAAGTGCCCCCGACTTCATAACAGTAGGGGATGGATCATAAAGATATGCTTCTATTTGGGTGGCATATACGGCTTTGACGTGCTTTTCTTCTTCAGTAAAAAATGAATACGAGGCTTGCTCGTCATGGCAAAAAATTCGAGCGGTAGTATTCTTATAAAATGTTTCATTAACCGAGCCAGGACATATTATGAGTAATTCTTTGCATTCACTCGCGTTTCCAACCACGTGAACTTCACTGATGCCTGGTATTTCATGTATAGCAGTAGTAATATCAAGCATCGGCGAGAGTTTTATCATAATGAAGTTTGCCTTTTTTTTGAGTGTAGGAAAAAGGGAGCGTATATCGGGCGAGCAATCGCTTATCCTAACAACCTTTCGTCCAACATCAGAACGACGAGCAGGGTCAATGAATACTAAGTCGGTATGTGCCATATCCGTTATATATGCTGAGGCATCACTACAATGGATATCTACATCATTTAAACCCAGCAACGAAAAATTATTCTTGGCTAAGCGGCACAATTCTGCGTCACGTTCCACATAAACTGTTTGGTCAAAGTTGTGGGCGATAAAATAGAAGTCTATACCAAAACCACCTGTTAAATCTACAAACCTACCTCCATCTGGTAACAAGCGTTTTGCTACTTCATATTTATATATAGCTGTCGCCTCACTACTACATTGCTCTATTGAAAGGTGCTGAGGAAATTGAATACCAGAAATTTTAGCCCATAACGGAACCTTGTGTCGTAAACGTTGTAAACCATCTATTTGACGCAATATATAATTTGCGTTTACATTCCCTCTTAATTGAAGAGCCAATCGATGTACGTCTTCTTTGTGGTGGGCTTTGATGTATTGTTCAACGTCAGTGTCCAAGTTCACGACAAATAATTATCAAAGGTTTTCAAAAATCTCTTAACTGCTTCACGTATAGAACATAGCCCAAATTCGTTTGAATCAATGTCACAAAGCGGTAACCACGAAAGACTGGCGACATCGTCGCCTGCTTGAACATCAATATCAGACAACTGGCATAAGAAAAAAGCATCGGTAGTATGTACGCAAAAATTGCTGAATATGTATTCGTTGGGAAGAGAAAAAAGATAAGTCATTGAAGTAACCTCCCTGCCCGTTTCTTCAAATACTTCTCGTTTTACGCCTTCTTCCAGTGTTTCACCAGGATTAATAAATCCTCCAGGTAAATCCATCGTTCCCACAGCAGGCGACAATGCTCTGCGACCAACCAACAACCGCTTTTCATTATCAATAATAAAAGCTGCCACCGCAGACGAGGCGTTGTGATAGAAAGTAAAACCACAACTTTCGCAACGTTTGCTACGTTCATCATTTACTTCAAAGCGTCCACCACATAAAGGACAAAAAGTAAAAGATTTCAAAGGATGCATAGGACAAGAAAAAGGTTAATCACTACACAAAACTTATTCAAAAAAAATGAATAGAACGATTGTTGAAAGTGGTATTTTAAGAAGTGGAGGACAATGTCTATGTAGTCACCTCTTGTAAGCACACGAACAAAACAAGGCGTGTTTTTCTTTTTCAGAATATATTATATGTTTAGTAGGGGCAAAGGTAGGGGGTTTTTTGAAAAAATTAAAATAATTTGGGTTGAAAATTATATATTTTTGCATTGTGTTCGTGCGATTTGCTATATAAAGTTATAAAATCGGGGTGCTGAAATTTTAAGTTTTAGGAAAATCAAAGGGGCAAAAGTTGAATTTATTATAAATCGGGGTGCTGAAATTTTAAGTTTTAGGAAAATCAAAGGGGCAAAAGTTTAAGTTTTTCAAAAAAAAGTTGAATTTATTATAAAATTGGTTGGAGTTTTAAGGGC
>CALFJG010000063.1 GCA_937877625.1 uncultured Prevotellaceae bacterium
ACACTTTATTCTTAATTAGCCCAGGCTTTATCAACTGGGGAAATCCGCTGAGCCGGTATATAGAACGCGCATTCCGATTCAACAAATTTGACCTAGCCGTCAGGCCAATCTACCACAGGCTGCGTAACAGGATAGAGGGACACATATGTATCTGCTTCACAGCCTATACCATATTATTGGAACTGGAGAGAATCCTCAAAGCGGCAAAGAGCGACATCACTGTGCATCGGGCACAGGAACTGACGAAGACCATGTATGCCATCAGCTATGTCTCACCAAAGTCGTCCTTGTCCCAGAGGGTGATACTGGGGATGAGTGATGAACAGCGGGCACTGTGCGACCTCGTCAAGGGTGATGCCTGAAATCTTGGGTGTCCCTATGGCGAAAACAGGTGTCATAGAACGACCTTGATTCACAATATCAACAGTATTCCAAAACTCCTTTGTACATAGTTCCTTAATTTGACAAAGCGAATTAATAGAACCACCTAAATAGAATGATCTGCTACACTGGTATGACGATGTATTACCTCAACAAAATCTTTTGGAAGAATGACATTTGGTAGGTCTATGACTTTCAAAAATAAGGGTGCTAATTCATTTGGAGAAAATCCTGCTATTCCACAACCGATACGGGTGACAAGGAATTTATACTCAGGATGACTAAATGCAAATTCTATGAAATCGTCCACGTATGGTTTGATGGACTCAACACCACCATGCATTGTCGGGATGGCATAACTCTGACCTTGTAAACCAACACCTTGTCCCCATAATGCTCCAAAGCATTTATAAGCTATTCGTGCTGCTCCGCCTCCATGCAACCCATTAAGATTACTGCCGAAGACGAAAATCTCGTTTGACTTTAGCTCTGTAATTCTTTCAGGTGTATATTCTCTATTGTACATATAATATATAGGTTTTTAGTTGTCTTTAAGGGTATGCGGCAGGAGGGATATGCGCCCTGTAAGGGCAACAGCATTGCTACGCTTTTGCCCTTACAGGGCGATTATACGAGGCGCACGTTCTCCAAGGCGTTTCCCTGGGCTGACCGCTTGCAGCCCTTTCAGGCCGCGATTAAGGGAGGGGGTACGGGGTGAACAGATAATGATCTCACACCTTTAGCGGACAGCAATAAATAAATAGAACCAACGTAACGCTAAAGACCAATTTGGGATAAAAGGGCAATAGCTAATTGTCAACAATTTTATATCGTCCAGGCTTTCTGGGCTTCTCAGAGGGGTAAGCCCCTTGGCAATAGCCCAGCAACACAAAACATCGTGCTACGTAGCCAGCAGGAACTCCCCACTGTTGCATCAGGTGGTGGCCGTAGTCGCTGTTGAATGTTTCCTCGCCTCGTGCTACGATACACGAGCTAATGCCCAGCTCCGTTGCCGCCAGCACCATATTCTCCGCACAACAAAAAGCATCGGGAATACTATATAGAAAATTGGCCTGAGCAAAGATGATGCACACTGTTGGAGCACCATAGAAACCACTTTTTATTGTAGGATCGTCAATGATACTCGGTTGCTCTTTGGAAACAAAATTACCCGAAAGACGGGTTCGGTCAAGCTTACCGACATTCATCTTGCCCACAGCCTCGGTGAGTTTCGGGTCTCGCAAAGCGACAATCATACTTCGCTGCCCTCCGCCAGCATTGGGGGCATAGAGGCCGGCTTCTATAATTTTCTCTAAGTCTTCCCGCGCTATCTGTTTGTCCTGGTATTTTCGGATGGAACGACGGTAACGAAAGAGTTGAAAGAGGTTCATTATCTATTTCTCGAAACGCTCTATCTTCAATCCATCGGCGGTTAAAGCCCCTAAGGCAGGCACAGCACTGGTAAAGTGTGGCGCATTAGAGTGTTTGTCGAGTACGTCAGCGTCTGCCCAGCTCTCGCAAAACATAAAGACTTTGGGATTGGTTGTACTTTGAAACAGGTCGTAGCCCAGATTTCCTTCGTCTTGGCGCGACTTGGCTACAAGTTCGTTAGTAATTGCCAGCACGTCTTCGGTGCTTGCACCCTCTTTGAGGGTAAAAAAAGCATTAAGTCGAATCATTTTTGTTAATGTTTTAATATGCCGCAAGGTTTTAGTCGTACGTTGTTTGAGACACTTGCGGAACAGGATTAAGAATAAAGGTGAGTTCTGCGTTGGTTTTAATATCACTTATGCCAGCACTGAGGGTCGGGAGCATAGAAGTTTTTGGAATAACCATAGGCCACAGCGGGGCAACCTCGGCAGAAGCGTAATAATTCACATCTACGACACTTCTCAAAAAGCTCGTGCTGGCGATAACGGTTCATCGTTGACCCGTGGAATACGTCGTAAAGTTCTTCCTCTACCGTACCCACAAAACTGTCAAAGCGCCGACACGCCATCAATCTACCATCGGCAGAGATAGTGAAATGGCAATTCCCGCAGTTACAGCCATCGTAAATAGTGTCGGTATCAAGCCCCTGCGGTATCTTAAATAAGCCTTTCTCATAAAGAAAGAGCGTCCAAAGGTGGTCTTTCAGATTGAATGTTGTGTCTGAGTCTTTGTATTGCTCAAACTTTTCCCAACACTCTTCCAAGAACAATCGATAGCGCACGGGCGCTATGTGCCAGTTTTCTTGCTTTGCCTTTTCGGTGCTTGTAGGGCAGTATCTGCTAAAAGCGAAGATGTCGGCTCGGTGTTCCACTACCACGTCAATCAACTTCGGTATCTCGTCGATATTGGCCGCCGAGATGGTTGACATAATGGCACAGTGCATTCCGCTTTTGCGTATAGTGTCAATGGCTCTTAGCGTTGTAATGAAAGAGCCGCGTTTGCGAAATCTATCGTGCGTTTCTTGCAATCCGTCGAGTGAGAGTTGATACTTTCTGCATCCCAGTGCTTTCATTCGTTTGCATACCTCATCTGTCAGATGAAACGGGTTTCCCATCAAGGTAAAAGGTATGTGGCGGCTATGTAGGAGATTGAGAAAGTCCCAAAACTTGGGATGGAGAATAGGGTCGCCCCCTGTTATATATATATAAGGAGTGCGAACCATTCTTTTTGCCATACGCTCAATGTTTGCAAGAACTGCTACTAACGTTTCCCACGGCATCACGAACAGTTGCGGATGTCCCTCGGAAAAGATATAGCAATGCTTACAACGTTGGTCGCACTCATCGGTGATGTGCCATTGAAACGCAAAGTAATCCATCTTACAGGATTACTTCTCACCGGCACCGCAGGCCGTACCGCAGGCAGCGGGTTTTTCGTCTTTGTCGCCAGCACCGCAGGCCGTGCCGCAGGCAGCGGGTTTGTCATCGGCGGGTTTGTCTGATGTGCCACAAGCGGCACCGCAAGCAGTGGGAGCCTCAGCATTTTTCAGAAAGCCCTGTGCACTGTGGGAAAAGTTAAAATCACTTCTTTTCATACTACTAAACTTTTATAAGATTAAAGGTGGGTTTATAACGCCCACGGTATTGTTTGACATTGATAGTCTTTAACGTTTTGTTATCTTCCTATCTCATTTATTGTAAACAGAGCAAACACGCTAACTATTTGTGCGCTTCGTAGTAGTTAAGAGCTTGGTTAATGTTTTGTATAAGTGCGCGGCTACTATATGTGGCGCCGGTAGCAGCGTCGGGATGGAGTGCGCGTGCCTGCCGGACAGTAAGACCAACGTATTGCTTGGTGATCTTGTTTTTGGCACTCTGGAAGAAATCCGCTGTCTCGTGGTTGGGTAATGCTTTGATGGACGTAATCTTCCCAGCACTTATTGTAACCTCTATTGGCACGGGGCCAGCGTATCCGCGTACGTCGGGAGTAAGTTTTGTGGTATTGACAATATAAGCATTGCCTTTCTTTTGCATAATACCGTCAGCCGGCTTCAGCGAGAGGAAGAGAGCAATGCCTGCTACTACCACGGCTGTGATACCAATGGAGATAAAACGTGTTTTGCGTGTAAATGTCATTTTGTTAACGGAGATAAGGGTGAGTAATGGAGGATGAACACTGCAAAGGGAAAGTGAGTGGGGTAAAAGCCTTTCTATACGTATGCCGAACTACCATCTGACGTGTTTGTCGCGTGAGATAAGCACGATAGTCGTTACGATAAAGGCTGCGATGAGTGATGCCAACACCATTAAGACTCGCTTAGGCCCTTCGTGTTTCACGGGTACGCTGGCGTTTTGCAGCGTAGTGAATACGGGTGTTCGCTCTTGCACCTTCGCCTCTGCTGATTGTACGCGGGAGAGCAGCTGGCTGTAGGCGTTGAAAGCAAGTTGCATTTCATCTTCTAAGTCGCGCTCCTTGGCTTTAAACGTTTCGAGTACGAGGTCTTGGTTAGCATCTACGAATTTGGCGTATTCGTGCTGTTTCTTGAGGTAGTCGGCGTGTGCGTCCTCACATAGTTTGCGTACATGTGCAAGATCGCCGCGTGCCTTTTGCGTGCGGTAGTCGATGATAAAGTCTTGCAACCGCTGCCGCACGGTATCGGCTATAAGGGCTGCCACGAGCGGGTCTTGCGACTTTGTGGTGAGTGTAATCACATCGGTCTTCTTGTCAACCGTACATGATATTGAGCCTTTGATGCCGCGCATAAGTGCAT
The DNA here is from genome assembly GCA_937877625.1 of uncultured Prevotellaceae bacterium. Lineage (GTDB taxonomy): Bacteria > Bacteroidota > Bacteroidia > Bacteroidales > Bacteroidaceae > Alloprevotella. The sequence goes on from CALFJG010000063.1 coordinate 4,583, forward strand.
CTTCGGCAAAGGTGAGTGCAAAAGGATTGATAGGCTCGTCGGCGGCACGTGGCTCGCTCGTCGGCGGCGGGGCTATACGGTTCTTGAGTTTATTTAGTTCCTCCTCCCACCAAGGATGCTTCTGCATTTTTGTAAGATAGTCGGCATAACGTCCTTTGAACTTGCCGTCTTTCGTTGTTACTTGTACGTCGAAGAGCGGGACGAGGAAATCGGTGCTGCCTATTAGGTCGGGGTAGAACATCGGCACGATAGCATCGGTTGATGCGCCCGACCCGACGTTTATGCCTAACGAACCGGCAAGACCTCCTATGGCATTGCTAATACCCGACGAAGGGATGTTGTATTCGGGTGCGAGCATCACAGTGACACTATAGTAACGCGGTATGCTCAGGGCTATCCACGACACAAAGACACCTGTGGCAAGAAGTGGAAGAACATATTTCCATTTGTTGCGCCAAATGCAGCCGAACACAGCATTGAGGCTGATACGCTCGGAGATGACGGGGATGGCATCTGGTGCAGTGTTCACTGCCTCTGCTTCAACATTACCCATTTGTTGCTCTGTCGTTGGGGTAGGATTTTTCGGCGTGTCTGAGTTGCCTACGGGCAATTCTTCGCCATTGTCTTCGTGAGGCATAAACTCCGTAGTATTCTCTGCCGGCTGGGGCTGAGATGCCGTGCCGGTAGTGTCGGGCTTCTTTCGTCTTATATTTATGCGGGGGAATTTCATAAATAGGATGTCGTTACTTCAGTATCGTGGCGAGTACAGCGGCAAGGCTAACGCCCATCGTACTCAGCGAGAGTATCTCAGTCAGGCTAAGTCCGCGTCGTGCGGCTTTTGAGGGCACCACTATCTCGCACCCAGGCTCTATATCCTTACTGCTACGCACGCGCGTCACCGTGCCGTTCATATTCACTGCAAACACACGGTGCTTACGTGCTCGCTGGCTGAAGCCGCCGCTTTGGTTGATATAGTAGCTCAACGGTGCTCCCTCGCGATAAGTGATACTGTTGGGATAAATCACCTCGCCGTTTGTTGAAACGATGTTGGTGAACTGCGGTATAATGAGTCTATCTCCTCCGCGTAGCACCACGTCCCACTCACTACCTGGCTCGGCTAAGGCGCGGTCGAGATGTATACCCACGCTACGCATATCGCTGAGTTCCAGTTTGCGTAAGTCGATGCTGTCCGTCACTATTAGTTTCAACAGTGTGGTGCGCTTTTGCTGCTCGGCGTAAGTGAGTGTACGCTCCAAGCGTGCCCCGTGTGCATACGCCTCGGGGGTAAGTCCGCCGGCTATGTTGATAAGGTCGCTTAGGCGCATCTCTTTCTTGGTGAGAGTAAAAGTACCTTCATAGTTGATTTCTCCACGTACGGATACGTGTTCTTGCTCTATGTATCCGGGGCTTCGGCGCACATAAACCTCATCGAAAGGTTCAAGGATAAAGGCGGTGTCGGTATTCGTCAATAGGCCGTCATGCAGTTCAAAAGTAAACCAGCGCGACACTTGGTTGCCCGCCTCATTTACGGTGTGTTCGCGTATGCGTCGGGCAACGTCCACGCGCAACAAGCTGGCGGCATCTTTCAGCCCGCCGGCCTGAATGATAAAGTCCTCCACAGTGCTATTCGCCACATAATCATAAGTACCCGGAGCCTGCACCTCACCAAAGATACTCATCGTGCGCTCCTCCTGGAGGTCGCGCGTGGAGGCGATAAATACTACATCGCGATTTTGCAGGGGCACATCGGCGATGGTGTGTTCCATCAGCGCCGCCAGGTTGACGGAGATGGCTTCCACCGTGTTGTCGGCACGTCGGCGATGGACGAGTGCGCGCCCCATATAGGCATTCTCGGTTAACCCGCCGGCTCGTTCAATTATCTGTCGGAGCGTAGTGGTCTGCCCGCCTACTTGGAAGAGGCCCGGACGGCGCACCTCGCCTTTCACTTCTACGGCGTTGCTATAACGGTTGAGTGCGCTATCCACATATACGCTATCTCCGTCGAGAACGTGAAAAGCGGCGCGGTCGTTTGGCACGATGCTATATACGGACTTCTCACCGCCCTGGCTACGCACGAGGCTGATATTGTCGGCATACGCATTGCCGGACAGACCGCCGGCATAGGAAAGCAACGTGGCCACGCTCTCGCCGTTACGCATTTCGTAGAGCATCGGACGCTTCACGCTTCCGCTCACGGCAACTAAATTCTCGTAGGCTCCCACCTGTATCACGTCATCGCTATGCAGGCGCACATTGCCAGTAAGCGTGCCGTTAATAAGATAGTCGTAAACATCAACGGTGCTAATAACCTTTCCGCCGCGTACTACTCTGATATTACGCAGTGTTCCTATGTCGGTAATGCCGCCGGCCATATAAAGGGCGTTGAACACCGTGGCAAAAGCCGAGAGGGTGTAGGTACCCGGAGTAACAACATCGCCCATCACGCTAACAGTGATGCTGCGTGTCTGCCCTACGGTGAGGCGTATCTGCGAGTTCTGATAGTGTCGGCCTATGGTGGCGCGCAGGCGTGCCGTGGCTTGGCTCACCGTCATACCGCTCACGCTTACGGGGCCATAGCCCGTGAGGTCTATCGCTCCCTCGGGCGACACCGTGGCTTCAAAGTTTTTTTGCGATGCGCCATAGATATCCACAAACACCTGGTCGCCGGGGCCAAGACGATAGTCGGCGGGGACGGCAATGTTCATTTCAGGCTCAAAGGTAAGGTTTTCTTGCCTAAAGATGTCGTGGCCGAAGATACGCGACTTAGGTTCTTCTTGGTATTGGTTATAGCGCGAATAGCGTTGATCTACGCTGTCGGGGATAAAATATCCGAGGGCATCATCGTAGTCGTTTTGCTCATCGGCTTGGTTACGGCGCGGACGGTTTTGGTTGGTTTGTTGGTTGTCGCCTCTACGTGTTCCGGCGGAACGTGTTTCACCATTCGACTGTCGCTGCCGGTTGCTGCTCTGCGTTTCATCGCGACGCCCGGTAGTGGCGTTGCGTTGCATACGCTCGTATTTGTCGCGCACGCGGCGTATCTGCTCTACGGTGACACCGCGCTCCACGAGTTTTGTCATCAGCTCGCTACGCGACGTGCCGCGGGCTGTTTCGCTTACGATATACTCCATCACTTGGTCATCGGTCATACCCGTTTGAGCATAGAGCGGCACGCTGGCGAAGAGCAACAGGGCTACAAGCAAGAGCGGTCGTACAACATTTTTCACGGCTATTGTCATAAGGGAGGGTTCTGTAGATTGCGGCCTATGGCCTATTGGTTTATACATACTTTAAACGAACACAGCGCGGCTTTATTGCATCGCCTCGCCGCTTTTACGTGCGAGCAACAGTAGTGTGGAAGTGTCGGAGGTATAGAGTGTCTCCGATGGCGGACGCTTGTCGGCAGCGGCGGCATCGTCCATCCACGTACCGAGGAAGATGCCTCGTAGCGTTTCGCTGTATTGTTGTTGGAGGCGCAAGGCACAGTTGAGCACATTGTCGCGCATACGCACGAGGCTGCCGGGGTGGTGATAGGCACGGTCGCGCGGGTAGTCGAGATAGTCGATGAGTAGCGGCTTGTCGGGGAGTTCCAAAGCGCGCACGGCATTGTCAACGAGTTGCGGCATCTTACTAAAGACGTGTCCGATGGCTTCGCGCACACGGTCGAGCGAGGCCCATCGTTGCTCGCGAAAGCCGCAGTTGAGTGCCATATAGTCAATCTCGGGCAGGCGCGCCACGGTATTGAAGAGTTGGTCGTTGGCACTGTTCACGCTTAGTCCGTGGAGGGCGGCGGGTGTGGCCTGGCAGAATGTTTTTAGCAGCGAGAGGAAAGTGTCGGGGCGGACATAAACGGTACGCACCACGGTGTAGGCTGCTACGCGGTGGTTTGCGGCATTTACTAAGGCGGGCAGTGAGGCGATGAGCGTGTCGGTTAGCAGCGTGTCGGGCACTGCCACAAACACGTCAAACAGGCTTTTATCGGTAAACGACAACAGCGTGTCGAGGGCGGGCAGTGGTTGCTCGCCACACAATTCTATGCGGAGGCGGTTGATACCTAAATCATTGAAGTAAGTAAGGGCGGCCTGAAGTGAGTCCGCATTTCCTATTGGCGTAGCGGTATTGGTGGAAAGGCCGCAAAAAGACTCGTCCAACAGGCTACGCTGTGCGGAGAGCGGCGGCAGGGTGCAGAGGGAGATAAGGAGTATGAGAAGGACGTTTTTGGTAGTCATCATTGAGACATTTTGCTTGTGAAATGTAGAGGTGATGTCTGTCTTCATCGTTATCGTCTTAGTCGAAGAGGCGCAGGCGGTTTTCGCGGGCTTCGGCAAGGGAGCGTAGGTTGTGGTTGCGCTGTGCCTCTTGCTCGCGCAGCCGAGCGTATTCGGCATTCGTCTCAGCCACGAAATCGGATCGTGTGGCGGGGTTGAGGAGTTTGGCGGCAACGAGTACCATTTGGCTCGCGTCTTTTGTCCAGAGCACTGGGCCGTCGTAGTGTGGGGCTATCTTCAGCGCGGTATGTAGTTTGCTTGTGGTGGCTCCGCCGACGCAAACGGGTACGCTTACGCCCGCCGCCTTCAGTGCTTTCACGGTATGTATCATTTCATCGAGGCTCGGCGTGATAAGTCCGCTGAGGCCGATGAGTTCGGCGCGTGTCTCTTTTGCCGCTGCGACGATGCGCTCGGACGGTGTCATCACGCCGAGGTCGGTGATGCTGTAGTTGTTGCACGCCAGCACTACGGAAACGATGTTCTTCCCTATGTCGTGCACATCGCCTTTGACGGTGGCAAGCAGCACACGCCCGGCACTTGTGGCTTCTTTCTTCTCGGCTTGGATATATGGCTCTAAGACGGCCACGGCGCGCTTCATTACACGCGCTGTTTTGATGACCTGTGGCAGAAACATCTTGCCGGCACCGAAGAGTTCGCCCACGCGGTTCATTCCTTCCATCAGCGGGCCTTCTATCACATTGATGGCGTGGGGATAACGCTGACGCAGGGTTTCTACAAGGGTTTCTATGTCGCGCTCGTCGCCGCGCCGGAGTTTCTCTGCCAGTTGCTCTTCGGGGGCGAGGTGTGCGGTCGCTGCGGGGGCGGCGGTGGACGTGTCGGCCTTGAGTTGCATCGTGGCGGCAGCCAGTTCCATCAGTCGCTGCGGGGCATCGGGGCGGCGGCAGAGCAACGCATCGGCGATGACTTCCACGTGCGCCGGCGGCAGGTCGGCATAGGTGAGTGCGGTGTTCGGATTGACGATGCCCATATCCATCCCGGCACGTATGGCGTGGTAGAGAAACACGGCGTGTATGGCTTCTCGGATATAGTTGTTGCCACGGAAGGCGAAACTAAGGTTGCTTACTCCGCCGCTGACGTGGACGAGGGGCAGGTTGTGGCGTATCCAGTCTGTGGCACGTATGAAGTCGAGCGCATAGCGGTCGTGCTCGGCCATACCGGTGCAAACGGCGAGGATGTTTGGGTCGAAAATGATGTCCTGCGGCGCGAGGCCGACGCGGTGAACGAGTAGCTCGTAGGCTCGCCGGCAGATGGCTATGCGTCGCTCGTAGGTAGTGGCTTGCCCTTGTTCGTCGAAGGCCATCACCACTACCGCCGCACCGTAGGCTTTCACGTCGCGGGCGTGGCGGAGGAACGTTGCCTCGCCGTTTTTTAGCGATATGCTGTTGACGATACACTTGCCCTGAATACAGCCGAGGGCTGCGCGCACCACGTGCCAGTCGCTACTGTCTATCATAAACGGCACACGTGCCACATCGGGCTCTGCGGCTAAGAGATTGAGGAAGTGTGTCATCTCGTGGAGCGTGTCGAGCAGTCCGTCGTCCATATTGATGTCGAGCACCTGCGCGCCGGCTTCCACCTGTGTACGTGCTATGGCGATGGCTTCGGCGTATTGTTTTTCCTTGATAAGCCTTAAGAACTTGCGCGAGCCTGCCACGTTGAGTCGCTCGCCTATGTTCACAAAACGGCAGTCGGCGGTCTGCTCCCAGCGTTCGAGCCCTGCGAGGCGAAACGCAGTGGTCGGTGCGGCAGGGCGGCGCGGCACGGCACGGCGTACGAGTGGTGCGAGACGCGCTACGTGTTCGTCGGTGGTACCACAGCACCCGCCGACGATATTTACCAACCCCTCGGCTAGAAACGTCTGTACCTCCTCGGCCATCTGCGCCGGCGTCTGGCTGTAGTGCCCCATCGCGTCGGGGAGGCCGGCGTTAGGGTGGCACGACACAAAGCACGGGGCTTCCTTTGCCATTTGGCGCAGGAAAGGCAAGAGGTCGTGAGCGCCAAAGGAGCAGTTGAGGCCTACACTTATCACGCTCGGGCGCAACAGCGTGGTCAGGAGCGCACCGAGGGTTTGGCCCGAGAGTATGCGCCCCGACTTGTCGGCAATCGTGGCGGAGAGCATCAGGGGCACCTCCCTACCCGTCTGCTCCATAGCCTCTTCGGCAGCGACAAGGGCGGCTTTGGCGTTGAGGGAGTCGAAGATGGTTTCTATCAGGAGTGCGTCAACGCCACCACGAATTAGGGATGTTATCTGCTCCACGTACGCTGCGCGCAACTCGTTGAACGTCAGGGCTCGCCGCGCGGGGTCTTCCACGTCGGGGCTCATAGAAAGTGTGCGGTTGGTAGGGCCTATGCTGCCTGCCACAAAGCGGGGGCGGCCATCGTGGGCGGTAAACGCGTTGGCAACACGGCGCGCTATGGTGGCACCGGCTACGTTTATCTCTTCTACAAGGCTCTCGCAGCCATAGTCCGACTGGGAGATACGCTGGGCAGAGAACGTATTGGTTTCGATAATGTCGGCACCGGCGAGGAGGTATTTGCGATGCACGTCCGCCACTACGTCGGGGCGTGAGAGGCAGAGGAGGTCGTTGTTGCCACGTTGTGGACGCGCCAGATGCTGAAAACGCTCACCACGGAAGTCGGCCTCGGTGAGTGCATAACGCTGAAGCATCGTGCCGGTGGCTCCGTCAAGGAGGAGCACGCGCTCGCGGAGTATTTGTGGGAGGGTGTTCAACGTGGTGGTGGGGAGTTAGGATTTATTGTGCTCTGGCGGCGGGGTGTTACACAAGCAAGTTATGCGCTACAGAGATCGGTATTTTACAACATCACAAGTCCTAATAGGCTTTATGGAAGGCTCGCCCCATCTCGCGCTTGGCCTCGCGCTCTTTGATGCCTTGTCGCTTGTCGTAGGCGTGTTTACCCCGACAGAGGGCTATATCAAGTTTTGCCAGACCATTGTCGTTGATGTAGAGCAACAGAGGGACGATGGTGATGCCGGGCGACTTGCTCTCGTTCGACAATTCGCGTATCTCGCGCCGGTTAAGCAGCAGTTTGCGCTCACGCAGGGGGGTATGGTTGCGAAAAGAGCCGAAAGCGTACTCGGCAATGTACATGTTCTTCACCCACACCTCGCCATTTTGCACCAGACAGTAGGTGTCGGCCAAGCCGGCCTTGCCGGCGCGGATGCTCTTTATCTCTGTGCCGTAGAGTACGAGGCCAGCCGTAAAGGTCTTGAGAACGTGATAGTCGAACTGCGCACGGCGGTTTTTTATCTGCACGCTATGTGATTTCTGTTTGCTCATTCGAGGGTGACAAAGTCGGAAAGATGGTCTTTGATATAGGTGGCGAGTTGGTGGACATAGGTGTCTCCCTGGTCGATAAACGTATCGTCGAGTTCGTCAAAGGCAGGGTGTGTTTCGTAGAGTGCCATAAACGTGTCGTCGTCCATCTCGGCGGTGAGTTCGTCGGCATACCGGGCATAGAGGCGGGAGGCATCATAAACCAGCTGCGCGAGTTCTCGCAGCCCCCACATCTTCATCACTTTGGCAAAGGGGTTGTGAAAAAAGAAAGGCCCCCAGCCGTTGTGGATGAGCTGAATGAAGCCGCCCTCGTCCACCTCACGCTTCAGCACGTCAAACGCCAGGAGCGTGAGTTGCGACGTAGAGAGTTGCTGGAGCGTCTGGGCGGTGATTTCGCCGCCCGCCGCCTCGCTGACGGCGTGAATGACGGTGTCGGTGTAGCCCTGCTCGCCACGTTCAAGGGTGGCTTGCTCGAGCAGAGCCGAAGATAGTGGGATATTCATCGCGTTGCTGATGTATTCAGCGGGCAAAGATACGATTTTATCTATAAGCCGCAAAATCATTCACACACATAGCGAAGAATTGAAGCCGCACGTAGGGAACGCAAAGCCATGCAACAAAGAATAAGGTCTGAGAAAGAAAAAAACAACGAGGGTAGAGCAAAATGGACAGAGCCTCGTCGCCTATCTTCGCGAAGCCGAGTTTTTTTCAGGCGGCTTGATTTTTTCAATGCGCTCCGAAATTTTTTTTCAAGCCCCTTGAATTTTTTTTTCAGACCCTTTGAATTTTTTTTTCAGACCCTTTGAAATTTTTTTTCAGACCCCTTGAAATTTTTTTTCAGACCCCTTGAAAATTTTTTCCGGACGGCTTGAAAAATTTTTCCGGACGGCTTGAAAATTTTTTCCGGACGGCTTGAAAAATTTTTTCAAGTGCTTTGAAATTTTTTTCAAGTGCTTTGAAATTTTTTTCAAGTGC
>CALFJG010000064.1 GCA_937877625.1 uncultured Prevotellaceae bacterium
GATGGCACGAAGCAATTGGGTATGGTTCATAATGCAAAGATACAACTTTATTCTTGATTAGCTCAGGCTTTATCAACTGGGGAAATCCGCTGAGCCGGATTCGACCCTGCAGAGTTCCTCGTCAGGCAGATACTGACCAACGAGCAGCGCAACGACATCAACATGCTCGTCGATTACCTGTGGGCAGACGAGGAACGCCATTTTGAGGAGAGTGAGGACAAGGATAACCACATCTTCAACGTATTGAAGAGGCTCAAAGGACTATAAATATACATTGCGATGAAATACAAGATAGAAATAAGTGAAATAAACAGTATGGTTAAAACCGTAGAAGCCGAATCTGAAGCTGAGGCTATGGCCCAAATTAAGGCTGCTTACGAAAATGGTGAAATAGAAACTCCCGATACCTGTGTCTATGTTGATGTAAAATTCAGTTTCGTTTAGGAGGACGGCTCCATCTGGATAAGCGGCACCTATCACAACATCTTCTCCGTCGCCAACAGCCTCACAGAACTTGGCTTCAAGATTCTGAATGTCGTGACGTGGGCTAAGACCAATCCGCCGCCAAACATCAGCTGCCGCTACTTCACTTATTCGACCGAGTTCATCATCTGGGCACGCAAGAGTGCCAAACGCCCCCATCATTTCAACTACGCGCTGATGAAGCACTTGAATGACGACAAGCAGATGACCGACGTGTGGCGACTGCCAGCCATTGCCCCATGGGAAAAGTCCTGCGGCAAGCACCCTACGCAGAAGCCTCTCGCCCTGCTCACCCGCATCATCCTTGCCTCGACCGACAAGAACGCCTGGGTGCTCGACCCCTTCGCCGGTTCCTCGACCACAGGCATCGCCGCCAACCTCACAGGCCGTCGCTACCTCGGCATCGAGCGTGAGCAGGAATTCGCCGACATCAGCCGCAAGCGTCGCGAGGAAATAGACAACTTCAAAGTCTATGGCGACTACCGCTCCAAGATAAAGGACATTGCTCGCAGTGAAATCTACGAACCAAATTGTTTCGCTTGTGAAGAAGAAGCATTCGAAGGTTTGCCATTTTAGCAGATTGTTTGTCGTACTCTCCCTTATTCGCAATGCCCTGCAAGAGCATAAAAAACGTTGCAGCAGGCGGCTCGATGCCGGAGCGCAGGCGGCTCGCGTGCAATGCCCTGCAAGGGCATAGAACAAACATAACGTTGCAGGAGGAGGAGCTGTAGGAGGAGTTTTGCCCTTGCGGGCAATGCAGGCGAGCTGCCTGCGCTCCGGCATTGAGCCGCGTGTGCTTCGTCAGCGGCTCGCGCTCACACTACGCTGGAATTTAGCAGTACGGAAATTGCTGCCGTAGGAAAAGCCGGTGAGTGAAGCCCCCGCGGGCGATAGGTCGCGCACTTCAATAATCTGGTTGCCGTATTCGCCGAAAAGGATGCGGCAGTTGTTGTAGGCCTCCGACGGGTAGTTAGGGTCTATCTCAATCTTGCCATTGGTGTACGACCATTGATTAGCGTCCACTTTTTCCTCGCCTTCAAGAGTAAAGTGGCGCTCCTCCTCATAGTGAAGGGCGAGGACGTTGTCTGCGGTCTGGTATTCCACGTGCAGCGTACCGCTCGCCTCGCGGGCCTGCGCCTCGGCGGGTAGCGGCAGGGCGAACTCCTCGGCTGTCCAATAGCCTGTGCAGAGTATCGCAATGGCTTGTAGGCGTGTCAGCGCGGCGGTGCTGGCATCCACGGGGCGTGCCGTGGCCCACGTTGTACCGTCAAGGCTCAGCGACACCGTCTGTGCGGTGAGGCTGCGATAATAAACCCTGGTGCCTGCTTCGTTGAGGAAGTCAAGATAACCGTCCACGTAGTTATCAGCCTCGTTGGGAGAGAGCAAATTAGCGTCGGTGTCATATCCCTCTTGGCCGTTGTCGCCCACTTGTCGGAGCAGCAAAGAGCCATTGTCCGACGGGGCGAGCACACACTCGTGCCCGTCAATAGTAAAGGCCCAAACGTTTTGCAGATAAGCCCAAGCCTGACTTTGGGTCAAGGGCTCGGCGTGCTCGTCGTCGTCGCTGCAACCAACCAGCAACAGCGCGACAACCAAAAGAAAAGCATAACGAACTTTTGCGTTAAGCCTGAAGAGCAAAGCGAAACTTGTTTCAGATTTGCCTTGGCGAGCAATAGTCTGTTGAAGACGAACAAATTGCTTCATAGGAGTGAAAAGTTAAGGATTGTTGTTTTCTACTATTTGAACTTGAGTATTCGGTGTGTTTCGCTATGGGCCTTTATTTACCCCTTATTCGGCACACGAGATAGGTGAGCCACAGCCTCGGCAAGAGGCGCAGTTGTGTGGGGAGCGTGTCGAGCTCGCGCACCACGCGCATATTCTCCTTCAGCCCGTCGGAGCGTCGGGTGTTAGAAACGCCTTCGGTGTCGAACACCGCGACGGGGAACGATAGTTGCAGGAAGTGCTTTCCACTGAGAAAGAGTTGTTTCATCTGTTTGAGGTCTGCCGACATACGCAGCCGTGTGTCGAACGGAAATTGTCGCAGGCAGGTGGTTCTAACCAAGGCACTCTGGTGGCAGAAAAACATACGGTGTGCGTTGTGTGGGCGTTCGGCAACCTTGACGCGCCCGTTCTTCACCACGTCGCCATAGATGACATCGGCCTGCTCGGTGGCGGCTACGGCAAAGACGCGCTGCAGTACGCCACTATTGGCAAACACATCACCGGCATTCATAAAACACACCCACTCGCCGCGAGCCATCCGCACGCCTTTGTTCATCGCATCAAAGATACCCCCGTCGGGCTCGCTGACATAGCGTGCGAGGCGGCTGGCTTGGGCGTGGAGCCACTGCGCCGTGCCGTCGTGCGACGCACCGTCCACGACGATGTATTCCACCTCCGGATAGGTCTGCGCCGCCACGCTCTCTGCTGTTTTCTGCAACGCCGGGAGCGCATTGCGACACACGGTGACGACGCTCACGAGCGGCTTTTGCTGTTGGGCATTATTGGACATCGGGGTAAAGATGTTTACGTGTAAAAGCTTCCAATCGCTGCCACACAATTTGTGGCGTGACCAGATTATACTGTTCCTCGTAGGTCATACGCGCATAGGCTTCGGGGTCGGCAAAGTCGTGTGGGTCGATGGCCTCGGCAGGGACTTCGTTTTGAGGTATCCACGTGGTTCTACAATTGCTCGGCGCACACACCACGAGCGAGGGCACACCGACGGCTTGGGCTATGTGGCGCGCACCGTCCTCGTTGCCGAAGAAGAGGTTGACATTGCTACACATCGCCACCAACTCGCGCGGCGTGGTGGCACGGACGTTAAGAAATGCTTGGCGGGGGCTGTTGCCCGCGGTGTAGAGACTCTTGAGTTGTTGCTCCTCTACTCCTGGCGCGTAGTTGAAGATGATTTGCACATCGGGAAAGGCATCGACGAAGCGCTTGCCCACATCCAGAAATCCGTTTTTGTTCCACATTTTGCTCGCCACCCTTGTCACCACACTAAAGAGGGCTACCGGGTGTCGGAAGTCAATGCCCTGCTGCTCCATATAGTTACGAAACGCGCTACGCTCCTCCTCGGTGATATGGAGTGAAAAACGGCTCACGCGGTGCAGCGGTCGTAACACGGCGAGAGGCTCTGCCAGCCGCACATTGTGGGCTATCATACTGCCAGCACCGCAGCGTGGCATACGGTAGTTGAACACGAAGCGGTTGTACGACTTCCCCACCCCGATACGAAAGCGTGTGGCCGGCGAGAAGAGCGCGAAGAGCATACTATTCACCGTGCTGCGCATATCAATAATAGCATCATAGCGTACGTGGTGAACGATACGCCACACCTTGCGTAGGTAGGTTATCGGCGCATGGCGCTCGGCATCGGTGAAAGTGACGATGCGGTCGATTGCCGGATGGCCTTCAAAGAGCGGTGCAAACTTCTGGAGAAGCACAAAATGAATTTCGGCATCGGGAAAGGTAGCCCGCAAAGTATTAAGCAACGTTGTAGCCAGTATTGCATCGCCCATCTGGCGAAAGCGGATAACAAGGATACGCATACAAGGTTTGAAAAAGGAAAAAGAGTAATGGTGCGGCACTAAGCATTAGCGTGTTTTCTTCGCTGCTCACGCCACCAGCGCAAGTGTTTCACAGGATGTACAAGCATCTTACGGCAGGCATAGGCAGCGTTGCTCCGCCGTTTGGCACGCCACACCTCGTCCACCTCGCGGCGACTCCAGCCACGTGCCTCGGCATAAGCGGCAACGACACGGCGAAACACCTCATCGGCCTCCCAAAAAAGCGTGCAGAGATTGCGAATACAAACACGGCGCGGCACGGGCCGTGGAGCGTAGAAACACATACGGTTTATGTCGATGAGTTCAAAGGCGAAATCCCCGCTTGGCGTTGTCGTGAAGAGCACATTCGTGGGGTTCAAATCGCAGTGTAGCACGCCGCGCTCGTGCAGGGCGGCCACAAATCGGCCATAGGGATTTATCATCGCCGCGTTGGGGGGCGAGCAGCCCACCATTTCGTGCTTCACCGCCACGCCGTCGGTAGGCAGTGCTACATAGAAATAGTAGCGTCCGTCGCGTAGCCACGCCACCGGCTGCGGTGTGAGGAAACCGAGCGAGAGGAGTTGCAGTGCATTGTCGTAGGCACGCTGCGCCTTGCTACGCCGCAGGAAACGATATACCACGGCACGCCACAGCGAGAGACGCTTGAAACGCTTGGCCACCACCTCACGACCGCCACATTCCAAGCGCCGCACCGCGTTGCGCTTGTTGTAGAGCAACGTCCCGCTACTGTCGAAATCCGACGGCAGACGAAGCAATGCCGCACGAAGCGGCTCAAAATCGGAATGGACGGTAAGAGAGATAGACATAACAGCAAACCGTAAGGTGGGTTCTATGATTTCCACGGTTAAAGAACCCACCTTAACAAGACGTGGAACTATGAGCAAAAATAATGTTTCTGCCACAAAACGGCCACAGAGCAGGCAAAATAATGACACGCCGGCACGAATAATTCGCCCCAAAACACACTTTGGCACAATGTTTCTTGGCTAATTCAGAATTTTATACATACCTTTGCAGCCGCAAAAAGAAGCAGGAACCTCCCGAAGCCTGCCGAGATTTGCCCATACCGCCCGATAATTAGAAGAATAAAACAAAGATACAGCAATGAAAAGGACTTACCAGCCGCACAATCGCAAAAGAAAGAACAAGCACGGTTTTCGTGAACGTATGACCACCGCTAATGGCCGCCGCGTTTTGGCTGCCCGCCGTGCGAAAGGGCGCAAGAAACTCACCGTCTCCGATGAGTACAACGGACGTAAGCGCTAAGTAGCCCACGCTGCCAAGCCTCATTCCTTCCAAAAAGCCTGCGCGAAGAAAAACCGGCAGGCAACACACACAAGAACCTATTGAAGCACCTCGGACAGAGGCTCACAACGGACACGACTATTGGAAACGGGGCTGAACGCGCTACTAAAAACGAGAGAAAAGCCAACTTTGCAACCGCAAACAGACTTTTCTCTCGTTTTCTTTGTATTTTTGCCAAACTAATCTCTATCAGGTGGGTTCTATTAATTCGCTTTGTCAGACTTCTGAGCTATTTTCGCTTTCAGTCTGTCAGTTGAAGAGTGAGTGTAGCGGGCTACACGACCGATGAAACTTACAGCATAAAGCAAAACGAGCCATAAAGATGACAAAAGCTTAAACCCCCATCGGTGTCAAACTGAACCGTGGAAACGAATAGAACCCACCTTCACAAGCAAACAGATACTATGCGCCTTTCAAAATATCTTGAGAAAATCCCCGGCTTCTTTGTTGGAGCTAATTGTTTAGGTATGTTGCTGTTGGCCGCCGTGCTTGTGGCCAGCGGCTACTACGCCCTGCAATACTATACCCACCACGGCGAGAGTGTAGAGGTGCCCGATGTGCGCGACAAAAACACACAAGAAGCCATCCGCATCCTCAAAGACGCTGGGCTGGCGGTGGAGGTTAGCGACACAGACTACGTAGCGACGAAACGCCCGGACATCATTCTGGAACAATCGCTCGCGGCAGGAATGACAGTAAAGCCCGGGCGGGTGGTACACCTCACCATAAATGCCGCCCATCCCCTACCCCACGCGCTGCCCGACATAGCCGACAACTCCTCTATGCGTCAGGCTCAAGCCCTGCTGACATCAATGGGTTTCGACAGCGTACGCGTGGAATGGCGCAACGGCGACAAGGAATGGGTGTATGCCGTGAAAGTGGGCGGGAAAGAAGTTACCGCCGGCACACGTATCAACACCGACCAGATTATTGTGCTTGTCGTGGGCAACGGAAAACTCAACGAAACATTCAACGGCGAGGAAGCCACCGGCGAGATAGCAGAATACGTCACCGACACCATATTAGAGAGTGAGCTCGGCACGCTTGGCCCCAACGACATCGTGCTCGACAACCCCGAGATACTGGTAGAAGAACCCCTTGAGGAAAAATAGCCACGCGCGATGACCGATGCGTCCCACACAGAAATAACCTCCGACGAACTATACGAACATTTTCGCATCGTGGCCGACCGCGGGCAGGAACTCCTGCGCGTAGATAGATTTCTGATGGAGCACCTGCCCAACACGTCGCGCACACGCATACAAGCAGCAGCAGCAGCCGGCTTTATCCATGTGGGCGACGCACCGGTGAAGAAAGGCTATCGCGTGAAGCCCGGCGACATCGTGACGCTGCAACTCAATCGCCCACGCATCGACAGCACCATCCTGCCCGAAGACATTCCACTACGTATCATTTATGAAGACGAGGCGTTGCTCGTGGTAGATAAGCCCGCCGGTATGGTGGTACACCCCGGTGCCGGCAATTTCAGCGGGACACTCGTCAACGCCGTAGCGTGGCATATGCGCCACATCGCCTCCTACGACCCCAACGACCCCAACGTGGGACTCGTACACCGTATAGACAAAGACACCAGCGGGCTACTCGTAGTGGCCAAGACAGCCGAGGCAAAGACCAAATTAGCACTACAATTCTTCCACAAGACATCGCGCCGCCGCTACCTGGCACTCGTCTGGGGCAACCCCGCCGACGAGGGACGCATAGAGGGCAACATAGGGCGCGACGTACGCGACCGCCTGAAGATGACCGTCTATCCACCCGGCAGCGAACAGGGAAAACCCGCCGTGACACACTGGCGCGTAGCGGAGCGTTTTGGCTACGTGACGCTTGTCGCCTGCCGCTTAGAGACAGGACGCACACACCAGATACGCGCACACTTTGCACATATCGGACACCCGCTCTTCGGCGACGAACGCTACGGAGGCACACAAGTGCTACGAGGCCAGCCCGGAGCAGCCTACAAAACATTTGTCCACCGCTGTTTCGACCTCTGTCCGCGCCAGGCACTCCACGCACGCACCCTCGGCTTCAAACACCCCGCAAACGGCAAAGAAATGGACTTTGAGAGCCCGCTGCCCGAGGATATGCACAATCTCTTAGCCCGATGGCGGAGCTACAACCCCGTAGCACTACAATAAAACACACCGAAAGAAAAATCCTTCCTACAATGAAAAAGAAAATAGCCATCGTGGCCGGCGGTGACTCGTCGGAATACGGCGTATCGCTGCGCAGTGCCGACGGGCTGATGTCGTTTATGGATGCCGAGAAATACGAATGTACCGTATGTGTACTCCACGGCACCGACTGGCACGCCATATACCAAGGCGCGCAAATACCTATCGACCGCAACGACTTCAGCCTGCACACCGATAACGGGCGCTACACCTTCGACTTCGCCTATATCACCATACACGGCACGCCCGGCGAGAACGGCCTCCTGCAAGGGTATTTCGACCTCATCGGGATGCCCTATTCCACAAGCGATGTCTTTGTGGAATCGCTGACATTCAACAAATACGCGCTGTGCAACCTGTTGCGCACACAGCCGGGTCTGGTAGTGGCCGACAGCCTGTTGCTGCGCAAGAACGAGCCGCGGCCAACCGATGAGGACATCGTACGCCGCCTCGGGCTGCCGTGCTTCGTGAAACCCAACGCCGGCGGCAGTTCCTTCGGCGTAACAAAAGTGAAGACCGCCGACCAACTATCAAACGCCATACACACCGCGCTGGCCGAAGACAACGAGGTGATGATAGAAAGCCTACTCACCGGCACAGAAATCACCTGCGGATGCTACCGGGGCGCAGGCGAGCTCGTCACATTCCCACTCACAGAGGTAGTGACCGACCAAGAGTTCTTCGACTACGATGCCAAATACAACGGCAAGGTGGACGAGATAACCCCTGCGCGTATCAGCCCGCACACCGCACAACGGGTGCAGGAGCTTACCCGAAAGCTCTATCGCCAACTCGGGTGCTATGGCATCATTCGCGTGGACTATATCTTGCGCGGCAAACCCGGCGAGGAAGAAATATGCCTGCTGGAAATCAACACCACACCCGGTATGACGGCCACAAGTTTTATTCCACAACAAGTGCGTGCCGCAGGGCTCGACATCAAAGACGTACTCTCCGACATCATAGAAGGCAAACTCACGACACGCCAATAACCTACACACCCGCTCCGCACCATGCAGATTCCCGAACGTTTTGACACCATACGCCCGTACGAGCCCGAAGAACTGCCCGCGGCCTTGTCGGCACTGTGTACCGACGCGCAGTTTCTACAAGCCATCGCCAACGTGCCGCCGACACTCCTTGGCAAAGAAGCGGTACAAGGCGCAGCGCAGCGTTTACCAGAACTGCTGGCTCAAAAAGCCGCACAGTGCCACAGCAACTTAGATTTTCAAAAAGCATTCGTCTATCCGCTCGTTGCGGGATTGGAACAAAACCTCACCAACGGCCTTACGATAGATGCCGCAGCCATAACCGACAAAGCCACACCCCACACCTTTATCTCCAACCACCGCGACATAGTACTCGACAGCGCATTCCTCTCCAAACTACTCATTGACGCGGGCTTCCCCGACACGGTAGAGATAGCCATTGGCAACAATCTCTTGGCCTATCCGTGGATAGAGCGTTTGGTGCGTATCAATAAGGCGTTCATTGTGCGCCGCGGCTTATCGCTGCGCGAAACACTTAGTGCCTCGCATCTGCTGAGCGAATATATGCATTTCGCCGTGGGGCAGAAGCGACAGAACATCTGGATAGCACAACGCGAGGGGCGCGCCAAGGACAGTAACGACCGCACACAAGAGGCTTTGCTGAAAATGATGTGTATGGGCGGCGAGGGTACGCCACAAGAGCGGATAGCACACCTGGGGCTTACGCCGCTGGCTATATCCTACGAATACGACCCGTGCGACTACCTAAAAGCACAGGAGTTTCAGCAGAAGCGCGACAACGCCGACTACAAAAA
The DNA here is from genome assembly GCA_937877625.1 of uncultured Prevotellaceae bacterium. Lineage (GTDB taxonomy): Bacteria > Bacteroidota > Bacteroidia > Bacteroidales > Bacteroidaceae > Alloprevotella. The sequence goes on from CALFJG010000064.1 coordinate 9,357, forward strand.
GTCGAGACAGGACGACATAGACAATATGCGTACAGGCATCTTCGGCTTCAAGGGGCGCGTGGCCTACCATATCTGCCGCCCGCTGGACGACTGGCTGCACACACACGCCGCACTCAACAAGGCGGACTTCTTTGCCCAACTCGCCGCACACATCGACAGCGAAATACACAGACACTACACACTCTATCCCACCAACCTCATCGCCTTAGACCTCTTGGAAGGCACGCGCCACGAAGGATATACCGAAGCACAGCGCACACAGTTTGAAAACTATGTGGACGAGCGCATCGGCCTCGTACGCCTGCCCCACCCCGACGAACCATTCCTGCGCGAACGCATACTCACCATGTATGCCAACCCCGCCCGCAACCACTTCGCCGCGCTACAGCCCACCTGCTAAGCCAAAACCTATTACCCACCCTATGCGCACACTCCTCACCCTTCTCACCACTATCTTCGTACTCACGGCTTGCTCCGACGACGACGACACCGCCCTGCCGCCCTACGTCAATACGCTGGCCGAGATAGCCACCAGCGCAGAAGGCAAAGCCGCCTTTATCACCCCCGACGGCGGCGAGCAGTATGCCATCTCCTCCGACCATAGCGGACTAACGCACGACAGCATTTACCGCGTACAGGTGCTCGCACTCTTCAACGAAGACCACACCGCCTATCTACAGCAAATAAAATCGGTGCTCTCGCCCCTCCCACGCGAGGTGAGCGAAGAGAAGCGCAAGTACCACCCCGTAGATGTACTCGCGCTATGGAGCAGTAAGCGATATATCAATATGCGCCTCGCACTTCACACCGCCACCGAGCCACACGCCTTCGCCTTTGTGGAAGAAGGCACAGACATCCTTGATGATGGCACACGCCGCCTGCGACTACATCTCTACCACGACAGAGGAGCAAACCCTGAATACTACACACGCGAAGTATATATCTCCTGCCCCATCTACCAATACCAAGACCAACTGCGCGAGGGGCAGGACTCTATCATCTTTAGTATCACCACCTACCAAGCAGAACAAGCCCTGCACCTGCTATATGGACAGTAACACACACCCCTCTATGCCAGCAGTACACATACGCCCCGCCGCCGTGCGCGACATACCACGCATCGGCGAGCTACTCGTACAGGTATGCAACGTACACGCCGCAGGACGCCCCGACATCTTCATTGCCGACCATCGGAAATACAACAACGAAGAACTGCGCTTCCTTATCAACCAAACAGAGACAGCACCTATTCTCGTGGCAACCAACGAGAGCGACGAGGTGGTGGGCTACGCCTTCTGCCAGATACAAGACCACCCCGCCACCGACAACACCCGCCACCGCCCCACGCTGTATCTCGACGACCTCTGCGTGGACCAAAACGCACGCGGGCAGCACATCGGCACGCGGCTCTACGAGGCAGTAAAAACACTGGCGCGCGAGCGAGCATGCCAGTGCATCACGCTCAACGTGTGGGCGTGCAACCCGTCGGCAGAGGCGTTCTATCAGCACCTCGGCCTCAAACCGCTGAAAACCTATTTAGAAGAAATACTCCCACGCGACGAGGCTTGACAAACATTTATCAGACACATCGCTTATACGACCGGGAGTTTTCACTATTTTTGCACCATAAAGCAAACAAAGCAAACAAACCAAACTAATCCTAATACTATGACGCTTATTAAATCAATCTCAGGCTTCCGCGGCACAATAGGCGGCAAGCCAGGCGACACGCTCAATCCGCTTGACATCGTCAAAGCCGTCTCCGCCTTTGCACAACTACGCGAGAAAGTGGCCGGACAAGGACAGATCCGCCGCAAAATCGTTGTCGGGCGCGACGCACGCATCAGTGGCGAGATGGTGAGCCACGTAGTTTGCGGCACCTTGATGGGACTGGGCTACGACGTGGTAAACATCGGGCTGGCCTCTACGCCAACCACCGAGATTGCCGTGACGATGGAGCACGCCTGCGGCGGCATCATCCTCACCGCCTCACACAACCCGCGCGAATGGAACGCGCTGAAACTCCTCAACGAACGCGGCGAATTCCTCCCCGCAAAAGAGGCACAGGCCGTTGTGCGCCTAATGAATAAGGAAGACTTTATCTATCCCGACGTGGACCACCTCGGACAGTATGTGAAGAACCTCTCCTACGACCAACGCCATATCCAAATGGTGAAAGACTTGGAACTCGTCGATGTAGAAGCCATTCGCAACGCCCACTTCCGTGTGGCACTTGACACCGTGAACAGCGTGGGCGGCCTCGTACTGCCGCGCCTGCTCGGACAACTCGGTGTGACAGAGGTGAAAGGCATCAACCTGGAACCTACGGGCGAGTTTGCCCACAACCCCGAGCCGCTGGCTAAGAACCTCGGCGACATTATGGATATGATGCGCCGCGAAGGAAACTTTGACATCGGCTTCGTGGTGGACCCCGACGTTGACCGACTGGCTATCATCTGCGAAGACGGCACGATGTACGGCGAGGAATACACACTTGTCACCGTAGCAGACTACGTGTTGCAGAATACGCCCGGCAACACCGTTTCCAACCTCTCCTCCACCCGCGCCCTGCGCGACATCACCGAGAAATACGGCTGCCGATACACCGCCAGTGCCGTGGGCGAGGTAAACGTAGTGACGAAGATGTACGAAACGGGAGCCGTGATAGGCGGAGAAGGAAACGGCGGCGTCATCTACCCGCGTGCACACAGCGGACGCGACGCACTCGTAGGCATAGCTCTGATCCTTACCTATATGGCCAAACTCGGGAAGAAAGCCAGCGAAATGCGCGCTATGTATCCGCAGTACTTTATGGCAAAGCAACGCATCGACCTCAGCCCCGGCACAGACATCATCGGTATTCTCAACAACATCAAAGAACGCTTCAAAGACGAACAAGTTACCGACATCGACGGCGTAAAGGTAGATTTTGCCGACAAGTGGGTGCATCTACGTAAATCAAACACCGAGCCGATTATCCGCGTTTACTCCGAGGCACACACTCAAGAAGAAGCCGAAGCACTCGCGAAGCAATTTGTAGACCTCGCCTACGCGTATAGCGGCGAGACGTTCTGACCGCTAAACTAACCAGAAGAGCAAAGCGAAGCGTACTTCAGCTTTGCCTTAGCGAGCCGCCTTGCCGGAGTGCAGGCGGCTCGCCTGCATTGTCCCCAAAGGGCAAAGCTCCGCCTGCAAGGTTATGTTTTTTTGCCCTTGCAGGGCATTGCACGCGCGCCGCGTGCGCTCCGGCATACGGCTCGCGTTAAGACGAACCGGTTGCCGACATCGGCGGCGTAAAGTTACCAAGCGTATCAACGTTCATATACGAGCGTTGATAGTTTGTCTGGCGTTAGATATTGTTGCGCCACGCGATGAAGCTCGTCGGCAGTGATGGCTTCTATCTCTTGGCAAATCTGTGCTACGTTGCGCACGACACCGTAGTGGGCAAAGGTTCTTCCGAGGGCTAAAGCATAATGTTCGAAACTATCAGCGGCAAGTTGTGTCTGGCGCACAAACTGACGCTTTGCCGCTTGCAGCGTACGCTGATGGAGGGGTGCGGCGGTGAGGCGTACACACTCTTTATGGAGCAGGGCGAGACAACGCCTCACGTCGTGGGCGTCGCAGCCGAAATAGGTAGTCCACACACCGACATCGGGATAGGTGGTGAGGTAACTCTCAACGGTATAAACCAGCCCGGCCCGCTCGCGCAGCGCGATATTAAAACGTGCATTTGACGCGGCTCCGCCGAGGATGTTTGTGAGCAACTGCAAGGGGCGCAACGCAGTGCCATAGCCGCCCGCCGTGGCAGTGCCTACCACAACATGCGCCTGATGTGTGTCTTTGTGTTCCACGAAGGAGAACGGCTGCGTTTCAGCAACGTTCACAGCATCATAACGTGAAGCGGAAGCACAAGCCACGTTGCTTACATCGCCGACACGTTGCATTGCCATACCAATAGCGTACTCGGCACGGCGGAAGTCTATATCCCCACACACATAAAACACACAGTTTGCAGGACGGTAATAGGCTCCGGCAAAACGTTGCAAATCGGCTGTGGCATACTGCCGCAAACGCTCCGGGCGGCCTAAGATATCGCGCCCCAAGGAAATGCCGGGGAAAAGACGGCTCTCAAAATCGTCGAAGATAAGTTCGGCGGGCGAATCGCGGAAGCTATCTATCTCATCGCAGATTACCTCCACCTCCTTAGTAAGTGCACGCTGTGGGAAAGTGCTGCAAAACACCAAGTCGCACAGCACATCAGCCGCAAGCAGGAAGTCGCTCGGCATCACCGAGGCATAGTAAACGGTTTCCTGCTTGGTGGTAAAGGCACTTAACTCACCACCGCGACGTTCTAAGACGCTCGTTATTTGCCGTGCCGAACGGCGGAGGGTGCCTTTGAAACTAAGGTGCTCCACGCAGTGTGCCAACCCGCTGTCGGCGGCATCTTCGTGGCGCGTACCCGCACCGACCACGATGCCACAATACACCGCGCTACTCTGCCGACGCTCCATCACCACGCGTAAACCGTTGGGCAACGTGGCTGTATAAGTATTCCGTGTAAGGCTCATTGTCTTTCTGTTTTTGCTCACGCAAAAGTAGTAAACGAAACGCAAACGCCGCACCTTTTGCCTCAGGTATGTGCTATGGTCTCACAGCACCCACCGTTGCAGCAACAATGCCCCTTACGCCTTAACACGCCTAATTTTTAAACGTAGTCCGACCGTGATTAAGCGTAGTCCTTTTGACTTTAAACTCGAGTGCTTTGATTTTAAAATCAAAGGCTTTGATTTTAAAATCAATCGGATTGATTTCAAAATCAATCGGACTATGTTTAAAACCCGTCCGAGCATATTTAGAATCCGTCCGCTACATTTCCTCTTTCCCGCTTTTGCCCTCCTCGGGTTGATGATACGGTTTTGGGTTTCTCGGGTTCGAAGCAACCAAGAACAAGCGTCTGCAAACGCCTCTTGTTATGCACAATATCCGCACGGGCTACCCTACAAAAGCAGATGCGCCCCGGGAATAACGGCGCAAAAGTAGCGAAAAGCCTTGGAAAGCAAAACACCTACCACGCCTAATATGCCGCAAGCCCAATCAAGACAAAGCGGGCAGGCAACGGATTAGCGTGCGAAAAATCTTTTGAGGTTAAAGTCGTGATAAAGAATATGGGCGAGGAAAGCCAGTATGCAAAGGCTATTGGCTGCGAGACGCGCCCAGAGAGGCCAGGTAGCAGGCACAATAGTCATAAGCACAAAAAAGAAACCCGCGAGCAGCACGTATATGCCCATACTCCTAAGGGGATAACGTACAGGATAGTAGTGCTGTCCGATAAAATAGCTGAGTACCAATGCCGTGCCGTAGCCCGCCACGCCGCCCCAGGCGCAAGCCATATAACCATAGCGTGGGATGCCCCAGATATTCACGCTAACAAGCACGGCACATCCCGCAAAGGCAAACAGCGCGTTCCAGAGAGTACGGTCGGTGAGCTTACACCAGAAAGCCACGTTGAAATACACACCCATCAATATCTCGGCCACCATAACGATAGGCACCGTGCGAAGCCCCTCCCAATAGTCTTCGCGAATGAGATATTTGATTACATCCATATAACCCACCACCACAAGGAAAGCCAGGAGAGTGAAGATAAGAAAGAACTTTGTGGCCCGTGCTTGGTCCTGGCGTACGTCGTTATTCTCTTGCCGGCTAAACACAAAGGGTTCGTAGGCGTAGCGAAAGGCTTGTGTAATCATCGCCATAATCATCGCCACCTTAACACACGCGCCGTAGATGCCAAGTTGCACCTTCCCCGCCTGGCCTTGCATCACGTGGGGGAAAATAATCTTGTCGGCAGTTTGATTGAGGATGCCCGCCAGTCCAAGGATAAGCACCGGCCAAGCGTAGGCCCACATCTTTTTCACCAGCGCGCGCTGCAACGTAGGACGAAAGCCCCGCAGCTCGGGAATAAGCAACAGCGCGGTGATAAGCGTACACACGAGGTTGGCATAGAACACATAACCGACGTGGATGCCGAAGCCTGCCACATAGCGCGGCAACACCACGAAGCACAACATATTAAGCCCTATGTTGAGCGCGATAGCAATGAGTTTTAGCGAGGCGAAACGCAGTGCGCGCTGCTGATAGCGCAGATAGCCGAAGGGCATACACAGGAAGGCATCTACCGCGACGCACAAAGCCATCACCATTACGTAGTCGGGGTGCGCTGCATAGCCCATCGCCTGGCTGATAGAGCCTAAGAACAAAGCGACAAGCACAACGAAGAGCGAATCGACCAAGCCCACAAGGGTAAGAACCGTGTTATATATATGGCGTGTGTCGGCACCCGCTTTGTTTACAAAGCGAAAGAAAGTAGTCTCCATACCAAACGTCAGCAACACAAGGATAAGAGCCACGTAGGAATAGAGTTCGGTGACGATGCCATACTCTCCTCCCTGAGCGGCAAAGACACGCGTATAGAGCGGCACGAGCAGATAGTTGAGAAACCTACCTACGATACTGCTCAGTCCGTATATAACGCTGTCTTTTGCAAGAGACTTGAGATTGGCCATAGTATGCTTGTTTGTTTTCAACAGACTTTTGCTCGCCAAGGCAAAGCTGAAGCAAGCTTCGCTTTGCACGTCTGACATAACGCAAAAGTTCTTTAGGCGAAGAAGAAGTAGCAAATGGGTATCGCAGCGAGTACGCCGGCGAGGTCGGCGAGCAATCCGCAGGCAACAGCGTGGCGCGTGCGGCTGATGCCTACCGAGCCGAAATAAACGGCAAGGATATAGAACGTGGTATCGGTGGCTCCCTGGAACACACAACTCAGACGTCCGGCAAAACTATCTGCGCCGTGGGCGGTCATACAATCAACCATCATACCCCGCGCACCGCTGCCGCTGAGGGGTTTCATAATGGCAGTGGGCAGGGCTTCCACCCAACTGGCATCGAAGCCGCACGCTGTCACGGCAGCCTTCACCCCATCAATAGCCCAGTCCATTGCTCCGCTGGCACGAAACACGCCGATGGCCACTAATATCGCCACAAGATACGGAATGATACGCACTGCGGTGTGGAAGCCCTCCTTAGCACCCTCCACAAAGGCATCGTACACGTTTACACGCTTACGCACACCGGCGAGGATAAAGGCCATAATGATAAGAAACAGCAGGATGTTGGCCGCGTTGGTTCCCACGAGGTTCATCGTAGCACTGTCTAACTTGCTAAAGCCCCAAATCATTGCCGCCACGAAGAGCGACATACCGCCGAGCGTGAGCAACATCACGCGGTTTAACAAATTGATACGCTGATACAGACTCGTGACGACGATGCCGGCGAGCGTGCTGAAGAATGTGGCGATGAGGATTGGGATAAACACATCGGAGGGCTGCGCAGCACCGAGCTGTGCGCGATACACCATAACGCTGACAGGAATTAACGTCAGCCCGCTGGTATTTAGCACCAGAAACATAATCATCGGGTTGGAGGCGGTATCTTTCTTCGGATTGAGTTCCTGCATACCCTCCATGGCTTTTAAGCCGAGGGGTGTGGCGGCGTTGTCGAGGCCGAGCATATTGGCCGAGAGGTTCATAAAGATATTGCCTACCACGGGGTGGCCTTTGGGAATGTCGGGGAAGAGTTTGGCAAAGACAGGGCCGAGCAACCTTGCCAGGAAGTTTACCACGCCTCCTTTCTCGCCTATTTTCATCACGCCGAGCCATAGCGACAACACCCCTGTGAGGCCTAAGGAGATTTCGAAAGCTGTCTTTGAGGTGTCGAACGTGGAGTTCATTATGGCGGGAAAGACATCCGTGTCGCCAAAGACACAGAGCCTCACCAAGGCTATTGCAAAAGCCACGAGGAAAAAGCCTATCCAGATGTAGTTGAGTACCATAGCGTACGACGTGTTATGAGAGTAGTGCCTGCAACTCTGCGATATTGTTTACCACAAAAAGGTGGTCGCGGTAGTTATGGCGTAGGAAGCCTTGACGATGCAGTTCGTCGAGCACACCGATTAGGCCGTTCCAAATGCCGCAGGCGTTATAGAGAACGAGCGACTTTGCCGTCGGAAGCCCGATAGCCACTTCGCCGAGTACGGTAAACAGTTCGTCGAGCGTGCCGATACCGCCGGGCAGTGCCAAGAGAATGTCGCTCTCGCGGGTGAGAAGAGCTTTGCGCTCGGCCAGGTCGTGGCAGGGAATGGCACGGTTCATATATTTACTCTCTAAGCCGCGCTCGGTGATGATACGTGGCACGATGCCCACGACGTTGCCTCCGGTGCGTTTCACCGCCTCAGCCAGCACCTCCATCAGTCCACAGGCAGAACCGCCGTAAACGAGCGTACGCCCTGACGTGCCAATCCACTCGCCCACTTCGCGGGTGGCGTGGATATACGTGGTGTCCAGCCCCTCGCGGGCGGAGAGGAACACACCGATGTTTTGGTAACGTGCCATAGCGAAATTAAGGCGATACTTTTTTTACCTCGTTGCGATGCACTCTATCTCTATGCGCACGCCTTTGGGCAAAGTCTTCACTGCCACGGCGGAGCGGGCGGGAGCAGGAGAGGAAAAGAACTTGGCATACTCGGCATTCATCTCGGCAAAATCATTCATATCAGCGAGGAACACCGTGGTCTTCACCACGTTGGCGAGCGACAGGCCGACGGCAGATAGGATGTTACCGGCATTGGTAAGGCAGCGGTTGGTGAGCTCGCCGATAGTGCCTTCTACAAGTTCACCCGTGGCAGGATTGATGGGGATTTGTCCGCTCACAAAAACGAACCCGTTGGCTTCAATAGCCTGACTGTAAGGCCCTATTGCGGCGGGAGCGGAGGAGGTGGAGATGGGAGTTTTCATAAGAGTTGTTAGGTTTTAGGCGGATTTTAGTTAAGGTGCAGTAAGTATAACAAACGAGGTGCAGCCGTACCCTGTAAGGGCAGCAGCATTTATTGATTATTGCTGAGCGGTTTGAGGTAGTCCTCGAAATAGCGAGTAATTCTTTCGTGTAGGTGTTCGTAGTCGTGTCCAGACATATTGTGTCCCCCGCCAGGATAGACGAAGAAGTCGGGCTGTGTACCGGCATTTTGACAGGCTCGCAGGAAAGCCAGCGAATGTTGTGGCACACAGGTGGGGTCGTTGTAGCCGATGATGATTTGCAGACGTCCTTTAAGATTTCCGGCCTTGGGCAGCAACGACGAGCTTTCATAGCCTTGCGGGTTTTCCTGCGGGGTGTCCATATACCGCTCGCCGTACATCACTTCGTAGTAGCGCCAGTCGATGACGGGGCCGCCGGCCACACCCACCTTGAAAACATCAGGATAGGTGAGCATCAGGTTTGTGGTCATAAAGCCCCCGAAGCTCCATCCGTGTACGCCGAGCCGGTTGGCATCAACATAGGGCAGACTTTTGAGGAAAGCCACGCCTTGCATCTGGTCGCGCATCTCTTCGTCGCCGAGGTGTCGGAAGGTGACGCTTTCAAACTCAAAGCCGCGCTCGCTTGAGCCGCGATTGTCGAGTACAAAGACCACATAGCCGAGTTGCGCCATATATATCTCCCAGCCGCGTGCGTCCCAGTTGCGCGCCTCATCGACGTTGCGCATGTGGGGGCCGCCATACACATAGACCACGGCGGGATATTTCTTCGTAGGGTCGAAGTTAGTAGGCTTCACTAAGCGATAATAGAGGTCGGTGACTCCGTCGGCGGCTTTGAGGCTACCGCCAGTGATTTCGGGCACGTCAAAGTTTGCCCACGGGTCGGGGCTGTCGTGCACCACACGCAGCTGCTCTGGGTGACGGACATTCAGCACGTCGTAGCGACGTGTCACCTGTGGCGACGACCAGCGGTCGAAGATAAAGGCTCCACTCTGCGAGAGCGAGCCGTGGTGCACACCTTGCCCGCCGTCGAGCATCTGGCGTTTGCCCGACTTCACATCTACACTATAATAATTGACGCGTACGGCAGAGTTCTCGCGGCTGGCAATGATGATACTCTTTTCCTTGGTGTTGAAACCGAGTACATCGGTCACCACAAAAGCTCCACTGGTGAGTTGGCGGAGCTCGCCTTTGTTTACATCGAAGAGATAGAGGTGGTTGTAGCCGTCGCGCTCGCTCTGATAGATAAACTTTGTGGCATCCCAGGGGAGGAACTGAATGGGGTGCTCGGGGTGTACATACTTTGGGTTCGTCTCGGTATAAAGCACGCGCTGGCGCGCTCCGGTTTGTGCATCGTAGCTCACGAGTTCGGCTTTGTCCTGCGAGCGCGGTAGTTCTATCATATATACCACTTTCTCATCGGGGCTCCAGGCGATGTTGGTGAAGTAGCGGTCGGTGGGGTCGCCCGCTTGCAGATAGACGGTAGATGCCGTAGCGGGATTGAAGATACCTACGGTAACTTTGTGGCTCGTCTCGCCCGCCATAGGGTATTTGTCGGGGTCTTCCGTTGCGATACGGCTGCCGTCCTCGGTTTCTAAGAGCGATAAGTTGATGTTCACCTGAGGATAGTCCGTCACCATGCTCTGATCCATACGATAGAAAGCGAGCAACGTGCCTCGCGGGCTCCAGAACATTCCTTTGGTGATACCAAACTCATCGCGATGGACGCTTTGTCCGTAGAGCAGTTCGCGCGAGCCATCGGTGGTGACTTGCAAGTCGCGCCCGTCGGCGGTGCGAACGTAGAGGTTATAGTCGCGCACATAGGCCGTGCTGCGGGCGGGGAAGCAGAACTCCTGTGTGCCTTGCAAGCGTTCTTGTCTCCACACGGCAGTTTTCGTTTCCCAGTCGTAGAGCATCAAACCGCGTGCCGTGGGAACTAAGGCTTGTGGCTTTGTGGCATCGGGAAACGTGGCGTTCATCAAGTTGAGCGCACGTCCGAAACCTGCCGCACCCACCTCATCGGCTCCGAAGAGGCGGGTAGACTGTTCTACGCCGTTCTCGTCTTGTATGAGAATGGCCGCGTCGGCCTCGAGGCGTACCAAGCGATCGCCCCAAAACTGACATTGTACGTAGTCGGGCTGGTAGTTCCAAAATTCTGTGCCTCCGTAGATGAGTTGTTCAAGCGTAAATCGTTGTTTCTGTGCCATAACGGGGAGAGTCATTACGACGAGTGTCAGGAGCGTGAACACCGTTCGGGCGATGGGGTTAGTTCTCATCGGTTTTGTTGTCATGGTTATAAGGTTTATGGTATGGTTTTCGCTGCTTATTGAAGTGTTTCCCGTTTGCGTCATCGCGTTTTCTAAAAGGCTTGCGTTCGTTGGTGGTAAAGCGACTGCCTCGCTCCGCTTTCTCGGCTTCGCGGCGGAGGCGTGCCTCGTGGCGTGCCTTGCCTTCTTGATAGTGTCCGAACTCGTGGTGTCGCCTCCGCAGGGCGATGAAGTTGGGGTTCTCTTCTAAGAAGTCGTCATCGGCGTAGTGGTCGCGCTCCTCCAAGCGTTTCTTAAACTCCTCGCGATGTGTACGAAAACTGCGACGGTCGGCCATGTGGCGGCGCTCGTCATCGGTTTTCATCTCTCCGCCCTCGGCGCGAAAGTCTTTGAGACGTCCCTCAAAGATTTGGTACTTGCGCAAGTCGCAGTCTATTTTTCCGTTGAAAAGTTGATAACGCACGCTGTGGCGCATACCTATCTTACGCAGGAGTTCTTCACGCGAGGAAATCACCCAAGCGGTGCCGCCGGTGAAAGCATTCTTTAGTCGCTCTCCCAAGACGCTGTAAAGGTCGAGCAGTCCTTGCGACGGCAAACGGTCGCCATAGGGCGGGTTGGTTACCATTGTGGCGGGTTCGGCGGGCTGTTCAAAATCGCACACGTCGCGCTCCACCACAGACACACAGTCGCCGACGCCAGCACGCGCCACGTTTTTCTCGGTGGCTCTCACGGCAGCGATGTCGCGGTCGGAGCCATAGATATGGTGTGTAAACTCACGCTCGCGGCTGTCGTCTTCGTAGATACGCGAGAGGAGTTCGCTGTCAAAGTCGGGCCAGTTCTCGAAAGCAAACTTTTTGCGGAAGATGCCGGGTGCTATACCTTTGGCTATGAGTGCTGCCTCGATGAGCAGTGTGCCGCTCCCACAGAAAGGGTCGTAGAAATCGGTGTCGCCTCTCCATCCGCTGAGCAACAGGATACCAGCGGCAAGCACCTCGTTGATAGGCGCGTCAACGGTAGCCACACGATAACCGCGCTGGTGGAGGCTCTCGCCGCTGCTGTCTAAGGAGAGGGTACACAGGCCTTCGCTGGCATGTAGGTTGAGGCTGATGTCGGGGTTGGAGATTGAAACGGCGGGGCGTTTACCCGTTGTTTCGCGAAAATAATCTACGATAGCGTCTTTTACGCGATAGGTGACAAAGCGTGAGTTCGGGAAATCCTCGCCTTTTGTTACGCTATTCACACAAAACGTCTTGCCCGGGGCTATTAGCGTTTCCCACTGAAAACGTTTCACCACGTTATAAATCTCGTCGGGCGAGGCGGCACGAAATGTGAGAATAGGCTTGAGGACACGCACTGCTGTACGCAAGCAGAAGTTGGCGCGATAGAGCATCTCTTTGTTTCCGCTGAAGGACACCATACGGTTTCCTATTTGCACATCATTGGCTCCAAGTTCTATCAATTCGCCCGCCAAAACCGCTTCCAGTCCGTGGAACGTTTTGGCAATAAGAGTTGTTTCGTTCATACAGGGTGCAAAGATAGTGCAAGGACGGCAAATGAGCGTTATGGGCGGTAGTTTTCCTTGCCGGCACCATACGCCATTGGTGCGAAGAATATCCGTTGTTTGGTCAGCAACAAAACGTATTTTTCAACTATCTGTCTTCTTCTAAGAGACAATTGCGCAAAGCCGAAGACAAGTGTTTTTCGCCGTTTCGCCGCAAAGAAAAAACGGCGATTTACAGGCGCAAAACGCCGAAGACACGTGGTTTTATGGGGGGTTGGGGCGAAAAAAGTTCAAAAAAAAGGCTATGTGCGCATTTTGTAGAAAAAAAGTTTGGTAACAACATAATGATTGTTATATATTTGCAGTGTGATTAAGCACAATATCACCTTTATTTTAATTATACTCAAACATTATGAACAAGACTGAACTCGTTGCTCAGATTGCAGAAGCTAGCGGACTGAGCAAGGTAGCCGCTAAGGCTGCGCTTGATGCAGCTCTTGAAGCTGTGAAGGCCGCTCTCGTTAAGGGCGACAAAGTTGCACTCATCGGTTTTGGCACACTTTCCGTGGCCGAGCGTCCCGCCCGTGAGGGTATCAACCCCGCTACGAAAGAGAAAATCACGATTGCTGCTCGCAACGTGGTTAAGTTCAAGGCTGGTGCTGAACTCGCTGCTGCTGTCAACTAATCTGCTGCAACATTACAATGTATTTTGCCGCGCCACCCACAAAAGGTGGCGCGGTCTGTTTTGCTAAAAAAAAAGGAAAACCGCTTAATTGCTTGGAGTTTGCGCCGCAGTGATTATCTTTGCACTATGAAACGTTTGCTGATGCACATAGGATATGGTTTCTTGCGCCTGTTGTCACACTTGCCGCTCCGTGTGCTCTACGTATTGGCCGATATCTTGCGCCCGTTTGTGTGGGGCTATCGGCGCAAGGTGGTGGTGCAAAACCTGCGCAACAGTTTCCCCGAAAAGTCAGAACGTCAAATAGCACTTCTGGCACGTGATTTCTACCACTCGTTTTGCGATATGGTGGTTGAGCAAATAAAGTTTCTCACCATCTCAAGGGCGGAGATAATGAAGCGTATGCGTTTTGAAAACATCGAGCAGATAGAGCACGACCTTTGCGAGGAGACGTTCGCCTTCGTCTATCTGGGACACTACGGCAATTGGGAGTGGATTTCCACCTTAGGCCTGTGGCTCAGCGAGGGCATCCACGCGGCACAGCTCTATAAGCCCCTCCACGACCCGGCCATTGATGCGCTGTTTCTCAAGATGCGTTCACGCTTTGGCTCGGAATGTATAGACAAAAACAAAGCCCTGCGCCGCATTATGCAGATGAAGGCAGAAGGGCAAAAAACGGTGATAGGCTTTATCAGCGACCAGACCCCGCGTGCCGATAGCATACACCACTGGGTAGAATTCCTACACCAAGACACCCCTATTTTCACCGGCACGGAACGCATCGCCAAAAAGGTGGGGGCCGCCATCTATTTCGCCGAGGTGGAGTATGTGCGGCGCGGGTACTACGTGTGTCGCTTCCATCGTATGCAAGCACATGCCAACGCCGCTCAGGGCGAGTTTGAACTCACGGAGCAATATATGGCTCGCCTGGAAGAGATGATACGTCGGCAACCACGCCTATGGCTCTGGTCGCACCGACGCTGGAAACGCCAACGCAAAGCCGAAACAGACTCATAGACCCACAGGCCGAGGCAACACTGTCGGAGCGCACGCGACCTGCGTGCAGAATTATGCAGACGAGCCGCCTGCACTCCAAGAAGGTCGCACCGAAGTTGCTACACTTGCAACAAAGATATTGTTTTCGTTGCTTCAGAAACGTGAACAACAAAATTTGGAATCAACACAACGCTAAGGATTTCCCGCTGTGTGTCAAGGCTTTGCAGCAGCCTCTTCCTCAACAAGTGCCATCCTACTCGACAAAAGACACGAACAAAGGTAGTATGATTTACTCCCACCCTGCCCTGCTCCGTCTATCACCTTAAACACCGTGCCCCGAAGCTACTACTTTCGCTTCGGGGCACGGTGTATGATTGTTTTCAGAGGGCTTAGCAACCAGCACAGCGGGGTTTCACCGTTTGGAAGAAGTCGTTGCCTTTATCATCGACAAGGATGAAAGCGGGGAAGTTCTCCACACGAATCTTCCAGATGGCTTCCATACCGAGTTCGGGATACTCTACGCATTCTATACTCTTGATAGAACTGAGCGAGAGTATTGCTGCGGGTCCTCCGATAGAGCCGAGGTAGAACCCGCCGTGTTTGTGGCAAGCATCGGTAACCTGTTGCGAGCGGTTGCCTTTGGCTATCATCACCATCGACCCGCCGTGGCTCTGGAACTCGTCCACATAGGGGTCCATACGCCCCGCCGTGGTGGGTCCCATAGAGCCACAAGGCAGTCCCTCGGGCGTTTTTGCCGGGCCGGCATAGAGTACGGGGTGTTTCTTGAAGTATTCGGGCAGTTCCTCGCCCGCGTCAAGACGCTCCTTGAGTTTAGCGTGGGCGATGTCGCGTGCCACGATGATGGTGCCGTTTAGGGAGAGGCGCGTGCTGACGGGATACTTGGTGAGTGTTTCGCGCACCTCGTCCATCGGGCGGTCGAGGTCTATCTGCACGCCGCCGCCCTCACCGGCCTCACGAAGCGCGGCGGGGATGAGGCTGGCGGGGTTGTCGTCCATCTTCTCTATCCAGATACCCTCGCGGTTGATCTTGCATTTGATGTTGCGGTCGGCAGAGCAACTCACGCCGAGGCCTACGGGACACGAGGCACCGTGGCGTGGCAAACGAACGACGCGAATGTCGTGGGCAAAGTATTTGCCACCAAACTGTGCGCCGAGACCTATGCGGTGAGCCTCGTCGAGAAGTTGTTTCTCAAGTTCTATATCGCGAAAAGCACGTCCGGTCTCATCGCCCGTGGTAGGCAGGTTGTCGTAGTAGTGCGTTGAGGCGAGCTTCACGGTGAGGAGATTCTTCTCAGCACTGGTGCCGCCGATGACAAATGCTATGTGATAGGGCGGACAAGCCGCAGTGCCGAGCGTCTTCATCTTCGACACGAGGAACGGCACGAGTGTTTGCGGGTTGAGAATGGCTTTGGTCTCTTGGTAGAGGTAAGACTTGTTGGCAGACCCTCCTCCTTTCGTCACACAGAGGAAACGATATTCCATCCCCTCGGTAGCCTCGATGTCTATCTGCGCCGGAAGATTGCAGCGGGTGTTTACCTCGCGATACATATCAAGCGGCGCATTCTGCGAGTAGCGCAGGTTCTCCTGCGTATAAGTGTCATAAACGCCGTGGGCTATGGCCTCCTCGTCTTCAAAGCCCGTCCACACTTGCTGCCCTTTCTCGCCGTGAACGATAGCCGTGCCGGTGTCCTGACAGAGCGGCAGCTGACCTTTTGCTGCCACCTCGGCATTGCGCAGGAACGTGAGAGCTACATACTTATCGTTCTCACTCGCCTCAGGGTCGGCAAGGATTTTTGCCACCTGTTCGTTGTGGGAGCGACGCAGCAGGAACGACACATCGCGAAATGCTTGATTTATCATACGGCGAAGCCCCTCAGCCTCTACCTTGAGGATGGGGTGGCCTTCAAACTCGCTGACGCTTACATAGTCCTTGGTCAGCAGATAGTACTCTGTGGTGTCCGCTCCCGTCTGAAACATCGGGGCATAGCGAAACGGCGGTGTCTGTGCCATATCTTCCAGTGGTTTTGTTTAATGAGTGAGATTTAGTTTTTCTATCTGTGTGCAAAGATAGTGCAAGGCGAGTGTAAAAGCAAACAAAACGTTGTTTTGATTTGAAAAGCCTTGATCCTACCGAGCCGCAGCCTATCTTCGCGTAAGCAGAGATAGTGCAAGGCGAGAGTAAAAGCAAACAAAACGTTGTTTTGATTTGATCCTACCGAGTCGCAGCCTATCTTCGCGTAAGCAGAGATAGTGCAAGGCGAAAAAAGTGCATTCTCAACGCCTCACTTAGATACTGATGCCGTGCTCGTGTTTCACCTCAGCCATCACGAACGAACTCTCTACGGAGCCGAGGCTCTCCACACCGCCCAGCACATTAATCAGAAACTCCTGATAGGCACGCATATCGGGTGCGTGGATTTTAAGCAGGTAGTCGTAATCGCCCGAAATGTTGTAACACTCCACCACCTCAGGGATCTCGCCAACGCGCTGAACAAAGTCGCGCGCTATTTCGCCATTCATCCGACGCAACTTCACACGACAAAACACCACGAAGCCCTTACCCAATTTTTCCGCATCGAGTACCGCCACATAGCGACGTATATAACCTGAAGCCTCCAAGCGCTTCAGCCGCTCAAAGACGGGCGTAGTGCTTAGGTTCACACGCTGTGCTATCTCCTTGATGGTGAGACGCCCATCCTGCTGCACCGTGCGCAGGATGTCAAGGTCGGTCGCGTCAATTTGTTCGTTCTTCATAATAAGATACAAAGGAGGAGTACGTTCTGTTTATCGCTCAAACACGGAGCAAAAATAAGCGTTTATTCTTATAAAAAGCACACGTAAAGAATTTATTTCTTTGTTTTCAGAAAAGTTTGGCTGTCTGTTCGCACGGGACATACCTTTGCCGTCGAAATCGGATAAGATAAGTTCTAAAAACCATTTAAGTTTCGAGAGGAATGAAACCCTATCGGTATTGCAC
Source organism: uncultured Prevotellaceae bacterium (assembly GCA_937877625.1). Classification (GTDB taxonomy): domain Bacteria; phylum Bacteroidota; class Bacteroidia; order Bacteroidales; family Bacteroidaceae; genus Alloprevotella. Next base: position 26,667 of record CALFJG010000064.1, read on the forward strand.
GAACAGCAAATGAGGCGCAGCTATACCCTGTCAGGGTTGTCACAGTGCTTCCGAAGAAACTTGAACAAAAGCACATACCTGTAAAGAAGAATAAGTATTATGGAAACAAAAAACCTCCATTTCGAGACCTTACAACTCCACGTCGGACAAGAACAAGCCGACCCCGTCACCGACTCACGCGCCGTGCCTATCTACCAGACCACCTCCTACGTGTTTCACAACAGCCAGCACGCTGCCGACCGCTTCGGCCTGCGCGATGCGGGCAACATTTATGGCCGCCTAACCAACACCACCCAAGATGTCTTTGAGCGGCGCATCGCCGCCCTCGAAGGCGGCGTGGCAGCATTGGCACTGGCAAGCGGAGCAGCGGCTATCACGTATGCCCTTCAGAACGTGGCTCGCGCAGGCGACCATATCATCGCCGCCGACAACCTCTACGGAGGCACGTTCAACCTTATCACACACACGCTTTCCACACAGGACATCGCTGCCACCATCGTCAACCCCGCCGACATCGCACAGGTGGAAGCGGCGTTTCAGCCCAACACCAAAGCGGTTATCGTAGAGACGTTCGGCAACCCCAACAGCAGCGTCACCAATGTAGATCGCCTGGCAGAGATAGCCCACCGCCACGGTGTAATACTCATCGTGGACAACACGTTTGCCACACCGTTCTTGTTCCGCCCCATTGAGCACGGTGCAGACATCGTGGTAGAGAGTGCCACAAAGTTTATTGGCGGACACGGCAGCACCTTGGGCGGCGTTATTATTGACGGTGGCAAATTTGATTGGGTCGCCAACGCCGACCGCTATCCATCGCTGGCAAAGCCCGACCCCAGCTACCACGGTGCCGTGTTTGCCGAGGTGGCAGGAGCTGCCGCCTTTGTAACACGCATCCGCGCCGTCTTGCTCCGCGACACAGGGGCTTGTATCTCGCCGATTTCGGCTTGGATACTCCTGCAAAGCCTTGAGACACTTAGCCTGCGCGTGGAACGACACGTCAGCAACGCGCTGCGGGTGGCAGAGTTTCTTGCCAACCATCCGAAGGTAGCAAGCGTGAGCCATCCCTCCCTACACACGCACCCCGACCACACACTCTATAAGCAATTATTCCCCAACGGAGCAGGAAGCATTTTTACATTCGAAATAAAAGGCGGGCAGGAAGAAGCCTGGCGTTTCATCGACGCGCTGCAAATCTTCTCGCTGTTAGCAAACGTGGCTGATGTGAAGTCGCTCGTCATCCATCCCGCCACCACCACCCACTCGCAACTCTCAGCTCAAGAACTCGCCGAGCAACACATCACACCCGCCACCATACGCCTTAGCATCGGCACAGAACACATCGAAGACCTCCTTGCCGACATCGCACAAGCTTTGGAGAAAGTGTGAACCGTAATTATAGGCAACCATTAAACCCATATCGGATAAAGACCGTTCGGGGTTAAAACCTAAATCGGCTTCGAAGCACACGCGGCTCGCTTGCAAAAAGATGCAGACGAGCCGCCTGCGCTCCCAGGGTGGAACGTACGTCCCAAATAATCACCGTGATAGGGCGACGCGCGTAGCAATGCTGTTTCCCTTACGGGGTGAGGCCGAGGCGTTTCTTTAGCATAGCGATGGCTTCCGCAGGGTTGTTCGTATCGCTCAGCAGGGTGAGAAAGCGGCTACCCACAATGATGCCACTGGCATATTCTGATGCTTGATTTCGTGTCTGTTCGTTGGAGATGCCAAAGCCTACAAGGAAGGGATGGGTGAGTTTCATCTTATTGAGACGGGAGAAATAGTCCACGCTCTCCTGTGCAAATCTATCTTTGACACCCGTTACGCCAGGAGCACTTACGGCATAGATGAATGCATCGGATGCTGCGTCAATTTGCCTAATCCTGTCTTCGCTGGTATTGGGTGTAACAAGGAAGATAAAACTCACGCCAGAGCGTTTCGCGTCTTCAGCATAGAGTTGCTGATATTCATCAAAAGGCAGGTCGGGAATGATAAGTCCGTCTATGCCATAAGCGGCACATTGAGACAGCAGTTTCTTTATGCCATACTTCAGTGCTACGTTGTAATAGCCCATAAGGACAATGGGTATAGTGATTTCGGGTCTCAGATGCTCCATCCGCTCCATCAGTCTGGTGAGCGTCATGCCATGTTTTATAGCCTCAGAAGCAGCCCCCTGCACCACGGGGCCGTCAGCCAGGGGGTCGCTGAAAGGGATGCCCACCTCCACGAGGTCCACCTCGTTGTCCTGTAGGGCATGCAGAATGAGGAGTGGGTCCATTCCCTTCGGATGACCTGCACAGAAGTATGTTGAGAAAACGCCCTTACTCTTACGGGCGAACAATTCGTTTATACGGTTCATAATTATTCTTTCTTTGATTTGTTTCCTTTATGGGCTTTCGGCCTTATTGCTTCAGAGTGTTAATGAAACGGGCTACTTCAGCCGCATTCTTTATGCCTGGCGAGGTTTCAAAGCGACTATTAATATCTACCGCCGCCAACGCTGTATGCTGAATAGAGCGAATAGTCTCGGCAGCATCTGGAGTAATCCCGCCACTAAGTATAAACGGCAACGCACCCGTGTAACTATTGAGCCATGTCCAAGGATAGGTCTTCCCCGTACCACCATATTGTAACGAGGGGGTGTCGAAGAGCAGATAGTCTGCTACTTCCAGGAATGGTGCTGCCGCTTCGTCAAGGTCTCTATTTGCAGGGAGAGCGCGAACTACTTTCAGTCCCATATTCTTTATGCGCCGACAAAAAGCCGGTGAGCTATCATAGAGTTGCACAATATGCAACCCGAAGTCATCAGCACGCTGTACGACGCTTTCTATTTTCGGATTTACGAACACACCTACCCTGATGCCTTTTAGGGGTAGATAGCTTGGTCGTTCAGCCACAAAACGCGGTGAAGCCGGGTGGAAAATAAAACCGAACCAATCAGCACCGGCGTTCTCTATCTCACGTATGTTGTTTCCGTCGGTAAGCCCACAAACCTTTACTTTCATAATCATTCCTTGTTAGTTCTCCGTCATTAGCACACTCAGTTGGGTGATGTATTCCTTAAGTGCTAAGCCGGGGTTAGGTGTAGACATAAACGCTTCTCCGATAAGTAATCCTCGATAGCCCGTTCGTCGCATTTGGTACGCTGTTTCGGGTGTTTTCAGTCCGCTCTCGGCAATGGGCAATACACCCTGAGGCAGGAGTTCAAAAAGGCGTTGCGATTGTCTCGGATCGGTACTAAAACTGCCCAGGTTACGGTTGTTCACACCGATGATGTCAACATACTCGCTATAAGCAGCAAGCTCATTGGGCTGGTGTATTTCAAGAATTACTTCTAATCCCACCCTATGCGCCGTTTCAGCATACTCATGACATTGCTCAGCCGACAAAGCGGCAGCAATTAAGAGTATGGCATCGGCTCCCATGGCGCGCGTCTCATATATTTGATAGGCATCCACGATAAAGTCCTTACGAAGAATAGGAAGGTTGACGAGCGTTCTTGCTTTTTTCAGGTCCTCCTCGCCGCCTCCGAAAAAGTGATTGTCGGTGAGTACCGACAAAGCGGCAGCATGGTTAGTGCTATATGCTGTTACCACCTCCTCGACTTTTGCTTCGGGGTTTATCCAGCCTTTTGAGGGAGACTTACGCTTAAATTCAGCGATGATACCTGTCTTAGAAGATGCCAACGCCGTTTTCATAGACCGCGTGGGCGGCATTTCGTGCAGGCGGTTTTTAACCATCTCAAGAGGAATGTTTTGCTTGGTAAGAGCCACCTCCTCTTTTTTTCTGTGCACGATAGTTGTAAGTATGTCAGCCATTGATTTCTAAGAATTTGTTGAACGTGTCAAGTGCCTTTCCGCTCTCGAGAGCGTTTCTGGCCATGTCAAGACATTCTAAGAGCGACTGTTCGGGTCTTACGCAATTGATACCGACCGCGGCGTTGATGAGTACGGTGTTTTTCTGTTCCTCTGTGGCTTGGTTGTGTAGCACATTGTCGAAGATGCGGCAAGCCTCTTCGGGGGTGTCGCCTCCATAGAGAGCACCGGGGGTGGCTCGCTTCAGGCCTAAGTCTTCAGGCCTGTAAGTAAATTCGTTCTTGTTCCCCACTATCTTGAAATCTGATGTTAGCGAGATTTCGTCGTAGCCATCAATGCTTGTTACTACGTTAAAGCCCATACCCGTTTCCTTGAGCGTATTGGTATAGAGCCTCATCTGAGGCAGGTCGGCCACACCGAGTAGTTGATAGGCTGGCTGCGAAGGATTAACGAGGGGTCCGAGTAGGTTGAAAAATGTTTTTACCGCGATGCTTCGCCTCAAGGGTGCTACGGCACCGAGGGCTGGATGAAACATCGGAGCATGCATATATGCCACCCGGCAAGCGTCCAAACTGCGGCGCAACAAGCTTTCATCGTTAGTAAACTTTACACCATGCAGTTGTAGCACCGTGCTTGCTCCACTCACACCGCTGGCAGCATAATTGCCGTGTTTGGCTATGTTGAAGCCTGCCGCCGCCACTACAAAGATGGCGCATGTAGAAATGTTGAATGTGTTTTTCCCATCACCCCCCGTACCTACTATGTCAAGGGCCTGATAGTCCGAGAGATCTACATTGTGTGCCTTAAGCAACAGGGCTTCACGAAAGCCGAGGAGTTCATTAACGGTGATATCTCTCATGCGTAGCACGGTGATGAGCGAGGCCACTTGCGCTTCGCTGTAAGCGTGTTCCGTTACTTTTGTCAATAGCGTACAGGCTTCGTCTTTGGTTAGTGTGCCGCCTGCATAAAGATGTTCTAAGATAGTTTTCATATTCTTCTGATTGTGTTTGTTTCTAATTCTCGTTAACTATGTCTTACAAAATTACGTATGATAGTTCTTCCCATCGGTGTGAGGACGGATTCGGGATGAAACTGAATGCCGTGCATATCGTAGGTGTTGTGTTTCAACCCCATAATTAGCCCCTCTTGACTCACGGCAGTGATATTTAGGCAAGCAGGAAAATCATCTTCTTTCACTACCCACGAATGGTATCTACCTACAAGGATGGTTTCGGGCAAACCGTCAAAGATATAGTCGGAATTCAACAACTTCACAGGTGACTGTATGCCATGATACACCGTAGCGAGGTTTTCCAGTGACCCTCCAAAGACTTCTGCCATAGCCTGATGTCCGAGACACACCCCCAGCATAGGCTTCTTGCCGGCATATTCGCGGATAACTTGTTTCAAAAACCCTGCCTCATCGGGTATGCCCGGCCCTGGCGATAGGACGATTTTGTCGCATACCTTCAGTTCGGCGGGATTGAAACTGTCGTTTCGTCCCACAAAGACCGCTGCACCTTCCTCTTCAAGGAGTTGCTTGAGGTTATAGGTGAACGAGTCGTAATTGTCAATGATAAATACTTTTGTCATCTTTACAAACGGGTTTTAATTATCGTTGATTTGTTCTGCCTGCGCAATGGCACGCCGCAGGGCTTCCAGTTTGTTGTTCACCTCTTGGAGTTCGTTCTCCACATCACTGGCAGCCACTATGCCGCCTCCGGCTTGAAACCATAGTTCGCCATTGCGGCTCACAAACGAGCGTATGGTAATGGCTTGGTTGAGGGAGCCGTTGAGCCCGATAAAACCTATGCAACCACCGTAAGCACCGCGATTATGGGGTTCGTAGCGGCTGATGAGTTCCAGAGCCTTTACTTTCGGTGCGCCGCTTAATGTGCCAGCGGGGAAAGTGTCGGCAAGCAATTGCACAGGATTTACGCCTGTATTGACATGCCCAGTAACACGGCTGACGAGGTGAATAACATGGCTATAGAATTGTGTTTCCTTAAAACACTCCACCCGTACCTTGGAACAATTACGGCTCAAGTCATTCCGGGCAAGATCTACAAGCATAGTGTGTTCGGCATTTTCTTTCGGGTCGCGTCTTAAAATCTCAGCTATCTCCTCGTCATTCTTTTTGTTGCCATTGCGACGCATAGTTCCTGCTATAGGGTCGATACTGGCTTTGTCGTCTTCTATGCGGCAATGTGTTTCAGGTGATGAACCGAAGATGCGGAAGCCACCATAATCAAAGTAGAAAAGATAAGGAGAGGGATTTATTTGGCGCAGTGCCCGATACAGTTGGAAATCATCGCCCTCATAGCGCTGTATGAAGCGGCGCGAGAGTACTATTTGGAACACATCGCCGCGCAAGCAGTGCTTGATGCCGCGTCGTATGTTTTCGCGGTGTTCATCATCGGTGAGCGTGGAGGCCACCTCGCCTACCGACTTGAAGGCATACGTGGGGAAATTCCTGTTTCGTATGGCCCGTTCTATGCTGTCCATACCTTCTTCTGTTTTGTCGGAATGCAGGCCAAGCAGCACAAGTTCATTGTGGTAATCGTTGAATACGAGGAGGTAGCGATACAGAATATAGTAGATGTCCGGCGCATCATTCTTGTCTTCCTTGCTATCCTTGATTTCAATGTTTTCAAAGTAGCGCACAGCGTTGAAACCCATATAGCCGTACAAACCGAAATACTTCTGGTATTCTCCCACCAGCGCAAAGTGGGAATTAAAGTCCTTGAAGGCGTCGGCCACGGAATAGTCTTTACAAATGGTGTGTGTCTCTATGCTTTGATCGGGAAAAAGAAAGGTGGCTTGCCCATGTCCTATGCTGATGCTGGCTATTGGGTCAAGGCCGATGAATGAGCGGTTGTCCTCTGTACCGTGGTAGTCGCTACTTTCCATCAGTGTACTTTGCAAAAACAGGTCGCGTACCTTGAGATAGGTACTCACGGGAGTAGCCAAGTCGCCGGGTATGGGACGCGAAAGGATGTTGAAGTTGAAAGTATTCATGTGTGGTAATGATTGTTGGGATGTTCTATAAATTGGGATTGATGCCATATTGTGCAGCGTACTTCATATATGTGTCAATGTCCTTGTCGCCTCTTCCCGAGAGCGTAACGACAACGATGTCCGTGGGCTTGAATGAAAGTTTATGGAGTGCGGCAAGTGCGTGTGCACTCTCTATGGCGGGCAGTATGCCGTCGAGGGCATTGAGCTCGTAGGCTGCTGCGAGGGCTTCATCGTCATTTACGGCGATGGGTGTGGCACGTTTCGTGGCTGCCAGCTGAGCGTGTAGCGGCCCGACACCGGGATAGTCAAGACCTGCTGATATGCTATACGGCTCAGTGATTTGCCCATCTTTATCCTGCATTACGTAGGTACGAGCGCCGTGAAGAATGCCCTCAGAACCCAGTGCGATGGTAGCGGCGGTCTTACCGGAAGAGACACCTAATCCCCCGGCTTCCGCCACGATAAGCCGCACACGCGCGTCGTCTAAATAGTGATAGAACGTGCCTGCGGCATTACTCCCGCCGCCAAGACAAGCTACCAGATAGTCCATATTGTCGCGTCCCTCTTTGTCGAGTAGTTGTTGTTTTATTTCTGAACTGATAACAGACTGCAAGCGAGCCACAATGTCGGGATAGGGATGTGGCCCCACAGCCGAACCGATGAGATAAAACGTTTCGGCGGGGTGTGTAACCCAATCTCTGAAGGCTTCGTTCACAGCGTCTTTGAGGGTGCCGTTGCCGCTCTCAACGGGTTTTACTTCTGCTCCGAGGAGTTTCATCTTTCTTACATTAGGCATTTGCCGCGCTATGTCTGTGACGCCCATATACACTACACAGGGCATCTTCATCAGTGCACACACCGTGGCGGTTGCCACACCGTGCTGACCCGCTCCTGTCTCAGCGATAATGCGTGACTTGCCCATACGTTTAGCGAGCAGAATTTGGCCTATGGCATTGTTGATTTTGTGGGCACCGGTGTGGTTAAGGTCCTCCCGCTTAAGATACACCTTGCAACCGTGTACCTTACTTAGTGCTTCTGACTTGTAGAGCGGTGAAGGACGGCCTACATAGTCGCGCAGCAGAGCGTCATAATCATTCTGGAAGTCATCACTCTCAAGAATGGCGAGGTATTTCTCAGCTAACTCATCAAAATTCGCTTTCAGTATCTCGGGGATGTAGATACCGCCAAAGCGTCCATAGAAACCTCTGCTGTCGGGATGAAATGCTATATTCATAATGTGTTGAATTGGTTTGCAATAAAAAAAGTAACTTGTCCTTAAATCAAAGACAAGTTACCTATAACCTTAAACGTTCGTGCGCTATCCGTTTCTTAAATGTGGCATGGTATTACTCGCCTATGACTTATCTGCCTTAGGAGTTGCCAACGCCAGTATTTGTTAGTCAGATTGAACATCGCTTGTGTTTTATGGCGCAAAAGTGAATACAATATTTCTATCTGCAAAGAAAAAAGGCGATTTTTTTGACAAAATGAACAAAAACAGCGAAAAAGGATGAACTTTTGCTTTAAAATAGAAGAGCTGAGCGAAACTTTCGTCAGTTTTGCCGTGACGAGGAAAAGGCTGCCGAAGACGAACTTTTGCTTTAAAATAGAAGAGCAGAGCGAAACTTTCGTCAGTTTTGCCGTGGCGAGGAAAAGGCTGCCGAAGACTAACTTTTTGCGTATAGATAGAAGAGCAGAGCGAAACTTGAATAAAAAACATAATCCGACCTGTTTTAAAACAAATCCGACCGCGTTTAGACATAGTCCTTTTGATTTTAAACTCGAGTGCTTTGATTTTAAAATCAATCGGATTGATTTTAAAATCA
>CALFJG010000065.1 GCA_937877625.1 uncultured Prevotellaceae bacterium
CCCGCGACCTCAACCTTGGCAAGGTTGCGCTCTACCAACTGAGCTATTGCCGCCTGCTGTCCCGTTGATGTGTGAAGAGGAGGAGACTCGAACTCCCACGTCACAATTGACACTACCCCCTCAAAGTAGCGCGTCTACCAATTCCGCCACCTCTCCGTTATCTTACGGGTATATTCTGTTGTAAACCGACTTTTGTGCCCAGAACAGGACTCGAACCTGCACGTCCGTGAAGACACTAGTACCTGAAACTAGCGCGTCTACCATTCCGCCACCTGGGCTCGATTAAAGTCTGTTCGCAATATGTATGAGCGGCAAACGGGACTCGGACCCGCGACCTCAACCTTGGCAAGGTTGCGCTCTACCAACTGAGCTATTGCCGCCTCTAAAACGTCTAAACAAACGTGCTTTCCGCTGAAAAGCGGTGCAAAGATAAGCCACTTCACTTCATTCAACCAAATTTTTTCTTCTTTTTTTCGACTTTTTCACCGATTTTATCCAAAGACTGTAAGTCTGCATATATTGTTCATAACAAACTATTCATAAAATATCAACGCAATCTTGTTTTGGTTAATAAGATTTTCGCTACTTTTGTTCGCAGTGTGTATATTTTTCGTCTGAAATATGCTTTCCAAACGAAACAACATCTTAATATCTGCCATACAAACGTTTTTAGCGTGGATGAAACGTGTAGTTGTAGCCGAACTTCCGCTCTTTCTTTTTGCTACATTTGCGTGGGGCATTGAAGCTGTAAGAAACTACGAAGGTTTGCTCCGTCTCGATGCTGATGTAACAGTATGGGAATACATAGGACGTATCAGTATGACCACCCCGCTGGCTTTTTTGCTGTGTTTGTTTTCGTTCTACACCAAACGTCTCGGACGTTTTCTTTCTTTTGCCTTTGTTTTGTGTACGACATTATTGGTTGTGTGTGTGCGAGAATTGGCAAGTATGGAAATATGTGCTGCTGCACTCCAACTAATCTTGGAAACAAATCCTACCGAAGCAAGTTCTTTCTTTTATATATACATCGTATCTTGGCGGACAGTTTTCTTTCTTTGCGTCTTTATCTGTCTTACAGCGGGAATAGTTTGGACTATTCACTTTTGGAAAAGAAACAGACATCGTTGGGAACATAAACTTAACATTCCATTATCCATAATCTGTGGCATCACCTTGCTCGGTACAGGACTATTTGCTACATATACGATGTTGCTTCTCCACGCGGCAGGAAGCAATAACGCGGCTCGTTGGGCTATCGTGCGTAGCGTACCCTCACCGCACGACCCAATAACAAAAACGGCACTTGCTATATATAGTCTCAAGCAAGAACACAACAATGTACGGCGTTGCATTCAAACGTCTGCACAGTATTCTAATAATGAGTTGAGTGGCACAGAAAGTGATAGTCTTAATATTATTCTTGTTATTGGCGAAAGTTACATCCGAAGCCACTGTGCGCTATACGGATATCCGCTGCCTACTACTTCCCGTATGCAGAAAGAGATTGAAGCCCGGCGGCTATTCGTGTTCAACGATGCTGTAACGCCAGCAACAATGACATTTCAGGCTCTTCGGGAGATGCTTTTCATAAAACCTGATAATCGGCCTTGGTACGAGGGAGTTTTTCTACCTGTAATATTCAAATCCGCCGGTTTCAACGTGACTTTTCTTGACAACCAAGTAAGGATGGAAACCGGCGCCACACGCAAAGGACAAGGCTACACACTTCTTAACCCAATGTTCCAGCCTGAAATGTTGGATTTAGCATACGACACACTTATTGCACCAGGATACAACTATGATGAGGAGATGTTAACCTCTTTATACAAACTACCTAATACAAACAAATTAAACTTTATAATCGTACATTTTAAGGGGCAGCACTTTGACGCAGCAAAATCGTTCCCCCACAATTCAAACACAATTCAGTTTACACCCTCCGACTACGACTTTCGTCACGAGAAATGGCTAACCGATGCTATGAAACAACATATCTCTGACTACGATAATGCTACTCTTTACAACGACAGTCTGCTTGGCACACTTTTCCTGCACTATCAAAACAAGCCTTCAGCCATTGTCTATCTCTCCGACCACGGAGAGGAGGTCTATGACTATCGCCCGCAATGGGGCAGACTTCAACGTATAGAAGATACCGAACAGGCAGCACTCTACTATCAGATACCTATGATTGTATGGTTGTCCGAACCCTACCAAAAGAAATACCCTACCACAACACAAAATCTCATATATGCGTGCAACAAACCCTTTATTTCTACTTATATCTCACAAGTTCTTTTCGCACTCGCCCAGATTTCATCAAGTTATTATTATCCAGAGCGAGATCCATTAAGTCAGGACTATAATGCTCCAAAAAGAATACTATTAGACGGAAACGACTTCGACCAGTTAGTCACCCAACTTCCATAAGTATTTACATAAGGCACAACTATACAATGCAAGGGCAAAAGCAAACAAGAGCAACGCTTTTGCCCTCAGAGCGATTATATGGGACGCACGTTCCTTAGGACATTGCCCTGACTGGTGGTGCGCCGCCCTTTCATTTATACTATCAGCAAAACTTGAATTATATTATTCAACTTTTTCTCCTTACTTTGAGGATGCAGGTGGAATTCCATTGTAACGAAACGTAGAGAAGAAAAAGAAGAAGAAAGAAAGAAAGAAAGTTGTAAGCGGCATAACAGTCTAACGACCAATTTGGGTTAAATATTTGTATATCTGGCTGCGCCGTTCTAAACAACTGGGATAACAAACGGTCTATGCCTCTGGTGATTTTCTTTGCGGACGAGGTGTACTCGCTCCAATTATTGTTACTTTTGCAGCGCAAACCGTTAATCAATACTCTATACGAACTAAATTCTTGATACTTCATACATAAAATTTTGAAGCGTTAACTTTTATCTCTCTGTTGAAATCGCCAAAACCAACCGTTAAGAGAACTTCCAAACGCTATAAGAGTAACCGCGCAATCAATCGCGTGGGTTTTCTTGCGTTTGGAAAGGTGTTTGGCGATACCTAACAGAGAGCAGTAAATCCACGTTTTTTTTAGCTGAACTCTGTCTCTGTTAAAATCGCCAAAATGACAACAAATCCACAACCGCCAGACACTTCGGTACACGCTCGACAGCACAGTATAGAACTGCTACGCATCGTCGCTATGCTGATGGTGCTTTTTATTCACTACAACCTTCCCGTCAGAGGTAAGCCCAACCCTGCTGAATTGCAGAACAACTTTCTTTTCTCCTTAGAATCCATAGGGCTACAAAGTCTTCTCATTGTGTGTGTGAACTGCTTTGTACTCATATCAGGCTGGTTCGGCATACACTGGAAACGACGCTCGCTATTCAACTTATGCTTCCAAGTGTTATTCTGGGCGTTAGCTTGCTATCCGCTACTCCTGCTACTTCCACACAGCGGCGGGAATGAGATAACAACATATGCTGCAAATTTACTTCGCCAATGGTTCGTGTGGGCATATTTCGGGTTGTATCTCTTTGCGCCTGTACTCAATGATTTCATAGAAAAGTCCTCATCGCGCAGACTGGCTTTCTTCGTAACTGCGTTTTATGTCTTCTCTACACTCTTTGGATACGTCTGCAAGGCGGTGGCAGACTTCAACGAGGGAATGAGTGTGATTTCCCTGATAGGGCTCTATCTTCTCGGGGCTCTTATGCACCGTGCAGAAAAACAACTGCCAAAGCGGGCAAGCGTATGGTTAGGTGGCTACCTGCTCTGCGCTTTTCTACTCACCGGCTTGACGCTTATAGTCTTCTACTTCGGTGGTACATCAATGCCGCATGGGTATCTCAATCCTATTGTCATCATACAAAGCGTATGCCTTTTTATGTTCTTCCAGCGTCTGCGCATAAATTCTCCCGTCATCCTGTTTTTCTCTTCCTCAGCTTACGCGGTGTATCTGGCACACATGTTCCCTGCCGACTGCTACACAACCTTACTACATCGCATTGCAGGAAGCGGAATGGGCGGATACGCTGAATGTATTGCTATAATAGGCTTCATCGTACTCGTATATCTTTTAGCTGTATTAGTTGACAAAGTACGCATCGCCTTGTTCGTTCTACTTTTCCCGAAGAGTACCCGCCATTCATAGCACACCAGCGATAAAGATTAAAGTCTGGTGTCAATACTCAATAGGCTTTAGGCTCAATGTACAAAAAGCGTCGCAGAGTGAAAGTAAAGTAAAGCAAAGCTCGCTTGTCACTTATTGCTTTCCGCTAAAACGTACAAACGCCTCAAATCTCCGTCCGCAATGCCGAATAAACAGGCGTTGCGGATACTATTTTCAAAAAGTAAGCCCCTCGCTTTCGAAATGTATTGGGAACGTGGGCGGCCTCGCCTGATTAGTAGGAATGACAGGTTTTCTCGCCTGCATCATTTCTGTCACAAGAACTGGTAAACAGAAAGCGAAGCCGATGGCCTCGCTTTTCTATCCACTAAATTGGAATTGTCATCTATTTTCCAAAACCAATCGTAAGCCCACTGCATTGCTGGCATATTCGGGGCGATAGTTGCCACGGTCGTAAACCAGACAGAACTTGCCACCACGATTCCAGCCGCCGCCACGACCGGGATGATAGACACCCTCGGAGGCTCCCTTGGGATTGACCTGCGGTTCAGCAGAGTAATCGCCGTAGATGTCCTCGCACCATTCGCAGACGTTGCCGCTCATGTCATACAATCCAAGTTCGTTGGGTTTCAATTGGGCTACGGGTTGCGGGCGGTCAACATTGTCTATCCACGCCACTTCCGAAAGCTCGTCGCTGCCAGCATAGCGCGTACCACGGCTCATCCGACCGCCCCGTGCAGCATATTCCCATTCAGCCTCGGTGGGCAGGCGGAAGGTTCTGCCAGTCAGTTTGTTCAGTTTCTCGATAAACTGGTGACACTCCGCAAGCGTCACCGACTCCACGGGCAGGTTGTCGCCTTTGAAATGTGCTGGGTTTCTCCCCGTTACGGCCTTCCACAAGGCCTGGGTCACCTCCGTCTCGCCAATGTAGTAACTGCTGAGTATAACACGGTGGGCAGGGCCGCAGTCCTTCTGTCCTGCGTCAATGCCCATCATAAACTCACCTCCCTCCACGGGCTGCATCCTAAACGTGACGCTGTCAACTGAAATTACTTGGGGTTTGTTGACAAATTGCGCCATTACCATTGACGCTGTCATCACCATACCGCCATCTATGCGTGGGCCTCTCATTTTCTCATCGCCCATCGGAGTCTTCTTCTGGGCACAGACAGCAAGACACATAGCCAAGACTGCCCAAAACAAAATAGTCTTCTTCATTGTTACGATGGAGTGTTTCGAGTCGCGGCTCTGGTCTCTGCCAAGACCGTTGTTAATTGAATAA
>CALFJG010000066.1 GCA_937877625.1 uncultured Prevotellaceae bacterium
ATCGGGTTGAAGAGTTTATAGGTGGGTGCTATTCGTTTCCACGGTTAAGTCTTACAAGATGGGCTTTAACCGTTTGTCAGATTTCTGACAAAGCGAATGAATAGAACCCACCTTTAGTGTGTGCGCCCTAAATGGAGACAAGCGAGGTGATAGTAAAACTTTCCTACAGTTCTTTGCTTTTTTCTCTATAAAGAAGAAAGGTGTTGTTGTTTCAGATAAATAGGCGTGTGGCTTGGAAAAAGCTTGCGATGTACAAAGTTATAAAAAAATATATTACGTTCGGCTGGAAATTGCGACATTTGCAGCGACAAGTTAGGCAATGAGGCATTTTTTGTGAAAGAAATAGCCGCTGTGCCGAACAAAAACACAAAAACACAAAAATATGGCGAACTATCCCGTAATAGTTTTTGACCTTGATGGCACGCTGCTTGATACGCTCCACGACCTCCACGCTGCGGTTAATCACGCTTTATCCGTCCACGCTATGCCGCCGCGTTCCCTTGCAGAGGTGCGTCGTGCGCTTGGCCACGGTGTGGCTTACCTCGTGCGGCAGAGCGTGCCTAATGACACCTCGGAGGAAACACTGCAGGCCGTCCTCGCTTCGTTCCGTTCTTTCTACTTAGCCCATAGTATGGATTACACACGTCCGTACGACGGAGTATTGGAGGCTGCTGCTCGCTTGAAAGGTGGTGGCAAGCGTATGGCTATCGTGTCGAACAAGCCGGATGCTGCCGTTCAGGATTTGCATCGTCGTTTCTTTTCCGCCGCAGGTATTGACATCGCCGTGGGTGAGCGCGATGGTGTGCCACGCAAGCCCGACCCTGCCGCAGTGTTTGCCGCCCTGGCACGTCTGGGGGCAGAACCATCGGAGGCGGTGTATGTAGGCGATTCGGAGGTGGACTTAGAAACGGCACGCCGTGCCGGACTGCCGTGTATCGCTGTGGCGTGGGGCTTCCGCGACGAGGGCGAGCTGATAGCGGCAGGCGCGCACACTATTATCCACCATCCGGATGAGTTGGTACAACTGCTGAATGTGGAATAGATTGCTGTGAAACGATGGACGTACGAACAAACTCCCTACAGGCTTGGCTCTTGGCCTCCCGGCCAAAGACCTTAAGCGGTGCATTGGTACCCGTTTTCACGGCTTCTGCCTTGGCGTTGGCCGATGGTGTGTTTCAGCCTGGCGTGGCTGTGCTGTGCGGTTTGTTTGCCGTGTTGATGCAAGTGGCGGCCAATCTTATCAATGATTATTTTGACTATTTGAAAGGCACCGATGCCGACGACCGCTTAGGCCCCGAGCGTGCCATGGCACAAGGGTGGATTACCGCCCGTGCTATGCGCATAGGTATTGTGCTAACCCTTGTGGTGGCTGCGGCAGTAGGCTTATTGATAGTGGCGGTGTTTGTGGGAACTAATCCTGTCGGCGCACCGGCGCTGTGGTCTTTGGTGGGCCTCGGTGCGGCGTGCATCGTGGGAGCGTTTCTCTATACGCTCCTGATGAGTTACATCGGCCTGGGCGATGTGTTGGTGTGGCTCTTTTTTGGCTTTGTGCCTGTATGTGGCACGTATTTCGTGCAAGCCGCCGACCTTACTCGCTCTGTATGGCTTGTGGCGGCGGCGTGTGGGTTTGTCACCGACACGCTTCTTGTACTCAACAACTATCGCGACCGCGACACCGACCGTGCACACGGCAAACACACGCTGGTGAGCGTCTTTGGCGAGCCTTTCGGACGTTATTTCTATTTTGTGCAAGGGGTGGCGGGGTGCGCGTGTGCCTATGCCCTTTCGTGGCAGGGCTATCCCGTAGCGCGAATGGTGGTGTTCTATCTTTATTTCCACCTCACCACGTGGCTTTTTATGGTTCGCCTACGCCGTGGGCGTGAGCTCAACGCCGTGCTCGGCCTCACGGCGCGCAACATTCTTATCTTCGGTGTGTTGCTCTCCGTAGGTCTTGTGTTGCGGGGATGAACAGTCCGAAGCAACTATCTTGATTGTGTGCTGGTGTGGCGTATCTCGCGGTTGTAGGAGCGATATTCGTCGAAGGGTATTTCCTGCTCGGGCTCTGTGAGGCAGCCTGCGGCAGGAAGTTGAAAGCCGATGTACTTAATGTTTATGCCTCGTTGCAACCACTGGCTCTCATAGTAGGTGCGAATGGCAAGCATACGGCTGAGAGTGTTGTCGGTGGTAGAGGCATTGATGTCGGTGAGGCATACCGTGGTGGGCAAGGCGTTTTTCTCTACTACAAGGCGTGTGTATGTGAAGAGAAAGTTGGAGTCGGTCTTTACGTGTATCATTCCGCCATCGGTTAAGAAGTGGCGGTAGCGCGCTAAGAAATAGGTACTCGTGAGCCGTTTCGTAGGTTTTTTCATCTGCGGGTCGCTAAACGTGAGCCATATCTCCGACACCTCGTCGGGCGCAAAAAATCGGTCGATGAACTCAATGCGTGTACGTAAAAATCCCGCGTTGGTAAGCCCCTCCTGTGCTACCTCGCTCGCCCCTTTCCACATACGCGAGCCTTTGATGTCCACCCCGATATAATTCTTGTCGGGAAACATACGGGCAAGTGCCACGGTATATTCCCCCTTACCGCAACCCAGTTCCAAGACGATAGGGCGGTCGGCCTTAAAAAAATCCTTGTTCCACCGCCCGCGCAGGGCGATCTCCGTTTCTGGCTGCGGAAACGGAACTTCCACCACATGGGGGAAGGTGGCCATCTCGGCGAACTTTGCCAGTTTACCCTTGCTCATTGTCGCCGAGTATTTGTTTGTAGGTGGCTTCTACGTCGCCGAGGCGTTTGGTACAGAACGCTAAGAGTTGCTTGCCCTCTTTTATGAGTGCGGTCAATTGGTCAATGTCGCACTCGCCGCGTTCCAAGGTGCTAACAATCTCTTCTACCCTCGCAAGGGCTTGTGTATAAGTTGGTTCTTCCATGGGTTTAATTGTGTTTTACGCTATAATGTCTATACGACACTACTCTTCACCTCCCCTTGCTTGAAGCGTGTGTGTAGCACGTCGCCGGAGTGTAGTGTCGCGGCATCGTGCACCACTTTGCCGTTGCAGGTAGTGAGGCTATATCCGCGATCCAAAATGTTTTGTGGATTGAGCAGCGCGAGTTGTTTAGTCAGCGAGGTGAGGCGCAACTTGTTTGTATTGACGAGGTTATGCCCCGCAGCTTGTAGGCGCAGGGCGTAGCGCGTTAACAGCAGTTTGTCTGCTGCGAGGCGGTTGGCTGCGGCGGCTCCGAGGCGGTTGGCGACCTCGTACACACGAAAACGCTCGGCTTGGAGGTAGGCAACGGCGGTGTTTTCCAGACGGCTCTTTAGGTCGTCAATGAGTCGGAGCTCCTCGTCGCGTGTGGCAACGAGGAACGCCGCCACAGCGGTGGGTGTCTTGAAGGCTTGGTGTGCCACGAGATCTACTACACTTGTGTCGCGCTCGTGTCCTATGCCGCTAAGGATAGGCATCGGAAACTGCGCCACGACTGATGCGAGGTCGTAGTCGTCGAAACACACCAGGTCGTCCACCGCGCCGCCGCCGCGGATTATCACCATAGCATCGTAGCCCTCGCCGCTGGTGGCGGCCTCGGTAAGTGCCTGTATGATAGACTGCGCTGCCGACGCGCCTTGCATCGTGGCTTCGTAGAGGTGGAGGATAAACGGATGCCCCGACTGCTCTATTTGTCGGCAGAAGTCGCCATAGCCGGCAGCGGTAGCACTCGACACCACGGCAATCTTTGTCAGCGGACGCGGCAAAAGGAGTTCTTTCTGCATCTCGTAGATGCCGTCGGCTTTGAGCTGGCGTATCACCGCTTCGCGCCGGGCGGCTTGCTCGCCTAGGGTGTAGGCGGGGTCGATGTCTATCACGTTGAGTGCGTAGCCAAACACCGGGTGGAGTTCTACCTCCACGGTGGCGAGTACCTTCATTCCCATAGCGAGACGTTTGCCCGTTACCTGCTCAAAGCGTGGTGCGATACGCAGCCATCTGCTCCGCCAGATGTGGGCATCAGCCCGGGCGAGCGCGTTGCCCGTGGGGCTCTTCTCTATAAACGTGAGGTAGCAGTGGCCGTTGTTCCTGAAGTTGAGTTGGCTAATCTCGGTCACTACGTTGTAGTACCCCGCCATTGCACACGCCACGGCCTCGGATGCCATCGCGTTAAGTTGGGAAAGAGAAAGAGGGGTACTCATCGGCCAGAAAAGGGAGTGTAATAGTTAGTTCTTCAGCATCTGATAGGCTTTCCAGATGTTCGGGATGCCGTGGCCAAAGACGTTGTCGGGGTGTTCGGCACGGTCGGCGGACATACGCACTGCTCGGCAAATCTCCTCGGGGGACAGGTCGGGTCGTGCCTCCATCAGACATGCCACACCGCCGCAAAGTATTGGGCAGGAGAAACTTGTGCCGTTTACATAGGTTATCTCACCGTCGGTGTCGAACACACTGCACCGCTGTCCCATAGCCATTACGTCGGGCTTGATGCGCCCGTCGGCACTATTGCCGAGGGAGGAGAAATACGTGTTTTGCTCATCTTGGTCAACAGCTCCCACTGCCAGCATGTTCTCACCATCGGCAGGTGCCCCGATGAGTTTCCATCGTCCGCTACCGCTGTTGCCGGCACTATTGAGAATCATTAGCCCACGGCTTGCGGCGAGGGAGGCACTGCGGCTGTTCACATAGGTGCGACCATTGAGTTCCCAATACTTGTGGTTCATACTCTTGTCGTCAAACGAAGTGTATCCGAGTGAACTTGTGCAGATGTCACAACCGAGGCTGTCGGCGTATTCGACGGCGGCACACCAGTTGTCTTCTTCAATAGGAAACTCCGACGCGCCGTCCTCGCTCAGCAGCAGATAGAAAGATGCACCGGGTGCCGTGCCTACCTGTACGCCGGGGCGGTAGGAGGCGATGCACGAGAGTACCATCATACCGTGTTCTCCCTCGAGATATACATCGCGTCCGGGATTGACAAAGTTGCGCGTGCCGAGGATACGCACGCCGGCGAGGCCGGCTATCTTGTCAGCGTTGTGGAAGCCGCCGTCAATCACCGCAATTGTAATGCCGTTGCCGTCGAAGCCGGCAGCGTGCATACTATCTACGCCAATCATCTGTGCTTGTCGGTAGGCTGAGCCGTAGTGGTTTTGATTGCGCGTGGTGTGGTTTGTGATTTCGTCGCGGTCGGTGATAACTTTTATGCTGTCGGGAGCGGTATAGACGTGTACCACGCTATCTACAAACGGCAGGGCGAGCAACCGCTCGGCGGCATCGTCGAGATTGCTGGAGACGACAGCGGTGTTGTTCCATTTGCTGACACAGTGGATGGGGAAGTCTGCCTGACGTAGTTTCTTCAGGTATTTGCCCGACACGGGGAGGTCGTATTCATCAACGTGTAGGCCAAACTTGGCACGGCGGTTGAGCGATTTTTGTGAGAGGAATTTTTCGGGGTGATTGAGGGAGTAGCCGTTGCCGGCTTTGTCGTGTAGGTAAACCCGATAACTCTTTGTGGGCGTTGGCCGCTGGTATTCGGTGTGGTGCTGTGCCGTGGCTGTCAGGGCAAGAGCGGTAATAAGGAGGGAGAAAAGATGTTTTTTCACGATGGGAGATACTTTTTATGGTGAGTTCTGTTAATTGGTTTTGAATAGCCAAAGAGCAAACAAAGGTAATTTATAGGTAGGTGCTATTAATTCCCATGGTTAAGTTTGACACAGATGGGGCTTTGACCCTTTGTCATCTTTATGGCTCTTTTTGCTTGCAGTCTGTAAGTTTCATCTGTCGTGTAGCGCGCTACACTTACTCTTCAACTGACAGGCTGAAAGCAAAAAAACAGCTCAGCAATCTGACAAAGCGAATGAATAGCACCCATCTATAGAGAATGTGTGATTAGATAGCGCACTCCGAATGGTGCTATAAGGGATATTGTTGAAGGATAGGATCGTTATACTGTTGTTGCAGCTGCTTGAGTTCTTGGCGCAAACGCTTGGTGATGCGTTCGGTGCCTTGTTGTCCGTAGATGTTATGTAGTTCGTGTGGGTCGGTTTGTAGGTCAAAGAGTTCCCACTGGTCGATGTCGCGGTAGAAATGTATGAGTTTGTATCGCCCATCGAATACGCCGTAGTGTCGCTTCACGCTGTGTTCGGCGGGGTATTCGTAATAGTGGTAATAGAGCGATTTGCGCCAGGAGCGCGGGTGCTCGCCTCGGAGCAGGGGTAGGAGAGAAACGCCGTGGATATCATCGGGTATAGGCGCACCAGCGATGTCAAGGAACGTGGGTGCGTAGTCAATGTTTTGCACCAGTTCGGTGATGTCGCCGCGTAGGTTCATACCCTTTGGCAGTTTCATTACCAGCGGCGTAGCAAAACTCTCTTCGTACATAAAGCGCTTATCAAACCAACCATGCTCGCCCATATAGAAGCCCTGGTCGCTGGTATAGACTACGAGCGTGCTGTCGTCGAGGCCACACTCCTTAAGGTAGTCAAGCACACGTCCCACGTTGTCGTCGAGCGATTTCACGACTTTGGCATAGTCGCGCATATAGCGTTGGTACTTGTATTCTGCTACGGCGCGCGAGCCATCGGTGGTGCGCCCATCGGCCATCTGAGGGAAGCGGCGGTAGAAGTCGAGCGACAAGGAGTCGTAGAACCAGTTGTACTCCATCTGTTCACGTCCGCCGAGGCGCGAAATCATACGGCGGTAGTTAGGCGTTAGACGAGTGTGGAGGTCGGGGCGGAACATCTTGGTATCGTAAACGATGTCCATATCGCGGTCGATGTGCATCTCTTGTGCTGCTGCGGCTTGCCGTCCCTCGTAGTCGTCGTAGAAAGAATAGGGCAGGGGAAATGTCACATTTTCGTACTCGCGTAGGTATTTAAGTTCGGGTAGCCAGTTGCGGTGGCACGCCTTGTGGTGGATAAAGAGGATAAAAGGCCGGCTGCGGTCGCGCTGGTGCTCCATCCAGTAAATAGCCTTGTCGGTGACTATGTTGGTGAGATAACCTTGTTCTGTCACCGTGTCGTTTTGCATAGTGATAAAGTTGGGGTTATAGTAGTCGCCTTGTTCGGGCAGGATGTTCCAGTAGTCAAATCCCGTGGGGAGGCTTACTAAGTGCCACTTACCTATCATTGCCGTTTGATAGCCGGCTTGTTGCATCAGTTTGGGCATCGTTTGCTGTGAGCCGTCAAAGATGCCGTGTTCGTTATTGGTAAAGCCGTTGGCATGGCTGTGTTTGCCTGTAAGCATACAGGCTCTGCTTGGACCGCTAAGCGAATTGGCTACATAACTGCGTGTGAAACGTACGCCGTCGCGTGCTATGCGGTCGAGGTTAGGCGTTTGGATGTAGCGGGTGTCGTAGCACGACATCATTTGCGCGGTGTGATCGTCCGTCATAATATAGACGATGTTGTAGCGCTGCGCAGATAGGGCGGCGGGCAGTGCCGCGAGTGCAAGGGCTGAAAGGCGTGTCATAGGTGGATGCTGTGGGTTTTTGTATTATAGGTGGGTTCTGTTAATTTCCACGGTTAATATGGTGTGGGTGTGTTTGAGTGATAAGAAGCAAGCATTGATTTGGCCTTAACGCGCACAAAGGTAGTTTTTTTATGCCATTCTGCAAAATAAACGCTTAAGGGGTGTCCTATTAACCACATCGGTCATTAGCGTGATGCTGATTAATCGTTGAATCAACAAACGCTAATGACCGGTTTGGGTTAAAGTGGGTTTTAAGAAAGGAGTTGAAGAACTACAGGCCTACCAAGCAAAGATAGGATAGTCTTTCATTGTGGCGTTTACCTCTTCCCTTACGGCAGCGATTATGTTCTCGTCCTCGGGGGCGTTGAGTACGCACTCAATGAGTTCAGCTATTTTGTCCATGAGGTCTTCTTTTGCGCCTCGTGTAGTGATGGCAGGTGTGCCGAGACGTATGCCGCTGGTTTGGAAGGCAGAGCGCGTGTCGAAAGGCACCATATTCTTATTCACTGTAATATCTGCTGCCACAAGTGCGTTCTCGGCCACTTTTCCCGTGAGCTCGGGATACTTAGGCCGCAGGTCAACGAGCATAGAGTGGTTATCGGTGCCACCGCTCACGATGGCGAAGCCACGCTGCACGAGTTGGTCGGCTAAGCGTG
Organism: uncultured Prevotellaceae bacterium; assembly: GCA_937877625.1. Taxonomy (GTDB): domain Bacteria; phylum Bacteroidota; class Bacteroidia; order Bacteroidales; family Bacteroidaceae; genus Alloprevotella. The sequence continues at coordinate 8,109 of CALFJG010000066.1, forward strand.
CGGCATTCTTTTTCACTTGTAGCGCATAGTCTTTCCACTCAGGTTGCAATGCCTCGCCGAAAGCCACGGCTTTAGCGGCGATGACGTGCTCAAGTGGGCCGCCTTGCTGACCGGGGAATACGGCACTATCAAGCAGCGACGACATCATACGTACCACACCTTTCTTCGTGGTTTTTCCCCAGGGGTTTTCAAAGTCTTTGCCCATCAGGATTATGCCGCCACGTGGGCCGCGGAGCGTCTTGTGGGTAGTAGAGGTGACGATGTGAGCGTATTTCACGGGGTTGTCAAGCAGTCCGGCAGCGATGAGTCCGGCGGGGTGTGCCATATCTACCATAAAAATAGCCCCTACCTCATCGGCTATTTGGCGCATACGTTTATAGTCCCATTCACGGCTATAGGCTGAGCCACCGCCAACGATGAGTTTTGGCTTGTGCTCGCGGGCGAGTTGTTCCATCTCGTCGTAGTCCACACGGCCTGTCTCGCGGTTGAGGTTGTAGCCCACGGGGTGATAGAGAATGCCGCTGGTGTTTACCGCTGAGCCGTGGCTGAGATGGCCGCCGTGGTCGAGGTTGAGTCCCATAAACGTGTCGCCGGGCTTCAGGCAAGCAAGAAAGACGGCGGCGTTGGCTTGTGCGCCGCTGTGGGGTTGCACGTTGGCATACTCCGCATCAAAGAGTTTTTTGATACGCTCTATAGCAATCGTCTCTGTTTGGTCCACCACCTGACAACCGCCGTAGTAGCGGTGGCCTGGATAGCCCTCGGCATACTTGTTAGTGAGGCAAGAACCCATAGCCTGCATCACTTGTTCGCTAACAAAATTCTCGGAGGCGATGAGTTCAATGCCGCGCAACTGGCGCTGGTGCTCCGCCTCGATAAGAGAGAAAATGGCTGTGTCGGTTTTCATAGAAAAAAGAAAAGAGATTAGATTCCTTATTTAGGGGTTTGCTATAAATAGGATTTATGTCTGTCTTTGCTTGGCTGCTTTTTGTCTTTCTTGGGGCTCTTTAGTCTCAACTTCTTGCTTGTGCGAAGTCAGGAGGTACTTCGGCATAACAAAGAACAAAGTCTTGTTTCTGCTCCCGATTTTCATTGTCATTGCCGCCTCGCTCGCTATGGTGCTGCGAGTCTAAGCCTTAACTGCTATATGATGGCACAAAAATCAATTAGCCTAATTTATAGAACACCCTTTTACTTTGTCACGCCAAAAGTACAAAGAAAAGGCAGACCGCCAAGCACTGCAAAAGCAAAATCAATGTCTTAAACCCAAATTGACCCTTAGACTGTCATACTGCTTGCAACTTTCTTTTTGTCATCCTTTTCGCTACTTTTTCGGTTTCTATGGGAAGTATGTTTCCCCACAGGGCGTTTCTCTGCGCTGGCTTCAGCTTTGCTTTGGCGAGAAAAAGTCTGTTGAAGACGAAAAAAACGCTACAGGCGTTGAGTTGGTATATGGTAACTTTGTACTTTTGCTTAACCAAAACGCTTAATGGTGGGTTCTATTAATTCGCTTTGTCAGAAATCTGACAAAAGGTTAAAGCCCCATCTTTGTCAAACTTAACCGTGGAAATTAATAGAACCCACCTATAGTATGAAGACGATTGTTTTTTCTGTTTTTTCGCTTATTCTTGTAGGTTGCACAAAACCTTCTGTGGCACAATCAGTGGAGCAGGCAAAGACTTCTGCTGCAGATCTTTCCGAGGTGGTTTTTGAGAAGAGCGACTCTATAGAAATAGAGCAGTTGCTTTCTGCGCCTCTTGGCTCGGATACCATATTATATTATGCGCGCTATTTTGTGGGACGACCCTATGTAGGCAATACGCTTGAAGTACATGACCCCGAGTGGCTTGTAGTAAACTTGCGTGGTTTGGATTGTATGACCTTTGTGGAGACCGTCTTGGCTCTTGCTGTGACACGACGTGAGGGTGGCATCGCGTTCGCCGATTATTGCCGCAACTTAGCGCGTATTCGTTATCGTGGCGGCGAGCGCGGCGACTATACCACACGCCTTCACTATTTTACGTGGTGGAAGCGCGACAATGTGGCGAAAGGTTTTTTGAGCGAGGTGACAGGCCGCCCGTTTACGGGGCGTATGGTGGTTAACGACACCTATATGTCGCAACACGCCGATAAGTATCCGATGCTTAAGGCGCACCCGGAGTTTCGTCCCGTGATAGCGCGTATGGAGCGCGAGGGCAATGGCTCTGATGGCACCTATCTGCCCACTGCTGCTGTAGGTCGCGGCCCACAGGCACTCAATATGGTGCGTAGCGGCGACGTGGTGGGCATTGTGAAGATGAACGCCGGCATTGACGTTTCACATCTCGGCTTTGCCGTGTGGGGTAGCGACAGAAAACTTCATCTGCTCAACGCCTCGTCCCTACATAAAAAGGTGGTGGAAGAAACCCTTACGCTCCAAGAATACCTACAGCGTCAGAAACGTCCAGGAATTAAGGTGCTTCGTCCGTGCGTAGGGTAACACTCGCACGTTGCGAGGCTTTGCGCAACAGAGCGGGTGTCGCGGCGAGTAAGATACAGCCGCGTAAAAACAGATAGGACACATAGGCTGTCCATAAGGCGTGGTTGCCGATGGTAGGGGAGAAACCTTGCAGCACACCGAAGAAGAGCAACGCTGAGGCTGCAACGCTGAGCAACATAGGGCGGGTGCGCGTGCAACCGATAAACAAGCCGTCGAGGAGGAATGCCACAAAACTGGCAGCGGGTACGGCTATTAGATACGGGAGGAAAGTGTTTGCCATCTCGCGCACCTCGGGGCGGTTGGTAAGGAGGCGGATAAAGGTGGAGCCGCCGAGTGTAAAAGTGAGTGTAAACGCTATGACTACGACGATACTCCACCACGCCAGTCGTCGTAAGAGTAAGCGCAATCCGCTGGCATCGCCCTGCCCGAAAAGGCTGCCACCAATAGCCTCTGCAGCATTGGCCAGACCGTCAAACACATAACTTGTGACGACAAAAAACTGCATCAGTACTGTGTTCGCCGCCAGGACGACATCGCCGAAGGCAGTGCCTGTGCGCGTGAACCACGACATTACCGCTACTAAACATAGCGTGCGGAGAAAAATGTCGCGCCCTACACTAAGAAACTGTGCCTCACCGTGTAGGATAGGTCGCCAAAGTGCGGACTTTGTTTTATGGCGGTAATGGTAGCACCATACGGCAATGCCCAAACCAGTCCATTGGGCGAGCAATGTGCCTAACGCTACACCCTCCACTTTCATATTTAGCACAAACACAAAGAATAGGCTCAAGATGATGTTTGCCACATTTTGCACCACAGCAGTGAACATAGGGCTTCTTGCGTCTTGCATACCAAGAAACCACCCACAAAGGCTATTGGTGGTTAGTACGGCCGGAGCACCCCACACAAGAATAGAAAAATAGCGCGTTGCATACTCGGCCACCTCGCCCTCTGGAGCATAGAAATACTGCATCGCTTGAAGCAACGGCCATTGCATCACAACAATAGCAATACCCGCAACCCATCCGTAGGTCATTGCCTGCCAGCGCACGACATCAATCTTTTCTTGTGTTCCTCCGCCGTAGGCCTGCGCTGTAAGTCCGCTTGTGGCCATACGCAGAAAACCCAAGAGCCAATACATCATATTGAACATCATTCCCCCAATAGCCACCGCCCCGATGTAGGCCGTGGCTCCTAAGTGACCGGTAATAGCGGTGTCAACTAAGCCGAGCAACGGCACCGTCACGTTTGTGGCGATGGCGGGCAAGGCGATGGAGCGGATGCGGCTGTCAGTGGTGTCTTGTTTGAGCATAACTCAATGCGGTAAAGGCATCTTCGTAGTGTTTTATAGTGAACGATGAAGCCTGGCCTACGACGGCAATAATATCAAAGCGTACAGGCTTTTCAAGTTGGTGTATCTGCACGTAGGCGTTGGCCGCTTCGAGTAGGTTGGCTTGTTTCTCGCGATCGACGGCATCGGCGGCCTCGCGAGCGGTGGTTTTGTGACGCGTTTTTACCTCCACAAAAACGATGATGCCGTAATGCTCAGCAATGATATCTACCTCCAAGTGGCCGATGCGCCAGTTGCGTTCCAAGAGGTGGTAGCCCCTGCGTACGAGGTAGCGCAGAGCCGCGTCTTCGCCCTGAGTACCAAAGATACGTTTTGTGGTTGTCATCGTCTATGTTGGAAAAAAGTCTTCATCAAGGTAGCGCACTCATTAGCGAGTACGCCGCCTACTATTTCAGTTTTATTGTGAAGTGCTTGAGGCGCAAAGCGCGAGAAACCACGTTTCTCATCTTTCGCACCATAGACCAAACGTCCTAACTGCGCCCAGCCCAGCGCACCGGCACACATCACACAGGGTTCTACGGTGACGTAGAGTGTACACTGGTCTAAGTACTTGCCGCCGAGCGAACTTGCCGCGGCGGTGATGGCTTGCATCTCAGCGTGGGCGGTTACGTCGTGGAGTGTTTCGCAGAGGTTATGGGCACGGGCTATGATGCGTTCACGGCATACCACGACAGCACCCACGGGTACTTCGCCTGCTTGCGCCGCGGCCTCTGCCTCACGGAGCGCATAGCGCATATAGTCTTCGTCGGTAGGGGTGGAAATCATCGTTTGATAAAATGGCTGTATTAGGTTTTGCTCTATGTTCGTCTTCGCCAGACTTTTTCTCGCCAAGGCAAAGCTGAAACAAGTTTCGCTTTGCTCTCCTGTCTTAACGAAAAAGTTCTAATTGTCCATCGTCAACAATGTGGAAACTGCGGCGGTGGAGCGGTGTGAGACCGTATGTGCGTATTGCATGGCGGTGCTCGCGCGTGCCGTACCCGGCATTGTGTTCCCAACCAAAGTGGGGGTAAGTCTTGGCGAGTTCAGCCATATATGCATCGCGATGTGTCTTGGCCAGAATGCTTGCCGCGGCAATGTTTTGGTAGGTGCCGTCACCTTTCACAATGGTGGCAAAGGGAGTGTCGCCGTAGGGCAGGAATTTGTTGCCGTCAACGGCAATAAACTGCGGTCGCTCTTGTAGATTGTCCAACGCGCGATGCATAGCGAGAATGGCAGCGCGGAGGATGTTGAGACTGTCGATCTCTTCCACTGAGGCGCGCCCCACCGCCCAGGCCAGAGCATCGCGTTCTATCTCCGTGCGAAGGTGTTCGCGGCGGCGTGGTGTGAGTTGTTTGCTATCGTTGAGCAGGGGGTTGTCGTAATGGGGCGGCAGAATAACAGCGGCGGCAAAGACATCACCGGCAAAGCAGCCACGCCCCGCCTCGTCAACGCCGGCCTCTACCAAACACTCCTTATTATATATAGGAAGCAAGGGCATAGCGACTAAAACATCTTTTTCACGCGCTCAATGCTTTCGCAAAGGCTGTCAATCTCTTCTCTTGTGTTGTAGAGTGCAACACTGGCGCGCGCCATACCTTCTACACCAAAGCGCGTCATCAGTGGCTGGGCGCAGTGATGTCCCGTGCGAATGGCTATGCCAAGGCGGTCGAGCAAGGTGCCGAGGTCGAGCGGGTGGATGCCTGCGATGTTGAAACTCACAACGCTTTCTCTTTCCGGTGTATGGCCATAGATACGTAGCCCGTTAATGGCTGAGAGCCGCTTGATGGCATACGCGGTGAGTTGTTGCTCGTGGGCTTGTATCTTGTCTAACCCGACGCTGTCAATATAGTCGAGGGCTACAGATAGCGCGTGGGAGCCTACATAGTCGGGCGTGCCGGCTTCAAACTTATAAGGCAACTGTTCGTAGGTGGTGCGTTCAAACGATACCCGTGCTATCATCTCTCCGCCGCCTTGATAGGGCGGCATTTGTTCTAAGAGGTCTTCACGTCCGTAGAGAACACCAATACCTGTTGCCCCGTAGGTCTTATGCCCGCTAAAGGCCAAGAAGTCACAGCCGAGGGCTTGTACGTCAACACGGCGGTGTGGCACGCTCTGCGCGGCATCTACACAAAGCAACGCACCGTGAGCGTGAGCCATTGCAGCAATCTCGCGAATAGGATTTACCGTGCCGAGTACGTTGCTCACGTGGCAAAGACTAACAATCCGTGTGCGTGGTGTAAATAGTTGGGTCAACGCCACAAGGTCAAGGCTTCCTTCGTCTGTGACGGGACACACTTTGATAACAATGCCTTTGCGGTCGCGTAGGAGTTGCCACGGCACGATGTTGGAGTGATGCTCCATTTGGCTCAGCACCACTTCATCTCCTTCTTTCAGAAAAGCTTCGCCAGCACTGGTGGCCAGTAGGTTGAGGCTTTCCGTGGTGCCACGCGTGAAGATGATTTCCGCCGTGGAGCGTGCGTTGATGAATTGTCGCACACGCTCGCGTGCCGCTTCGTGAAGTTCGGTGGCTTGCTGGGAGAGGAAATGCACGCCGCGATGAACATTGGCGTTGCTGTTGTAGTATTCCTGGCTGATGGCTTCAACCACACAGCGCGGCTTTTGTACCGTGGCCGCATTGTCAAGATAGACGAGCGGGCGATTGTAAACCTTGCGCGAAAGGATGGGGAAGTCAGCGCGTATAGTAGCATTCATTGGAATAAGAAATATATAGTCAGCCTTCTTTTCCGCACAGTCCACATCCCGCGCAGTGCATATCGCTCTCGCCGCGAAAGCGTTGGTCGATGAGCGTGGTGAGGCGGTCGCGAAGGGCAGGGATGTTGATGCGGTTCACCACTTGGCTCACAAAGGCGTGTTGCAATAGCAAGCGTGCTTCGACCTCGCCTATACCGCGTTGGCGCATATAGAGCAAGGCGGCCTCGTCGAGTTTGCCAACGGTGGCTCCATGATTACACTTTACATCGTCGGCATAGATTTCCAGCATCGGTTGCGTCAAGGCTCTTGCGGTGGGACTCACACAGAGGTTTGCTGATGTTTGTTGCGAAATGGTTTGCTGCGCCCCAGGTGCTACATACACCTTGCCTGCAAAGGCACTGGTACTCTCATCATCAATGACACTCTTGTAGAGCATCTCGCTGGTGCAGGCCTCGGCGTTGTGGCGAACGAGTAGGTTGTTGTCAATGTGTTGTGTGCCGCCGGCCACGATGCCGCCGGCTAAGTATGTGGCGGCGTGTGCGCCATTTAGGGCTATGTCAATCATTGAGCGCGAGAGGCCAGCACGTAGCGTCACATCGCAGAGCGACAGACAACTGCCTGCACCCTGCTCGGCGTAGAGGTTATGCACGCGGTGGCACGAAGCGTTTGTTTCTTCAATGGTGTAAACGTTGAGGCAGGCATCCTCGGCCAGATACAACTCGGAGACTTGTGTGGTGAGCGTTTGTGCCTCGGTGTCGCAGTGGTCACAGATAAGGAGTGAGGCACTGCTCCCTTTTTCGCATATCACAATAAGCCGTCTGTTGTGCATCGCCGCCGTGCGTGTATGAGCGTGGTTGACCAACTGAAGGGGCAGGGTGGACTTCGTGCCTTCCTTTATATATATAAGGAGTCCGTCCTGTGATAGAAGTGTATTGAGTGCTGTGAATACATCGCTGTCTTTTGCAGCGGCGTGGTGGTAGTAGCGTTGTAGGATTTCAGGGCATTGTTCCGCAGCTTCGTGAAAAGAAAAAACATCTATGCCTGTCTGCTGGCTTTGTTCGTCAAGTGGTAGAACTACATCGCCCGCCACACAAATCATCTGTGTGCGCAGACCTGGTACCGTGCAGGCTGACGGCGTGTGGCGCGGTGTGTGGCGCAAGAGGTTCAAACCATAGTCGGGGGCGAGCAAGGCTTCAACATCGGTATATTTATAGCGTTCGTTGTGGCGGGTGGGTAGTCCGTCGGTCTGCAAGGTGCATAGTGCCGCTTGGCGCACTGCGTTCATCGGCGCAGGTGCAGAGCGTTGCAGGTCGATACCATAAGTACCATAGATGTCTATATATTGTTGGAGGGCGGCGGTCATGCTTCTTCCTTTGCAATGAAGTCAAACCCTTTTTCTTCAATCTCGTAGCCCAGTTCCGCAGTGCCGCTTCGCACGATACGCCCACCCATCAACACGTGTACAAAGTCGGGGCGTAGGTAGTCAAGCATACGCTGATAGTGGGTAATCACTAAGGCTGATGTCTCGGCATTGCGTAGGCTATTGAAGCCCTCGGCTACTACGCGCAGGGCATCTACGTCCAAGCCGCTGTCGGTCTCGTCGAGGATGCTGAAGCGTGGCTCAAGCACCGCCATCTGGAAAATTTCATTGCGCTTGCGTTCACCGCCACTGAAGCCCTCGTTCACGCCGCGGCTCATAAAATGTGCGTCAAGTCCCACGGCTTGACGTTTCTCGCGAAGCAGTTTTAAGAATGCGGCAGCTTTCATAGGCTCTTCGCCGCGGTAGGCACGCTGGGCGTTCACGGCGGCGCGCAGGAAATTGGTCATCGAAACGCCCGGAATTTCCACGGGTTGCTGAAACGACATAAAAATTCCCTCGCGCGCACGATCCTCGGGCGAAAGGGCGAGGAGGTCTTTGCCTTGAAAGGTGGCGGTACCCGAGGTGACTTCGTATTTGGGGTTTCCTACCAATACGTGGCTTAATGTAGATTTCCCCGAACCGTTTGGTCCCATCAGTACGTGTACTTCGCCCGCGTGAATATCAAGATTAATGCCGCGCAGGATAGGCTTTCCTTCTACCGAGGCGTGCAAATCGTGTATATGGAGCATAAGATATATATAATAAGGAGTGTGCCGCTGGCGGCTTTTCAAGCGCAAAAGTAACAAAAACAGACCAACAAGACGTGTAGCAACGCCAAAGATGCATCTTTCCAGTGCTATAAATGCAAGCAATGCTCCATCAAACAAAGCATTCCTTTACTATTTCCCTAAAATACGGACGGAGAAATCGCCAAAATGTAGCCACTCTCGTACTTTTTGTCGCAGGAAAAATTGGAAGAGGTGGCTTTTTTTACAAAAAAATGACGTAGTGTAGTGAATTTGCGTATATTTGCCACGCAAAGATAGTATTGCCGTGCGTTTTGGCGTTGGCAAATCACAGAACAGACAACTTCCTTATTCACATTATTAACCAATTTTTTGTATCACTATGAGAAAGTTTACCTCTCTGCTTGCGTTGATGCTTTGCTTCTTCTTAGGCATCAGCGCACAAGCACAGACGCTCGTGATTTCCGAGATTGGAGACCCGATCGTTGATGTAAGCGAACTGGAAGATGGCGGTACGTATCTCATCACAAGTATCGGCCGTCACAATTCCGACGGCTGGTATCTCTATGAGGACGCGTCCCACTATCTGTTGTTCGAGTCTGTGACCGAAGGACACGATGCTAACGCCGCACTCACTATTGAAGTGATTGACGACGAGCATATCTACATTAAGTCACAAACCGGATACTACATTCCGCCTTACGCTGATCCGCGTGGCAAATTCCAGTTGAGCAACATAGAGAAAGAGCCGTTGCTTATTCAGCCTATTGATGGTGCAGAGGGTCAGTTTACACTTACCTACACAACCTACTCGGGCGGTTCTACGGCCTACGCAGGGGCTTCAACCATCTATTTAGATGCCGATGCGGCCAACCTTTCCAACTGGAGCAGTATCAGTGCTGCCGGTGGCAATGGTGCTTTTCGTATCGTACCCGTGACGCTCGGTGAACCCGAGGCATATATGCAGCTCGACCAAGTGCTTGCAGAGATAGAGTTCGATGGCTCGTTGTATCAGGCTGATGTGCCTGGTGGTTATCCCTTGGAACTCATTGATGCTTGCCAGGAGGCTTACGATGCTGCTTGCGATATTCAGGCCGACTACGATTCTTACAGCGATGAAGAGATTATCGCCGCAGCACAGGCTCTGCGCGATGCATATAACGCATTGCTTGCAGCACAAATCCAAGTGGGCTTTGAGGCAGGTAACTACTACCTCGTCAGTGCACGTATCGGCACGAGCAACAACCTGCTCGACAATGTTGACGATCTTACAGCCGTTGATGCTGCCTATGGAGCCACTTCTGGTGCTCTCTGGGAAGAGAACTTTGATGCCACGCTGACGGGAGAAGATGCCGAGCCACAGTACATCTGGCAGATAGAGTCTGCTGGATACAACGATGAAGGTAAAGGTCTCTTCACGATTAAGAACCTCGCCATGGGACAGTATCTCAACAGCGTGACTGTCGCAAGTGCCAGTTATGGCTTTACAGCCAACGTGGACGAGGCCGCCAAGTTCGTTGCAGGCACCTCTACCGCAGTGGCAGGTTTTGTTACTTTCACCAACACCGCTGTAACCACCGAGTATGGTGCTCTGCATGCCGCCGTGTCTGGTAAGAAAGTGGTGAACTGGACGGCCAGCTCCGGTGGTAGTGCTTGGTATGTTGTGCCCGTTGATGATGAAACCATCGCCGCTATGGACGACAAGATTGAGGAACTGCAACGTCAGGCCGCACAACAGGCACTCAACGACACGTTACAGAAGTATTTCTCCGACGCAACCGCTGCACGTGAGGCAGGCCGCACCTTTACTTTTGATGGCACCAACGATGGCCAGTTCGAAGTGGGCGATGGCTTACTGCTTGATGAGACGCAGATTGTGGTAAATCCTGCCGACCCCGATGAAAACAACTCTCCGGGTCTCTTTGATGGCGACTACACCTCCTTTATCCACACTTCTTGGCACGCCAGTGTAGCTGGCACCGAGCCTCACTATCTCCAGATGGACCTTGGCGAGGAAGTGGAGACGCTTGTGTTGAAGTATGCTGTTCGTAGCAACGCCGGAACGCCCGACGTTCCTTACGTCGTTACACTCTATGGTACCAACGATGAGTCGCTCACCGTTGAGCGTGAGGAAAGTGGCACAGAAGGCGAGGACGACTATGTAGCAGCTGGCTACGCTCCCAGCTCAGAGTGGGAAGAACTCGGTCAATACACGCTCAGCTGGCAGTATCCTCTCCTTGATGCTGATGGCAATACCGTAAGCGTATCAATGCGCGACAACATTCGCAGCGTTATCTCCACGGGTGAGGGTGCTGGTGTCACCAACTTCGAGCTGCCTGCTGCTTATCGCTATATCCGTATGGCTGTAAACAGCTCCATCCAAAGCGTGAAGCAAGGTTCCTTGCGTACCAATGGTGACGGCTTCAATTACTGGTGTCTCTCCGAGCTTCGTGCTTATTCCGCTGTTTATGACCCCGACTGCGTTTACGCCCACATGGATCCCGAGGCTATTGCTGAGCTTGAGGCCAGTCTCGACGCTGCTAAGGCTGAACTCGACTCTGAGGCTGCTACGCAAGAGACCATTGATCGTCTGAAAGCCGCTTACGAAGCCTTTATGGCTGTCTTCCCCGACAGAAGTCAGCTGCAATCTGCTATCAACGATGCCAAAACGTGGAGCGAGAACGCTGTAGAAGGCGATGAAATCGGTAACTACAACAGTGGTGCTCTCGATGCGTTCCGAGCTGTGATAGATGAGGCCGAGGCTGCCCTTGAAGGTACACTGACCTATACGTCTTACAACACCGCAATGAACAACCTCTCCGCCGCTGTTTCACGCTTGGCAGGGCAGTTGGTTCTCCCCCAAACGGGCTACTACACCATTCAGAGCCTCACCACCGGTGCTGCCAATGGCTCCTACCTCTTGGCTCGCAACAGCAGTGTCTCCACCAATACCTCTGTTAGCGGTCTTGGTTGGGGCTGTGCCGATAAGAGTACTTCCGACTACGTGAACACGCTCTGGTATGTGGAGAAGCTCGACAATGGTAACTACACATTCAAGAATGTGGCTACGGGCTACTATATGCAGAACACTCAGACCAGCATCAGCGGTGGCGTGGCACAGGGTGAAGAGCCTTGTGAAATCGGCCTACGTGCTGCACGCGACACTATGGGTATCGGTCTGAACCTTATCATCAACAGCGAGGAAGGATTCTTCGGCAATGCACAACCCGGCGGTTCTGTATTCGTAACGTGGACCAGTGCTAAGGGCAACGACAACAGTGCTTGGTACTTTGAGCCAGCATCGTTCGGAGGCCTTATGACACTCGACCTGACGAAACCCGTCAGCATCTACGTGCTGCCCTACGAGGTAATGTCCTATGGCGACACCTATAGCGTAGCCGGTGTCACTGAAGACGGCACAGCCGTAGCACTCAACAGCATCACCACAATCCCCGCTGGCACACCGTTTGTAGCCGTTGCCGATACGAGTGTCACCAAGTCTGTTCAACTGGCTCTCACTGCTGCCAGCCCCGATGAGGTTGCTTACGTACGCGAAGCCCTCACGGTGGATGGCCTCGTAGGAACCTTCGAGCCCGACACCGTAAACGAACTCGCGCTCGTAATGAACCGCAACTGCACCGAGCTCATTTATGCAGCCACGGCAGCTTATCAAGTTATCGCTCCGGGTAGCGGTTACTTTATCTGGAGTGCTTTGCAGGCTCTGCCCAAAGTATCGGGTGGCGACCAACTTCTTGCACTCAACGAAGCCCTGCAAACTGGCATTGAGAACGTAATGCTTGATGCTACGCCGCTCCGCCGCCAAGGTGTTTATACGCTCCAGGGACAGAAGATTGCTGATACACGCAACCTGCCTGCAGGCGTTTATATCATCAACGGACGCAAAGTACTTGTGAAGTAAATCTTTCTGCTTCAAATCACCTATGGGAAGAAACTCAAAAAGGGTTTCTTCCCTTTTTTTGTTGCATTTTGTATAGCAAAATGTTGGACGCTTTGATTTTTTTGTATATTTGCCGCGAAAACGAGTTAATTACACTTTTTGTTTTTTTAATCAACCATTTTACTTTATGAGAAAGATTACTTCTTATCTCGTGTTGATGTTGCTGGCTCTGACAAGCCTTCCAACATTCGCACAGGAGGGTGTCACCATAGAGTATGAGGCTTATCCCGGTTGGTATCGCAACGATGGTGCGAGCATCTTATGGTGCGGTTTCACCACGCCAGGTACCGAAGATAAGTCTTATATGATGAGTGCCTTCCAGTTTGCTCAGTCTCAGGGTTATGGTGCTGCCGACCGCTACACCGCCATTGCTACCGCAGCCCCCACGGGTTCCGGTGCTACCCTTTCCGAGGCTGATGTATTGGCCGTATCTACTAACTCAGTGTTGGCAACTAATGCCAACGGAACGGCAGAGTTCTACAACTACGATCTCAGTGAAGAGATAGAACTTATGGGTGGTACTACCTATTATATGGTATTCATCACCTCCAACGAGCCTAATGAGGATGGTATGTACACCGTGGCTTCACAGCGTATCTGCTTGCTCTACAACGTAGCACAGTATCCTCCCACCGTGATGAATGCCAATGGTGTCATTTGCTACAACTGGATTCCGGGTTTCAAAGCCACTCTCACCGTTTCTGAGGAAGAGGCTGCCGAAATCAAATTGCAGCAGCTGGTCAACGAGATTGCTTTCGACATCAACAACTATGCTGTTGGCGTTCCCGGCGGTTATCCGCAGGAGACCCTTGACAACATGCAGGAGGCTTACGACGAGGCAAGCGATATCGTTGGTGCCGGTGCTTCTCTTGAAGAACTGCTTGAAGCAACAGAGAAATTAGAGAATGCTTGGAGAGACTTCCTTGCCAGCCTTATCCCCGTGGAAATCACGCCGGGCTACTACTATGTAGTTAGCGCACTTCCCACAGTCAGCGGCGATGCCGTAGCCGACATCGAGGACCTCAATATGGAGAGTGCTTTGGCTATGCGTATTAACGACGACGGAGACCTTCTTACTTTTGGCGATGGACTCAATACCACGCTGGAGGGTGAGGATGCTGAGCCTGCTTACATTTGGAAAGTGGAAAGCGATGGCGACCTCTTTATCTTCAACAACGTGCTTTATGGCACCTACATCAACAACAATGGTGGACGCAACGCTACCTATGGCTTTACCGAAAACGCTTCTGAAGCCGGACGTTTTGCTATAGAAACCAGCACGCATGTAGTAGGTACTGTTTATATCCGTCAGAATTCCGTAGATGCCTTGGATGGCTACAATTCTTTGACACCCGTTTCAAGTGCTATCTACGACCGTATGCAGCTGGGTGCCAGCTCTTGGCTCTTCGTTCCCGTAAGTGAAGAAACTGTAGCTTCGCTTGACGATAAAATTAAGGACATCCAAGAAGCCGCTGTTCAAGCCGCACGTAACGACACGCTCGCTTACTGGGCAACGCTCGCTGTTGATGCACGTGAGGGAGCTCGTGCTTTTGTCTTCGATGGAACCAATGATGGTGCTTACTCCGCAGAGGAAGACCTCGGACTCGTAACCAGTGTGAGCCAGATGTGGAGCAACTGTAAAGATCCTTCAGAAGGCTCTTACGAAGCTTTGCTCGATGCTGACTATACCTCTTTCTTCCACTCCTCCTGGCACGCCAGCACGCAAGCCGACGAGCCACACTACTTGCAACTTGACCTTGGCGAAGCCGTTCAGACACTTGTGCTGAAGTATGCTATGCGCCAGAACGCCGGTAACCGCGACGTGCCTTATATCGTACGCCTCTATGGTACTAACGACGCAAGCCTCCTGAGCAAGACCACCGTTGTTGAAACCGGCGATGTTGACGAAGAAACCGGCGACCCCATTACCGAAGAGGTGAGTGATACTATACCCAGCAGCGAGTGGACAGACCTCGGTCTCTATACCCTGCCTTACGCTTATCAGCTCAAGGATGCCGAGGGCAATCTGCTTTCTATTTCTGCCAGCACGACCAATCCCACCACTTTGGGTGCAGGTGTGACAGCCTTTGAGCTTGACGCTCCCTATCGCTACGTACGTCTGAGCGTTATTGAGACCGTACTGAGTTATGTGAACGGTACCGCTCGTACCAATGGCGATGGCTATAGCTACTGGTGTCTCTCCGAGCTCCGTGCTTACAACGGTGCTTACGATCCCGATTGTATCTATGCCAATATGGATGCCGCAGTTACTGCTGAGCTCGAGGCCGCTATCAGTGCCGCTGCCGCCGAACTCAACGAGGAGGCTGCTACACAAGAGACCATCGACCGCCTGAAGGCTGCTTACGCTGCTTTCTTGGCTGTATATCCCGATTTGGCCGGTCTTGAGGCTGCTATCGCAGAAGTAGAGAGCTGGGCCACCGAGACCGTTGAAGGTACCGAGATAGGTAACTATAACGCTGGTGCACAGAGTGGCTTGCAAGCCGCTGTCAGCGATGCACGTGCCGTAGCAGAGAACAAGCCTTTCACCTACGCTGCCTATACAAACGCTCTCGAGAGCTTGGCAAGCGCACTCGTTACTTTCCAGACTCAACTCGTAGCACCCGAGAGTGGTTACTACAACATCCAGAGCCTTACCACCGGTGCTGCCAACGGCTCCTACCTCGTGGCTCGTTCCACCAGCACCACCGACTATCGTACTAACAATGGTGTGGCTTGGGCATACGCCGAAAAGAGCCCCGCTGACTATGTCAACACGGTTTGGTACGTAGAGAAACTCGCTAATGGCAAATATACCTTCAAGAACGCCGCCTCCGGCTATTACTTGCAGAACACGCAGGCCACACTCAGCGGTGCTATCGCACAGGGTACAGAGCCTTGTGAGTTCGGCCTCCGCGGTGCTCGCGACAGCATGGGTATAGGTCTGAACTTCATCGTAAACGAAGAAGGCACACTCTTCGGAAATGCCGACCCGAGCGCAGGCTTCGTAGTTTGGAGCAGCGGTCAAGGTAATGACAACAGTGCTTGGTACTTCCAGCCTGCAGATTACGGCCAGTTGATGACAATTGACCTTACGAAACCCGTCAGCATCCACACTCTGCCGTTCGACGTAATGCCTTATGGCGATTGCTATGCCGTGGCCGGTGTCACCGAGGATGGTGCATCGCTCGCATTGAACGCTATCACTGGCACAATCTCCGCTGGTACACCGTTCGTGATTGTTGCCGACACAAGTGTGACGAGTAGCGTACAGCTCTATCTCACCGCTGCATCGCTCGACGACATCACCTACACACGTGAAGCCCTCACCGTTGATGGCCTCGTAGGTACCTTCGAGCCCGACACCGTTGGCGAGACAGCACTCGTGATGAACGCCAAGAGCACAGAACTCGTTTACTGCAACACGGCTGCGCTGCAGGCTATCGCTGCAAACAGTGGTTACTTCGTTTGGAGTGCGCTACAGGCACTGCCCAAAGTATCGGGTGGCGACCAACTGCTCCCGCTTATGGAAGACTTGCAGACCGGTATTGAGAGCCTCACCGTAGAACCCGTCGCTCCGGCACGTCAAGGTGTGTACACGCTCCAAGGCCAGAAGATTGCTAACACGCGTAACCTGCCCGCTGGCATTTACATCATCAACGGACGCAAAGTACTCGTGAAGTAAAATTCTAACAGGCGTTTTCGTAAATCCAGTGAAAGCGAAACTTTTCGCTGGTGAGAAAACGTTAGCTTAGAAAGTAATGCTAATTTGGGAGGAAGTCTGAACAAGGCTTCCTCCTTTTTCTTGCTCGCCTGCCATACGCCTAATTTCAAAGTACGTCATAAAAGGGCAAAAGCGCGCAAGAGAAAGCAGGTTGGATGGGTGTAAAACTTAGTCCGATTGATTTTAAAATCAAGGCTTTTGATTTTAAAATCAATGGCTTTGATTTTAAAATCAATCGGACTAAGTTTTAACACGGTCGGACTAAGTTTTAACACGGTCGGACTAAGTATTAGCACGGTCGGATTTTGTTCTATCATAAGTCAGATTTTGTTTTATTATATTGGTGTCCGCTAACAGTTTGTCTTCGACAGACTGTTATTCGCCAGCACCTGGCTGCGCTCCCGTTGAAGAAACGGTTAATCTGTCACCCGACGAACCGTCGCTTTCCGACATACCGTTGCTCTTCAGGCTTAACGCAAAAGATTTACACGCAATTGTCTTTTTTGCGCTATCTTTGCAGGCAGAAGACGAACTTTTGCGTTAAGCCAGGAGAGCGAAGCGAAGCTTGCTTCAGCTTTGCCTTGGCGAGCAAAAGTCTGTCAAAGACAAAAACACTATGAGAAACCAATTGTTTCGCCTAATGCTCTTTCTATCCCTCGTTCCTTGTTCGGTTAATGTTGTAGGTCAAGGTAGGGGATGGACAAGAGTTCGCAACGGCGTCTTGTGGTACACCGACCGAGGCGACACGGTGCAAGCCCATGCCCCCGGCTTTCTGCGCCACGAGGGGCGGTGGTGGATGGTGGGCGAGGACAGAGACAACGGCGGCCTACCCGATGTAAACCTGTACAGCAGTTATGATTTCCGCACGTGGCACTACGAGGGAAAAATCATTACGTTGCCTGACGAGGAGGGTCTTCCTGTACGTATGATAGAGCGGGCAAAGATCATGTATTGTAAGCGTACGGGACACTTTGTCATTTGGTGTCATTGGGAAGCACCCAATTACAGTGCTTCGGAGGCCGCTTCGTTCGAAGCCGAGAAGATTACGGGCCCTTATCGTTGCACCTTTCGTGGCCGCCCGCTGGGAGTGAAAACGCGCGACTGTAATGTCTTTGTCGACGATGATGGTACCGCCTATTTCGTAGCCACCACGAATGAAAACCAAGACATCGGCCTCTTCTTGCTTTCCGACGACTACACGCAACCCGTGAAGCATTACCCGCTTTTCGTAGGCCAGCGCCGCGAAGCCCCTGTCATTGTGCGGGTGGGAGACATCTATCACGTACTCACCTCGGCCTGCACCGGCTGGGCACCCAACCAGTGTCAGCACGCTTGGTCGGAGAGCCTTACACACGGATGGTCGGCACTTCACAACGTAGGCGATAACACTTGTTTTCGCACACAGCCCGCGGCAATTATTCGGGCGGGAAGTTCCAAAAAAAGCGGGAGTCTGCTTTATGTGGGCGACCGTTGGAAAGACCCCACGCTCGCAGAGTCGAAAACCATACTTTTCCCCATTCAATTCACCGACACAACCTGCCAAATCATCAACCTTGATAGCTTTGACATAAATTGGCGAGAAAAAGTCTGTCGAAGACGAGCGTGGCGTTGAAACTTAACGGACGTTCTATACGTTTCCTGAATAGACTTTTGTGCCATCTTGGAGCAGGCTTCGTCCTTAGGCTCACCGCCGCCAAGTTATGTGCCAACGACGGTGTAAGCCGAGAGTGAAGTGGCGCAAGCAAAAGGATATGACTAAAAAGACCAAGCGAGACAAAGCACACACAGCCATACAACGAGCATACTTCCTAACTTATTGAACACCCCTTTGTCTTAGCCTCTACCTGTAGTGTCTGTGTTTTTTTCCACGCAGCGGTCGGTTGATACTTTATTATATAACTATGCAAGACGAGAAAGAAAAATTCCTTGTTCTGGGCGAAAAACCAGTAGGGCGTCTGCTCTTTCAATACGCTATGCCGGCTATTGTCGCTATGGCAGCGAGTAGCGTGTATAACATTATCGATGGCATCTTTATCGGTCAGGGCGTAGGCCCCGCCGCCATTATGGGTTTGGCACTCACTATGCCGGTGATGTCGCTCACCGGGGCTTTCGGCGCAATGGTAGGTGTGGGCGGTTCCACACTGATGAGTGTGCGCCTCGGACAGCGCGACTACGAAGCGGCAAAAAAGATACTGGGCAGCGTACTCGTGATGAATGTGTTGATGGGCTTGTCGTTGCAAGTAGTGCTGCAACTCACGCTCACACCCGTGTTGCGCTTCTTCGGCGCCAGTGATGTAACGCTCGGACCCGCCTACGACTTTATGACTGTTATTCTTGTGGGCAACGTGGTGACACACCTCTATCTCGGCTTGAATGCGTTGCTGCGCTCCACCAACCGTCCCGAAAAAGCCATGCGTGCCACCATAGGCTCCGTCATCGTGAACTGCGCACTCGCACCCCTTTTTATCTTCGTCTTCGGATGGGGCATTCGCGGTGCAGCAGCGGCCACGGTCGCGGCGCAGTTTGTGATGCTCCTTTGGCAGATACGCCTCTTCTCACGCAAGGAGGATATGATACACATTCAGCGCAAGTATCTGCGTGTGGATTGGACCATCGTGCGCCAGTCGCTCGCCATTGGGCTCTCGCCGTTCCTTATCAATCTGTGCGCGTGCTTGGTAACAATCCTTATGACGCGCTCGTTGTCAGCATACGGCGGCGACTATGCCGTAGGTGCTTTCGGCATTGCTAACCGATTGATTATGTTTATCGCACTTGTAGTGATAGGTCTTAACCAGGGTATGCAACCCATCGCCGGCTACAACTACGGGGCTCAGAAATACGACCGCGTGATAGAGGTGTTGCGCTGGGCGTTGATTTTTGGCACGGCCACTACCACTATCGGGTTCGTCGTAGCGATGATATGGGCAGAGCCGTGTGTCACACTTTTTGCGAGCGATTCGCCCGAACTCATCGGAATGTCGGCACACGCTATGCGTATCCTCACTATGACCTTCCCCGTTGTAGGACTTTGCATCGTCTCAACGGCCTTTTTTCAGAGCCTCGGCAAACCGGGTATCGCCATCTTCCTCTCTCTGACACGTCAGATGCTCTTTATCGTACCGGCCTTGCTGGTGCTCCCACGTCTGTTTTCCGACCCCGTAGAGGGGGTGTGGTGGGCATATCCCGTGAGCGATGTCATTTCCTTTGTTTTGGCTGCCGCAATGCTATGGCGACAGGTACACCGATTTAAGCGCGACACCATAACTTTCCAATCCTAACTCACTTATGAAACCTTTTGCTATCACCATAGGCCGCTCGCTCGGTAGCGGCGGACGATATATCGGCAAACACTTGGCCGAGAAATTCAACGCGACTTACTACGACAGCGAAATCCTCTCGCTCGCTGCTCACGAGAGTGGACTCTGCGAGGCGGTGTTTGCACGCAAGGACGAACACAAAGGCTTCCTGCGCGGCGTGTTTGGCCAGTTCCACAATGCCTGGGCACCAAGTGAAATATCTTCCAAGGGGCTTACCGAAGAAACCCTCTTTCGCGTGCAAGCCGATGCCATTCGCAAGGCCGCCGAGAAAGGCCCCTGCGTGTTTATCGGGCGTTGTGCCGACTATGTGCTGCGCGAACATCCGTGCCTAATAAGCGTATTCATTGCCGCCGATGAGACGGATCGCATCCAGCGTATCGTAAAGCGCACCGGTTGCAACGAAAACGATGCACACAAACTTCTTGAACAAGGCGACCGACACCGTGCCACGTTCTATAACTTCTACAGCAATAAGCATTGGGGCGTTGCGGCCACGTACGACCTTTGTATCAATAGCAGCCGCCTCGGACTGCCCGACACGGCAAGGTTTGTGGAAGCCTTTGTGGCAGACAGGCTGAGACAGTTAGGGATTTTATAGGTGAGTCCTATTCATTCGCTTTGTCAGAAATCTGACACAAGGTTAAAGCCCCATCTATGTCAAACTTAACCGTGGAAACTAATAGAACCCACCTTTATTACTATGAAGCGCATAGGCATTATCTCTGACACCCACGCTTATTGGGACAACCGTTTTGCAGAGCATTTCTCGACTTGCGATGAAATATGGCACGCGGGCGACATAGGCTCTTTGGAAGTTGTGGAACGCTTGCAGGCTGTAGCCCCTGTGTTTCGGGCTGTCCACGGCAATATAGATGGCGGCGACATAAGGCGTTTCTTTCCTGAGATATTGCGCTTCAGATGCGAGGACGCCGATGTGCTGTTGAAACACATCGGCGGATACCCCGGACGCTACGACGCTTCCGTACGAAATCGTTTGTTGCAACACACGCCGAACCTCTTTGTGTGCGGACACTCTCATATACTGCGCATAGAATACGACAAGCAATTGAAGATGCTACACGTCAACCCGGGAGCTGCCGGGCTTAGCGGCTGGCAACGTGTTCGCACGCTGGTGTTGCTCACCATAGACGGTGCAGCGTTTAAGGATTGCCAAGTGGTGGAATTGGGACGGAGAGAGATTTAGGGTTCTTTTTGCTTCATTCTGTAAGTTTCATCGGTCGTGTAGCCCGACGCTATCTCCCCAAAAGGTGTTTAGATAGAAAGCGTTCCATGGCACGATAGAAATCGTAACGGTTTTCTTGGTTATGAAAGCCGTGGCCTTCGTCCTCCTTTACCATATATTCTACCTCAATGCCTCGCTCGCGTAGGGCATTAACCATTTGGTCGCTCTCGGCTTTGTTTACGCGCGGGTCGTTGGCACCTTGTGCCACAAGCAACGGTACGCGGATATTGTCGGCGTGGAGTGCCGGCGATGTGGCGGCGAGCATTTCGTGGTCGGCCTCGGGGTCGCCCACTTGCTCGTGGAGCATCTCTAAGAGAGGTCGCCAGTAGGGTGGGATAGTCTGCATAAACGTGAAGAGGTTCGACACACCGACATAGTCCACGGCACAAGCGTAGAGCTCGGGTTCAAATGTCACCCCCGCAAGTGCTGCATAGCCTCCGAAGCTACCGCCGTAGATAGCGATGCGCCGTGCGTCGGCGATACCGGTGGCGATGAGGTGGCGCGTGCCATCGTTGATGTCGTCCATCACGCGTCCGCCCCATTGCTTATAACCCGCCTCCATAAAGGCCCGACCATAACCTGTGCTACAGCGGAAGTTCATTTGTAGCACAGCATAGCCCCGGTTGCAGAGGAATTGTGCCTCGCTATCAAAACTCCACACGTCGCGCGCCCACGGGCCTCCGTGGGGATTGACCACCACGGGCATCTGCCTCGCCGTTTCGGGCGTGAGGCCTTGGGGCAACGACAGATAGGCTTCTATCTCTTGTCCGTCGGAGGCTTTGTAGGCAATAGGAAACATACGCCCCATCTCGTTTTCTTTAAGCCACGGTGCGAGTTCGGCAATAAGGAGCGGTGTGCTACCGTGCTCGTAGTAGTAATATGCGCCGCGTGTGCGGTCGTCGCCTACGTAAACGAGGAAATGTCGTTCCGCCTTGTCGCAGTCGGCCAGCCCGACAACACGGCCGGGGAAAAAGGCGTTTAGCGTTTCGCGAAACGTCTGAAACTCCTCGTTGAAATAGTGGCGCGCAGGGCCGCTGTGCGTTGTTACACTCACACTCATCAGTTGCTCTTGTCGCTTGGAGTAGTATATGCCGCCGATGTCGTAGCGTGGGTGTTGGTAGAGTACTTCTATCTCTTGGCACGTGGCGGCATCCATCCGCACCAGTGCCGTGCGGTCGCGGCCTATGTTTGTCGTGGCGAGTACCTCGCGGCTGCGGGGCAGAAAGGTAAGGAAATTCACCGTCTCGCGAAAGTTTGTGGTGAGTACGGGGCGGAAAGGCTCGTCCTCCGTGTCGCGATAGAGAATCTGTGTGTTCACACCATCTACCACCGCCGTTGCTACGCGCAGGCGGCCTTCGCGGTCGGTCATCCAGCCTTGTATGTTACCCGGGTTTTCGGCCACGAGGTGCAACTCGCCTGTGTTGAGGTTCAAACGATACGCATCGAAAATCTCGCGGTTGCGGCGGTTTAAGGCGATAAGCACCTCGTCGGGGTTGTCTTCCAGGTCGTCAATAAGGTTGGTGCGAACGCCGGGGAAATCGGTGTATGCGCGCAAGCCTTTACCGTCAATGCCCACGGCGAAGAGACGATAGTTCTCGTCGCCGCCCGTGTCTTTGGTAAAGATGATACGCTCGGGCGATGTCCACATATAGCCTGCGATGCTTCGCTCGGTTTCGTGGGTGAGTTGAACGGCCTCGCCGCCATCGGTGGGTTGCACAAAGATGTTCATTCTGTCGTGGTAGGGTGCGAAGAACGAAATGTGTTTGCCGTCGGGCGAGATTTGGAAAGCGGTTTGCGGACTATTCCGGAAGAAGTCTTCGAGGGGGAGCATTTCTGTGGTGTGTTTGTGGTTTTGCGGGGGCAAAGTTAGTGTTTTTGAAGTATGCCACATAGGCTGCGGCTCGGCAAAAGAGATCTGGACGGCAGAGTTTTTTTTGTGTGCCTTGAAAAATTTTTTCAGAGCCGTCCGGAAAAAATTTCAAAGCACTTGAAAAAAATTTCAAAGCACTTGAAAAAAAAATCAAGCCGTCCGGAATAATTTTTCAAGGGGCTAAAAAAATAATCCGCAATGCCGGAGCGCACGCGAGTCGCAATGCCGGAGCGCACGCGGCTCGCGTGCTATGTCCCAAAGAGCATAAAAAAACAGAACCTTGCCGTCGTAGCTTTTGCCCTTACAGGGCAATGCAGGCGAGCCGCCTGCGCTCCGGCAGGCTGCGGCTCGGCAGAGAAAAGAAAAACTGCGTATTTCCTTTTCTCTGCGCTCGCCTTGCACTACTTTGCTTCGCGAAGATAGGCTGCGGCTCGGCAAAAG